>NZ_CAXUQW020000004.1:0-171997 GCF_964253355.1 Brevundimonas sp. LjRoot202 | reverse complement strand
GACGGGATGGGCAGGAGTCTACGGCGGGTTCTTCCTGCCGCGGGAAGATTGGCTCGAGAATCTGCGATGCCGTTGAAAAGGCGGGTGAATATTTTCTGAACCCGACTATAGATCCGCGAACTGCAAGCACAGCGTCACGGCTTCCTTCTCCCCGGAGCGGAGAAGGAAGCAGGCGGCGCTCCCGTTCGCTCGCGCGGCGGACGCTCAGCGCGGTGCGGCGGGGGTGAACAGCAGCGCCAGGGCGATGGCCGCGGCGCGCATGGTCACACCCCCGGTTCGGCGGTTTCGGCCTTGTTGAGCTCCGCCTGTCGCGCCTCCAGCGCCGCGGCCTTCTTCTGCGCCGCCCTGCGGCCCATCATGTTGAGCCCCTCGACCAGGGCCGAGAAGGCCATGGCGGCGTAGATGTAGCCCTTGGGCACGTGGACGCCGAAGCCGTCGGCGATCAGCACCATGCCGATCATCAGCAGGAAGCCGAGGGCCAGCATGACGATGGTCGGGTTCTTGTCGATGAAGTCCGCCAGCGGGTCGGAGGCGACCAGCATGGCGATGACGGCGATGATCACCGCGATCATCATGATCGGCACATGATCCGTCATGCCGACGGCAGTCAGGATGGAATCGATCGAGAAGACCAGGTCCAGCAGGATGATCTGGCCGATGGCCGCCCCGACATTGTTGATGACGGCGGTCGTTTTGTTCTTCTCCAGCAGCTCGTCGCCGATGCTGGTGTCGACGGCGTGGTGGACTTCGGTCGTCGCCTTCCAGACCAGGAACAGGCCGCCGGCGATCAGGATCAGGTCGCGCCAGCTGAAGGCGGTGTCCCAGCCCGCGCCCGCGAAGCCGAGATCGAACACCGGGCGGGTCAGGCCGACGATCCAGCCGATCGTGGCCAGCAGGCCCAGGCGCATGATCAGGGCCAGACCGATGCCGATGCGGCGGGTGCGCTGGCGATGTTCCGGCGGCAGCTTGTTCGACAGGATCGAGATGAAGATCAGATTGTCGATGCCAAGCACGACCTCCATCACCACCAGGGTGATCAGGGCCGCCCAGGCGGCGGGGTCGGTCAGCAGGGCGGCAAGGCCTTCGAACATCGGGGTCGTCTCCAGAACAGCGGTGGTCCCTAGCCAGCGCGGCGTGGGTCGGCAAGTCGGACCTATGGACGAAGCGTCGCGGCCCTTCGTATAGAGTGCGGAGCGCCGGAGGACGATCCATGCTCGAACTGATCACCATGGAGGCCCTGACCAGCCTTCTGGCCCTGACCTTCCTCGAGATCGTGCTCGGGATCGACAATATCGTCTTCCTTGCCGTGGCGGTGGCGCGCCTGCCGGCCGACGAACAGGGCCGTGCCCGCCAGATCGGCCTGTGGATGGCCATGGTCATGCGCATCGTCATGCTGGGCGGGCTGGCGCTGCTGACCCACATGGAGGCGTCGCTGTTCAGCGCGTTCGGCCACGACTTCACCATAGAGAGCCTGGTGCTGATCGCCGGCGGCCTGTTCCTGCTGGCCAAGGGGACCATGGAGGTCCACCACTCGGTCGAGGGCGAGCACGACGTCAACACCGTGGTGGGCAAGGCCTCCAGCATCGGGGCCGTGCTGGCCCAGATCGCCGTCATCAACGTGGTCTTCTCGCTAGACAGCGTCATCACCGCCGTCGGCATGACCTCGATCATCTGGGTGATGGTCGCCGCGGTGGTGCTGTCGACCCTGGTGATGCTGGTCGCCGCCCGGCCGGTGGCGAACTTCATCGAGAAGGCGCCGACCACCAAGATCCTCGCGCTGAGCTTCATCCTGCTGGTCGGGGTGGCGCTGGTCGCCGACGGCTTCGGCTTCCACATCCCGCGCGGCTATCTCTACTTCGCCATCGCCTTCTCGCTCGGCGTCGAGCTGCTGAACCAGACCTATCACCGCAACCGGGCGAAGAACGCGGTCCACTGACCAGACCGCGTTCGCGTCAGGGCGCGGCCGGGACCAGGTCCGCGACGACCGGGAAATGGTCTGAGATCACCCGGCCGCCGAACGAATGGGTGAGCACCCCGAACCGCTCCACGGCCAGGCCGGGGCCGACGAAGACATGATCGATGGCCACGCCCTCGTTGTCGGCGGCGATGTCGAAGGCGTTGAAGGTGCCGGCGGGGCCGAAGTCGATCGGGCTGATGGCCCGGGCGTCGCGCAGGCCGGAGGCGACGATGCGCTGGTAGGGGGCCGTCCCGGGGCCGGTGTTGAAGTCGCCCATCAGCACGATGTCGGCCGCCGCGCCCTCGACTTCAGCCGGGGCGAGGCCGGAGACCAGTTCGGCGCACTGCTCGCGGGCCACGACGCCGACATGGTCGAAATGGGTGTTGCGGACGTCGAGGACCCGGCCGTCGCGGCGGTCGCGCAGCAGCACCCGGGTGATGGTGCGCGGATAGGCGGCGTCCCAGCCTTTCGACGGGCGGTCCGGCGTGGGCGAACACCACAGGGTCTCGGCCCGCAGACGCTCGTAGCGGTCGCGGCGCCAGAACAGGGTCGCGCTCTCGCCGACCAGGCCGTCGTCGCGACCGAGGCCGTAGTGATCCAGGGCCGGCAGCTGTTCAGCCAGATACTCGACCTGATGCGGCAGCGCCTCCTGCAGGCCGAGCAGGTCGGGGTCGAGGAAGGCGATCTGGTCGGCCATGTGCGGGCTCCGCTCGCTCCACAGCGGATTGTCGGACGGGCCGTCGAAGCGGATGTTGTAGCTCATCACCCGGAAGGAGGCCGGGTCGCCCGCCAGGGCGGCGGGCGCGGTGGCCAGCACGGCGACGGCTAGAAGGGTGGAGAGGGTGCGGGTGAGGATCATGGCGGGGCTCCGGGCGGATCGGCCGGGCCAGTCTTCGCCTCCCGACCCCGTGTCGCCACGTCAATTCGCGTTACGCTGCGGCGGACCGCCTCGGTTGCGGTCGGGGGGTTACGGTGCTATCAGGCGCCCGGCTGAGCCGGAGGGCGCGTCGCAAGACGTTTCACCGGCGTGCTTTCTTCAAGCATTTCAGGCCTTTGACCGGCGCGCACTCCGCCGCCGGTCGACAACCCGAACGCTAACCCGCGCGGACCATACAGTGGCTGACGATTACAGGACGACGGAAGTCGGCGAGCGCTATGCACAGGCGCTGTTCGACCTCGCTGACGAGACGGGCGTCCTCGACGCCGTGCGCGCCGATCTGAAGTCGCTGCGCGCCGCGTGGAACGACAGCGCGGACCTGCGCCGGCTGGCCACCTCGCCGGTGATCGCCGCCGAGGACCAGCAGAAAGGTCTCGTGGCCATCGCCGATGCGGCGAAGTTCAACGGCGTGACGCGCAACTTCCTCGGCCTCCTGGGCCAGAACGGCCGCTCGGGCGACCTGCCGGGCGTGATCGCCGGCTTTGAAGCCCTGTACGCGAAGAAGACCGGCGTGGTCGCCGCCGAGGTGGTTTCGGCCCAGGCCCTGAGCGCCGCGCAGATGAAGTCCATCCAGTCGGCCCTGCGCGCCTCACTGGGCAAGGACCCGGAAATGACCGCCCGCGTCGATCCGTCGATCCTGGGCGGCCTCAAGGTCAAGGTGGGGTCGAAGCTGTTCGACGCCTCGCTGAAGACCAAGCTCGACCAGATGAAGTTCGCCCTCAAACGGGCCTGACCCCAACACTCGCGGCTCCGACGGGGTCGCGCTGACAAGACGAAAACAGAGAGCCTGTCATGGACATCCGCGCCGCCGAAATCTCGGCCATCCTCAAGTCGCAGATCGCCAACTTCGGCGTCGAGGCCGACGTGTCCGACGTCGGCCAGGTGCTGTCGGTCGGCGACGGCATCGCGCGCATCCACGGTCTGGACAACGTCCAGGCCGGCGAGATGATCGAATTCCCCAAGGCCGGCGTGAAGGGCATGGCCCTGAACCTCGAGCGCGACAACGTCGGCGCCGTGATCTTCGGCCAGGACAACCAGATCGCCGAGGGCGACGAGGTCCGCCGCCTCGGCGAGATCGTGGACGTTCCGGTCGGCAAGGGCCTGCTGGGCCGCGTCGTCAACCCGCTGGGCGAGCCGATCGACGGCAAGGGCCCGATCCAGTTCACCGAGCGCCGCCGCGTCGACGTCAAGGCCCCGGGCATCATCCCGCGCAAGTCGGTGCACGAGCCGATGCAGACCGGCCTGAAGGCCATCGACACCCTGATCCCGATCGGCCGCGGCCAGCGCGAACTGATCATCGGCGACCGTCAGGTCGGCAAGACCGCCGTCGCCATCGACACCATCCTGAACCAGAAGAGCACCAACGCCGCCGCCAAGAGCGAAGGCGAGAAGCTGTACTGCATCTACGTCGCCATCGGCCAGAAGCGCTCGACCGTGGCCCAGATCGTCAAGACGCTCGAGGAGCGCGGCGCCCTGGACTACACCATCGTCGTCGCCGCCACGGCCTCGGAGCCGGCCCCGCTGCAGTTCCTGGCCCCGTTCTCGGGCACGGCCATGGGCGAGTTCTTCCGCGACAACGGCATGCACGCCCTGATCGTCTATGACGACCTGTCCAAGCAGGCCGTGGCGTACCGCCAGATGTCGCTGCTGCTGCGCCGCCCGCCGGGCCGCGAAGCCTATCCGGGCGACGTCTTCTACCTGCACAGCCGCCTGCTGGAGCGTTCGGCCAAGCTGAACGGCGACTACGGCTCGGGCTCGATGACCGCCCTGCCGCTGATCGAGACCCAGGCCAACGACGTCTCGGCCTATATCCCCACGAACGTGATCTCGATCACCGACGGCCAGATCTTCCTCGAGTCCGACCTGTTCTACCAAGGCATCCGCCCGGCCGTGAACGTCGGCATCTCGGTGTCGCGCGTGGGCTCCTCGGCCCAGACGAAGGCGATGAAGAAGGTCGCCGGCTCGATCAAGGGTGAGCTGGCCCAGTATCGGGAAATGGCCGCCTTCGCCAAGTTCGGCTCGGACCTCGACGCCTCCACCCAGAAGCTGCTGGCCCGCGGCGCGCGCCTGACCGAGCTGCTGAAGCAGCCGCAGTACTCGCCGCTGACCATGGAAGAGCAGGTCGTGTCGGTCTACGCCGGCACCCGCGGCTACCTCGACGGCATCGCGGTCGGCGACATCGGCCGCTTCGAGAGCGAGCTGCTGGCCCGCATCAAGTCGTCGAACGCCGGCCTGCTGGACGGCATCCGCGCCAAGAAGGATCTGACGCCGGAGCTCGAGACCGAGCTGAAGTCGGTGTTGGACGCCTTCCTCAAGACGTTCGCCTGAGCCCTGACCGGATAGCGAGAGAGTAGCGCCGGATGGCCAGCCTCAAGGAAATGCGCAATCGGATCGGAAGCGTGAAGTCCACGCAGAAGATCACGAAGGCCCTGAACATGGTCGCCGCGGCCAAGCTGAAGCGCGCCCAGGAACAGGCCGAGAGCGCCCGCCCCTATGCGAAGAAGATGGCGGCGGTGATCGCCAACCTGGCGGCGGGCGTGTCGGGCGACGGCGCGCCGAAGCTGCTGGCCGGCACCGGCCGTGACCAGAAGCACCTGATCGTCGTCGCCACCGGCGACAAGGGTCTGGCGGGCGGCTTCAACACCAACGTCATCCGGGCCGCCCGCGAGCGCATCAAGGAACTGATCGCCAACGGCAAGGACGTGCGGATCATCGCCGTGGGCCGCAAGGTCCGCGACGGCCTGGCCCGTCTCTACGGCGACCGCCTCGTGCGCACCTTCGAGATGTCGGACCACAAGGTCATCGGCCTGCCGGCGGCGGAGCCGGTCGCGGCCCTGATCGCCGAGGAGTTCGAGGCCGGAAACGCCGACGTCGTGACCCTGTTCTACAGCCGCTTCCAGTCGGTCATCTCGCAGGTGCCGACGCCGAAGCAGCTGATCCCGGCGGTCGTCGACGGCGACGCCGCCCCGATCGACCTGAACGGCGCGGTCTACGACTACGAGCCCTCGGAAGAGGAAATTCTCGAAACCCTGCTGCCGCGCAACATCACGACCCAGGTGCTGGCCGCCCTGTACGAGAACCAGGCCAGCTTCTTCGGGGCCCAGATGGGCGCCATGGACAACGCCACGCGCAACGCGGGCGACCTGATCAACAGCCTGACCCTGCAGTACAACCGCAAGCGCCAGGCCCAGATCACCACCGAACTGATCGAGATCATCGCCGGCGCCGAAGCGCTCTGATCCGACCCTTGCACAGACACGACCTTCCGAACGGAACGAACCGATGACCGACACCGCCGCCCCCAAGAAAACCGCCGCCCGCAAGCCCGCCGCGCCCAAGGCCCCGAAGGCCGCCGCCGCGACCGGCAACGCCGTCGTCACCGCCGGCACCGGCGTGGGCCGGATCGCCCAGGTCATCGGCGCCGTCGTCGACGTCGAGTTCGACGGCCAGCTGCCGGCGATCCTGAACGCCCTGGAGACGCAGAACGTCGATCAGAAGACCGGCCAGCCCTTCACCCTCGTTCTCGAGGTCGCCCAGCACCTCGGCGAGAACATGGTCCGCACCATCGCCATGGACACCTCGGAAGGCCTGACCCGCGGCCAGCCGGTGACCGACACGGGCGCCTCGATCCTGGCGCCGGTCGGCCCGGGCACCCTGGGCCGCATCATGAACGTCGTCGGCGCGCCGATCGACGAGCAGGGCCCGATCAAGACCACCATGTACCGGCCGATCCACCGCGAAGCCCCGAGCTTCGAGGAGCAGTCGACCTCGTCGGAAATCCTCGTCACCGGCATCAAGGTCATCGACCTGATGTGCCCCTACACCAAGGGCGGCAAGATCGGCCTGTTCGGCGGCGCCGGCGTGGGCAAGACCGTGACCATGCAGGAGCTGATCAACAACATCGCCAAGGCGTACGGCGGTTATTCGGTTCTGGCCGGCGTGGGCGAGCGCACCCGCGAGGGCAACGACCTGTATCACGAGATGATCGAGTCCAACGTCAACGTTGACCCGACCAAGAACAACGGCTCGACCGAGGGCTCCAAGTGCGCCCTGGTCTACGGCCAGATGAACGAGCCCCCCGGCGCCCGCGCCCGCGTCGCCCTGACCGGCCTGGCCCAGGCCGAGTACTTCCGCGACGAGGAAGGCAAGGACGTGCTGCTGTTCGTCGACAACATCTTCCGCTTCACCCAGGCCGGTTCGGAAGTGTCCGCCCTGCTGGGCCGCATCCCGTCGGCCGTGGGATATCAGCCGACCCTGGCCACCGAGATGGGCAACCTGCAGGAGCGCATCACCTCGACCAAGAAGGGCTCGATCACCTCGGTGCAGGCCATCTACGTGCCCGCCGACGACCTGACCGACCCGGCCCCCGCCGCCTCGTTCGCCCACCTCGACGCCACCACCGTTCTGTCGCGCGACATCGCCGCCCAGGCCATCTTCCCGGCCGTGGACCCGCTGGACTCGACCTCGCGGATCATGGACCCGCTGGTCATCGGCGACGAACACTACCTGGTCGCCCGTTCGGTTCAGGAAGTGCTGCAGCAGTACAAGGCGCTGAAGGACATCATCGCCATCCTGGGCATGGACGAGCTGTCGGAAGAGGACAAGCTGATCGTCTCGCGCGCCCGCAAGATCCAGCGCTTCCTGTCGCAGCCGTTCTTCGTGGCCGAGCAGTTCACCAACGCCCCGGGCAAGTTCGTCTCGCTGGAAGACACGATCCGCTCGTTCAAGGGCATCGTGGCCGGCGAATACGACCACCTGCCGGAAGCCGCCTTCTACATGGTCGGCGCCATCGAGGAAGCCGTCGAGAAGGCCCAGAAGCTGGCCGAGGCGGCCTGATGAAGGGGGAGTCGGCCGAGGTGCTCTCGGCTCGACTCCACGGCCTCATTGAGGGCAAGACGATAAAGTCTGCCCGGTACGAGGAACGTGAGCTGTTCATCGAATTCACCGATGGCACTCGCATGTTCGTCGACGGGAGAGACGACAGGATGATCGACGTTTCGATTACCTGACCGACTGGATAGGGATTGGCTGACATGGCCGGTAAACTGAACTTTTCCCTCGTCTCGCCTGAGCGCGAGGTCTTCAATGGCCTCGTCGACCAGGTCGATGCGCCGGGCGTCGAGGGCGACTTCGGCGTCCTGGCCGACCACGCCCCCTTCATGACGGCGCTGCGCGAAGGCGTGGTCACCGTCATCGACGGCGGCTCGCGGCGTCAGTTCGAGGTTCACGGCGGGTTCGCCGACGTGACCCCGGCCGGCCTGACCATCCTGGCCGAACAGGCCTCGGAAGTGGCCGCGGCGTAGAATCCGTTTGTCATCCCGGACGCGGCGCAGCCGTGATCCGGGACGCGTCCGCTTCGACAATCTGGCCTCCCGGAAGGCGCAGCCTGTCCGGGAGACAGCCTGAAGCCAGTCGTCTCCCGGTTCAGCTCTGCGAGCTGCCCGGGAGTTTTCGTTTCTGAAGCCGGGCCGTCCCGGCTCTTCGCTTCGCTTCGGCCGGGATGACAAGGCCGCCGCGCTTGACCTCGGGGCCGGAGGTCCTAGATAGCCCTTCCCAAGACGAGGCCACGTCCTCGCCCCGCCGCAGCGGGCCAAGTCCGGGACGGCCCGGCCCTTTGCAAGGAGGGCCGCGCCCTATGGCCTGGACCTATCTGATCATCGCCGGACTGCTGGAAATCGTCTGGGCGTATTTCATGAAGCAGTCGGTCGGGTTCACCCGGCTGTGGCCGAGCGTGGCGACGCTGGGCTTCATGGCGGTGAGCTTCGCCCTGCTGTCGCTGGCCATGAAGTCGCTGCCGATGGGCACGGCCTATGTGGTGTGGACCGGCATCGGCGCGGTCGGGGCCTTTGTGGTCGGCGTGGTCTTCCTGCAGGAGCACCTCAGTCCCCTCAGGGTGCTGGCGGCCCTGCTGGTGCTGACGGGGCTGGTGCTGTTCCGGCTGGCGCCGACGCAATGACGGTGTAGCCTCGGGTCAGGAGGCGCCCATGCTCGAACTCAGACCCAATTGCGAATGCTGTGATCGCGACCTGCCGTTCGACAGCACCGAGGCCCGCATCTGCACCTTCGAATGCACCTTCTGCGCCGATTGCGTGGAGGGGACGCTGAAGGGCGTCTGCCCCAACTGCGGCGGCGGCTTCGTCCCCCGGCCGATCCGGCCGGCGCGGCTGATCGCGAAATATCCGGCGTCGACAAAGCGGGTGCTGAAGCCGCAAGGCTGCCCGGCGGCCTAGACCACCAGCGGCGCGAACGCCGCCACCACCTGTTCGTAGGCCTTGCGCTTGAAGGGGACGATCAGGTCGGGGGCCTCGTCGAGCCGACCCCAGCGCCAGGTGTCGAACTCGATGTCGCCGTGGGTTTCGAGATCGATCTCGGACTCGTCGCCGGTGAAGCGGAAGGCGAACCATTTCTGCTTCTGGCCGGCGAAGCCGCGCGCCTGCTTGGTTCCGCCGTAGTCGGCCGGGAAGGCGTAGGCGATCCATTCCCCGGTCTGGGCCAGGAGGTCGACCGACACGACGCCTGTCTCCTCGGCCAGTTCGCGGCGGGCGGCGGTCTCATAATCCTCGCCGTCGTCGATGCCGCCCTGCGGGAATTGCCAATTCCACGGCCCCGGCGTGGCCGCGCGGCGGCCGTACCAGACCCGGCCGTCGGGATGGAACAGCACGACGCCGACGTTCGGGCGATAGAGGGAGAGGTCCGGCTCGGCCATGGCGGTCCCTTAGCGGCGCAACCGGCCCTTATCTACCGTCCGGGGCGGCTCGCCAGCGCGCTCGCCGGAGCCAGTTGCAGGCCCCGGGCGTCGAGGCCGGCGGTCCAACGGGCTGCGGCCTCGACCGTGACCGGATAGCTGAAGCCTGTGCCCAGCGCCTGACCACGGGCCTTGGCCAGGGCCTCGAGGGCGTTGAGCTGGCCCATGATGGCGGCCGGCGACTGCTGCTGGTCGACGATGCGATTGGCGCTGGCGCGCGCCCAGGCTCCGGGGCGGCGGCTCATGGAGCCGTCGTCGAGGAAGGCGACGCCGCGCTGGCGCAGCACGGCCATGAAGGCGGTCACGCCCTCGTCCGAGGTGATGAACCGGTCGCCGAGATAGTTGGTGACGCCGAAATAGCCGGTGGCGCGGCCCAGCAGCCAGTTCATCTTGGCCTGGATGTCCGCGGGCTCCGCATCAGCCAGCAGGGTGTAGGGGCCGGGGTCGTTGTTCGGATAGCCGGTCGGCTCCATCGGCATTTCCAGCATGACCTCGTGACCCTGGGCGCGGGCCAGGTCGATCCAGCCCTGCAGGCCCTCTGCATAGGGCACGAAGCTGAGGGTGACCTCGGCCGGCAGGCGTTCGATCGCGGCGCGGGTGGTGACGGCGTTGAGGCCGAGGCCGCCGACGATCAGGGCGACCCGGGGGTTGCCGTTGGAGACGAAGGGGCGGGCGTAGGCCTGGGCGGGAACCCGGCCATCCGTGGCGATGCGCGGCAGGGGGCCGTCGGGGCCGGGCTGGCTGAGGCCGGCGATGGGAGCCGCCGGCAGGGGGCGGGCGGCGACGCGGGGCGCGGTGACCGGCGCGCCCGGACCCGAGACGGTGGCGCCGTCGGGAAGGGTGATCACCGCCTGGCCCAGAAGAGTCGGGTCGCCGTCGGCGGTCAGGTCCTGATAGAGGCCGGAGCCGTCCAGCGAGAAGGCTTCCATGCCGGTGGGGACCGGGGTCTCGGCGGCGGTCGGGCGGTTCAGGGCGACGCGAGCCGAGGGAGCGCCGGCGCGGGGATCGCCCAGCACGGTGACGAACAGGGCGGCCGCGCCGAGCAACAGCACCCCGGCGCCGGCGACCGCGACCGGCGGCTTCCTCAGCACGCGGAGCATGGGGGCGAAGGCTTCGGCCACGGAGCGGCGGGCGGGCGGAGCGCCCGCGGTGGCGGCGAGGACGGACTGGCGCTTGGCGAACATGGGCAAGGAACTGGGCGCTCGAACGGAGTCCGCGGAACGGACGCCTACCGGGCCACAGTGGCGGGCGTCGGTTAAGAAAGCCTAACGCGCCGTTAGCTATGCCGGACTCAGTTTTCGGGCGCCGCCTCGGGTTCGGCGGCGGCCATGGCCGTGCCGGGCGCTGTGACCACGATCCCCTCGGGCGCGGCCGCCAGCCGGGTCAGGCTTCCACCGGCGCGCAGCACGTCGAAGGCGCGCTCCAGCTGGTAGTCCTTCTCCTTGTCGTAGGTCTCGCCCGGGGCCTCGTGCGGGGTGTGCGGTCCCTTGCGCTCGGCCCCGATGGAGGCGTCCAGGGCGGTGGCGTAGGCGGCCTCGGAATAGATGAAGTTCGAGCGCGACACGATGCGCGCCTCGGCCTCGGAGCGGGCCACCTCGAGGTCCGGCTCGATGCCGATCTTCTGGATCGAGTCGCCCGAGGGCGTGTAGTAGCGCGCCGTGGTGATCGACAGGGCCCCGTCGGCCCCGCCGCGCAGCGGAATGACGCTCTGCACCGAGCCCTTGCCGAAGCTGGTCAGGCCGACGAGCGTGGCCCGCTGGTGGTCCTTGAGGGCCCCGGCCACGATCTCCGACGCCGAGGCCGAGCCGTAGTTGATCAGCACCACCACCGGCAGGCCGCCGGTCAGGTCGCCCGGCTTGGCGGTGTAGCGGATGATCTGCTCGGGGCGGCGGCCGCGCTGGCTGACGATCTCGCCGCGCTCGAGGAAGGCGTCGGACACGGCGATGGCCGCGTCGAGCAGGCCGCCGCCGTTGTTGCGCAGGTCGAGGACGTAGCCCTTGAGGGCCGGGTTCTCGGTCTTGAGGCGGGCGATCGTCTCGTCCAGTTCGCGCCCGGTGTTCTCGTTGAAGGTCGAGACGCGCAGCACGCCGAAGTCGCCCTCGACACGGCCGGTGACGGAGTCGATCTTGATGATCTCGCGGGTCAGGGTGACCTCGCGCGGCTCCTCGCCGTCGCGCAGGAAAGTGACCTTGACCGAGGTGCCGGCCGCGCCGCGCAGCTTTTCGGAGACCTGGCTGACGGTCAGGCCGGTCGAGTTCTGGCCCTCGATGGCCGAGATGACGTCGCCGGCCTGGACGCCGGAGCGGGCGGCCGGGCCGCCGTCCATGGGCGAGATGACCTTCACCAGCCCGCCCTCGGACGAGATGGTCAGGCCGACGCCGGAATACTGGCCCTCGGTGCGCTCGCGCAGCTCGCCGTAGGCCTTGAGCGGCAGGTAGGAGGAGTGGGGGTCGAGCGCGCCCATCATGCCCTGCAGGGCGGCCTCGATCAGCTTCTTGTCGTCGACGGGCACGACGTAGTCGCGCTCGACCGTGGCCAGGGCGTCGCCGAACAGGCCGATCAGGCGGAAGGCCTCGTTGCGCGGCGTCTGTCCGGCGGTCGTGGCGGCGCCCAGTCCGACCACGGTGGCGGCGGCGGCGCCGATCATCAGCAACTTGCGCATACGGTCTTTTCTTCCAGCGGGCCGGAGAGGCGGCCTGAACATCTACAACTACGGGACTTCCGGCGACCAAATCGTGGCCGATCGACGGTCGGTCGATAAAATCAGCGTCATCAGGGGATTGAAAGTGGATTCGCCGGCGAGGGGCGAGGGAAGGGGGATCAGGGATTGGCAGGGCGTTGGATCTGACGGGGCGCACTCACTTTCGATCCCTAATCCCTAATCCTTTCCCTCACCTGAGCCATGGCGCCGGATCGACCGGGCGCTCCTCGCGACGCAGATCGAAGCCGACCTCGCCGTCCCGCCCGGCGCGGCCCAGCGCCTGTCCGTCGGCGACGCGGTCGCCGCTCTCGACCGAGACCTCGTCGAGGCCGGAGATCACGGCCCGCCAGCCCGGTCCGAGGTCGAGGATCACCACCCGGCCCCAGCCCTCCAGCGGACCGGTCCAGGCCACCCGCCCGGCCGCGGGGGCGCGGGCCTCGAGGTCGTCGCCGCGCCAGCGCCAGCCGCTGGCCCCGTCGCCGAAGCGGATCGAGGGCGCGCCCTCGACGGGCGGGGTCAGACGGTCGCGGCCGGCGGGCCGGCGGGCGGTCACGGAGGCGACGTCGGCGTTGATCGCCGGGACGGTCCCGCCGAGGACGCGCAGCCGGGCTTCGAGCGCACGGGCCGCCCGTTCGGCCGTGCCGGCCTCGGCCCGGAGGATGGCACGGAGCCGGGTCTGGCGCGCCACGATGGCCTCGGCGCGGGCGCGGCGGTCGCCCTGGGCGCTTTCGGCGGTGAACAGGGCCTCGCTGCCGAGGGCGGCGCGCCGGCGGATCCGCGTGATCTCGAGCTGGCGGTCGGCGAGCGGACGGGCGCGGGCCTGAAGCTCGGGGGCGATGGCCTTCATCAGGATGGCGGCGCGGACGGTGTCGACGGCCTTGTCGGCGGGGACCAGCAGCGGCGGCGGCGGGCGGCGGCTCATCATCTGCAACGCGGACAGCAGCCGGGCCTGGCGGCCGCGCGCCTGCGACAGCTGCGCCACCAGGGCCGCCTCGCGCTCGCTGAGACTGCGCAGCCGGGCCCGCTGGGCGGCGATGACCCGGTCGCCGGCGGCGACATCGATCCCCAGCGCGGCCAGCTGCCGCTCGACCCGGGCGATCTCGGCGTCGGCCTCGGCCGCCTCGGCGCGCAGCCGCAGGGCCCGGGCGCGCTCGTCGCGGAACTCGGCCTGCAGCCGGGCGATCTCGCCCGGACCGGGTCTGGCCTGCGGCGCGGCGGCGGCCACGGGCAGGGCGGTCAGGACGAGCAGCAGGGCGAGGCCGGCGCGTTGCATGGGACCATTTTGCTTCGGATTGAAGCCAATCCGAATCCAAAAATGGTCCGGCATGATTCTGGAGCGAATATCTGAGTTCAGATGCGATCGCATCTGAACCGATTTCGCTCTAGTCGCGATGATACGGCGATCCGGCCAGGATGGTCACGGCCCGATACAGCTGTTCGGCCAGCATCGCCCGGGCCAGCGCGTGCGGCCAGGTCTGCGGCCCGAAGGCGAGGGTCGAGGCGGCGGCGGCGCGGACGCTGTCGTCGAGCCCGTCGGCCCCGCCGATGGCGAAGACCAGCCGCCGCTCGCCGCGGTCGCGCAGCATCGCGACGTGGTCGGCGAAGGCGCGGCTGGAGAAGGTCTTGCCGCGTTCGTCGCAGGCGATCAGATGGGCCCCCTCGGCGGCCTTGAGGATCAGTTCGGCCTCGGCCGCCTTGCCCGTCTTGCGGGCTTCCAGATCGACCAATTCGAGAGGGCCGAGGCCGAGCGCCCGGCCGGCGAGGGTCGCGCGTTCGGCGTAGTCGGCGGCCAGCGTCGCCTCGGGGCCGCGCCCCGGCTTGCCGATGGCGATGACGGCCAGCTTCATGGGGTCAGGTCAGGCGCGGGCGTCGACGCGGTGGCCGCTCTCGACCGACCAGATCTTCTCGATGTTGTAGAAGGCGCGGACTTCCGGGCGGAACAGGTGGACGATGACGTCGCCCGCGTCGAGCAGCACCCAGTCGCAGTGCGGCAGACCCGAGACCTTGACCTTGCCGAGACCCTGCTCCTTCAGCGTGCGCTGCAGGTGGTCGGCCAGGGCGCCCACGTGGCGATGCGAACGCCCGGAGGCGATGATCATGGTGTCGGCCATGGGGCTTTTGCCCTTCAGGTCGATGAGGACGATGTCCTGCGCCTTGTCCTCGTCGAGGCGCGTCAGGACAGCCTGTTCCAGAACCGTGGAGCCGACGGGGAGAGGGGCCTGCGGACCGTCTTCGGAATGGATGGGTTCGATGGGATCCATCTCGTGCGCCGTGTTCGAGACGGCGCTGTCTTGCGCATCGTGCGCGGGCGAGGGGGTCAGCGGAGGGCTCCGGGGAGATTACTAAAGCGGCAACCTAGCACAAACCCGCCGGGGCGTCACGCGCCTGCCCGGGCGGCGCCGTTTCCGCACGGGCCGCCGCCCTCAGGGCCGTGGACGAGCGGTGGTTCAGCGGCGCCGTCAGATAGGTCCAGGCCGGGGCCTCGAGGCGCGGCAGCAGGCCGGCGTGCGAGGCCGGGACGCGGGCGGCGGCGAAGCGGGCGGCGGCGGGGGCGGTGCGGCTGTCCAGTTCGGAGCCGGGTCGGGCGATCACCGCCACCGGCATCATCCGCATGATGTCGGTCCAGCCGCGCCAGCGGTGGAAGGTGGCCAGGTTGTCGGAGCCCATCAGCCAGACGAAATGCACGCCGGGATGGCGGGCGGTCAGGGTCCGCAGGGTGTCGATCGTCCGTCGCGTCCCGACCCGGCTCTCGAAATCGGAGACGATCATGGCCGGTCCGGCGGCGGCGTGGGCGGCGGCGACGCGGGCCGAGGCCATGCGGTCGGCCAGCGGGGCGGTGTCGCGGGGGTCCTTCAGGGGGTTCTGCGGCGAGACCAGCCAGACGACACGGTCGAGGTCGAGCCGGCGCAGGGCGGTTTCGGCGACATGGGCGTGGCCGTCGTGGGCCGGATTGAACGAGCCGCCGAAGATGCCGACCTTCATGCCGGGCTGGAGATCCAGGCCATCGCGCAGCGCGCCCCGGCGGGGGCCAAACACCCTGGGCGCGGGACCGGCGTGGAAGAAGGACAAGGCGGGGGCTCGCGCGACTTATGCTCACGAGGGAGCTAACACGGCCGGACCCCGGTGTCGCGGGCGTTCAGCCGGATTGTTTCTTGAAGGTGTCGCCCACCTCGGTGGCGTCCGGGCCGTCGGGACCGGCGCTCTTCTTCTCGCGTTCCGCGTTGCGCTTCACCGCCGCGTCGGATGTCGACGCATCGGGCCGGCCGAGCGGAATGGCGCCGTTGTCATCGCGGCCGGGGGTCTGGATCTTGTCGCTCATGGCGGGCTCCTTTCGAACGGAAAGGAGCGGGGTGCGTCGGGTGTTCCCTCAGGGCCTTGTCTGCCCCTTGCCGCGGATGACGTATTTGAAGCTGGTCAGCTGTTCCGCCCCGACCGGGCCGCGGGCGTGCAGGCGGCCGGTGGAGATGCCGATCTCGCCGCCGAAGCCGAACTCGCCCCCGTCGGCGAATTGGGTTGAGGCGTTGGCCAGGACGATGCCGGCGTCGGCCTCGGCGAGAAAGCGTTCGATGGCCGCCTCGTCCGAGGCGACGATCGCCTCGGTATGGCCCGAACCGTAGCGCGCCACGTGATCGAGCGCGGCGTCCAGCCCGTCGACCACCTTGACGGCGAGGATCGGCTTCAGGAACTCGGTCGACCAGTCGGCGTCGCTGGCCGCCGTCGCCCCGGGGACGAAGGCGCGGGCGGCGGGGTCGGCGCGCAGTTCGCAGCCGGCCTCGGTCAGGTCGCGGGCGATCAGCGGCAGCAGGGGGGCCGCCGCCGCCCGGTCGATCAGCAGGGTCTCGGCGGCGCCGCACACCGAGACCCGGCGCATCTTGGCGTTCAGGACCACGGCGCGAGCCATGTCGGGATCGGCGCTGGCGTGCACATAGACGTGGTTGACCCCCTCGAGATGGCCCAGCACCGCCACGCGGGCTTCGGTCTTCACGCGTTCGACCAGCGAGCGGCCGCCGCGCGGGATCAGCAGGTCGATCGACCCGTCGAGTCCGGTCAGGATGTGGCCGACGGCGGCGCGGTCGCGGGTGGCGACCATCTGCACCGTGTCGGGCGACAGGCCGGCCCCCTCCAGCCCCTCGATCAGGGCCGCGTGGATGGCGAGGTTGGAGCGCAGGCATTCAGAGCCGCCGCGCAGGATCACGGCGTTGCCGGCTCGCACGGCGAGGGCGGCGGCGTCGGCGGTGACGTCGGGGCGGCTCTCGTAGATGATGGCCAGCACGCCGATGGGCGTGCGCACGCGGGCGATGTCGAGGCCGTTCTGCGGGGTCCAGCGGGCCGTCTCGACCCCGACCGGATCGGGAATGGCGGCGATCGACTCCAGGGCCGAGACCACGCCGTCCAGCCGTTTCGGATCGAGGGCGAGGCGGTCCATCATGGCGGTGGCCATGCCCTTGGCGCGGGCGTCGTCGAGGTCGGCGGCGTTGGCGGCCAGCACCTGGCCCGAGCGGGCGCGCAGGGCCGAAGCCATGCCGGCGATCGCTTTCGTCCGGGTCTCCGGCCCGGCCAGCGTCAGGGTCCGGCCGGCGGCGCGGGCGCGCCGGCCCATGGCGAGCATATCGGCTTCGAGCCTCGAGGCGGCGGCGGCGGAGACGTCCTGGGTCATGTCCCTAAGGTCAGCGTCTGGCCCCGGGATTCAAGGGGCGGCGGTCTCGCGCAGGGCGAGGTCGTCGGCGTGGACCACCACCGGACCCCCGGCGTAGCCCAGCGCCGACTCGAGGTCGCCGGAGCGGACGCCGACGATCTTCGACACCTCCCCGGCGTCGTAGCGGGCCAGGCCGCGGGCGATCTGGGCGCCGGTCCCGTCGACAATCTCGACCGGGTCGCCCTTGCCGAAATCGCCGTCGGCCGAGATCAGCCCGACCGCCAGCAGCGACTTGCCGCCGGCGAGGGCCCGGGCGCAGCCCGCATCGACGACCAGCCGGCCGCGGGTGGCCAGCGAACCGCCGATCCATTGCTTGTAGGCGGCCTTCACCGTGGTGGCGGGGGCGATCAGGGTGCAGCGCCGGTCGTCGGCGAGCACCGGCGTGGGGCGGCCGTCGGCGATCAGGGTGGCGCAGCCGGCCGCGGCGGCGATGCGGGCCGCCATCAGCTTGGTGGCCATGCCGCCGGCGCCGACCCCGGCCTCGGCGTTGGCCCCGGTCGCCATGGCCTCGATGTCCGGCGTCAGGCTCCCGACGAAAGGAATATGGGTCGCCGCCGGGTCGCGGCGCGGGTCGGCGGTGTACAGACCATCGACATCGGACAGCAGGATCAGCAGGTCGGCGCCGATCATCTGGGCCACGCGGGCGGCGAGGCGATCGTTGTCGCCGTATTTGATCTCCTCGGTGACGACGGTGTCGTTCTCGTTGAAGATCGGCGCCGCGCCCATCTCCAGCAGCGCGCTCACGGTGGCGCGGGCGTTCAGCCAGCGGCGCCGGGTTTCCGTGTCGTCGCGGGTGAGGAGGATCTGGGCGGCCACGACGCCGTGCGGGTCGAGCACCGACTCCCAGGCGTGCATCAGCCTCGACTGGCCGGCGGCGGCGGCGGCCTGCCGGCGTTCAAGGCCGGGTCCCCGGGCGCGCTCGCCAAGCCGGCGGCGACCCAGCGCCACGGCGCCGGACGAGACCACGACCACCTGCTTGCCCGCGGATCGCCAGGCGGCGATGGCGGCGGCGAAGCCCTCCAGCCGCGCCATGTCCACGGCGTCGGTCGCGGGGTCGACGATCAGCGAGGAGCCGATCTTGAGGACAATCCGGTGCGCGGCGGCGACCGCGGCGGCGGCCGTGGTCACGGGGCCCAGCCGCCGGGGGTCTCGACGACGGTCTCGTCCTGCTCGGCCGGGGCGACCTCGCCGCGGTCCTTGCGCACCTCGGTCCAGGCGGCGCGGAGCAGTTCGGTGACGCCCTCGCCCGAGACGCCGGAGACCAGCATCGGGCGTTTGCCGGCGACGGCTTCCAGCTCGGCGGCCTTCTCCTCGCGCGCGGCGGGGGTCAGGGCGTCGATCTTGTTCAGGGCCAGCACCTCGGGCTTGTCGGCGAGACCGGCGCCGTAGGCCTCGAGCTCATGGCGGATGATGCGGTAGGCGCGGGCGACGTCGTCCTGGGTCCCGTCGATCAGGTGGATCAGGCAGCCGGAGCGCTCGACGTGGCCGAGGAAGCGGGTGCCGATGCCGGCCCCCTCGTGGGCGCCCTCGATCAGGCCGGGGATGTCGGCGATGACGAAGCGCTCGGTGGCCGACAGGTCGACCACGCCGAGGTTGGGCACCAGGGTCGTGAACGGGTAGTCGGCGATCTTGGGCCGCGCGGCCGAGGCGGCGGCGAGGAAGGTCGACTTGCCGGCGTTGGGCAGGCCGGCGAGGCCGACGTCGGCGATCAGTTTGAGCCGCAGCCAGATCCACCGCTCCTGGCCTTCCTGACCGGGGTTGGCGTAGCTGGGGGCCTGGTTGGACGGGCCCTTGAAGCGGACGTTGCCCCAGCCGCCGTTGCCGCCCTTGAGCAGCAGCTCGGTCTTGCCGGCGACATCCATGTCGAGCAGCACGGTCTCCTTGTCCTCGTCGAGCACCTGGGTGCCGACGGGGACCTTGAGGATGACGTCCTCGCCCTTGGCCCCGTGCATCTGCCGGCCCATGCCGTGCACGCCGGTCTGGGCCTTGAAATGCTGCTGGTAGCGGTAGTCGATCAGGGTGTTCAGCCCCTCGACCGCGGTGATCCAGACGTTGCCGCCGTTGCCGCCGTCGCCGCCGTCCGGGCCGCCGTTGGGAATGAATTTTTCGCGCCGGAACGAGACGGCGCCCGCCCCGCCGTTGCCGGAGCGGATATAGATCTTGGCCTGGTCGAGAAACTTCATCGCGGGCTTATGGCGCAAGAGAGCGGCGAATTACAGGCAGTAGGCAGTAGGGCGCGGGAGCTGGAACCGCTTACGGCCCGGCCGGGGGCCGTAGGCCGCGGCGCTCAGATACCGACTGCCTACCGCCTACCGCCTAATGCCTCGTCTCAGCCCCACACGCCGAACGGATCGCTCCACGGCATGTCCATCGCCTCGGCGACCGCCGGGTAGGTGATCTCGCCCTTGAGCACATTGAGGCCGCGGGCGAGGTGCGGGTTCTTCTTCAGCGCTTCCAGCCCGTGGTCGGCCAGGGCCAGGCCGAACGGCAGGGTGGCGTTGTTGAGGGCTTCCGAGGAGGTCCGCGGCGCGGCGCCCGGCATGTTGGCGACGCAATAGTGGACGACGCCGTCGACGACATAGGTCGGATCGGCGTGGGTGGTGGCGTGGCTGGTCTCGAAACAACCACCCTGGTCGATGGCCACGTCGACCAGCACCGAGCCGGGCTTCATCTGCTTCAGGTGCTCGCGCTTGATCAGCTTGGGCGCCTCGGCCCCGGGGACCAGCACGGCGCCGATGATGACGTCGGCCTTGACCAGCTCCTCCTCGATCGCGCCGATCGAGGAATAGCGGGTCACGACCCGGCCGTTGGTGACCTCGTCGATATAGGCCATGCGCGGGATGGAGCGTTCGAGCACGACCACCTCGGCGCCGAGGCCCATGGCCATGCGGGCGGCGTTGAAGCCGACCACGCCGCCGCCCAGCACCAGCACGCGGGCCGGGGCCACGCCCGGGACGCCGCAGAACAGCAGACCCATGCCGCCGTTGTGTTTGAGCAGGGTCTCGGCGGCCGAGAAGACGGCGATGCGGCCGGCGACTTCGGACATCGGGGCCAGCAGCGGCAGGCCCTTGCGGTCGTCGGTGACGGTCTCATAGGCGATGGCGGCGCATTTCGAGGCCAGCAGGCCCTTGGTCTGCTCGGGATCGGGGGCGAGGTGCAGGTAGGTGAACAGGATCTGGTCCTCGCGGAGCATCTCCCACTCGACCTTCTGCGGCTCTTTGACCTTCACGATCATGTCGCTGTCGGCGAAGATCTGCGCCGCGGTGGCGACGATCTTCGCGCCGGCCTTCTTGTAGTCGGCGTCGGTGAAGCCGGCCCCGAGGCCCGCGCCTTCCTGCACCGAGACCGTATGGCCATGAGCGACGTACTCGCGCACCGCCGTCGGGGTCAGGCCGATGCGATGCTCGTTCTTCTTGATCTCGGTGGGGACGCCGACGCGCATGGGAGATTCCTCTTCCTGATGGGGTTGCGGGCCCGCTCTGCGGCGGCCTCGCCTCGCGCGGCAATCTAGCGAGGGTCCGCGCGCAGGTTCCTGTTCTTTTCGGCGACTGAGCGGCGTACAGTCGCAGAATCCACGAACGAGGCCGCCTTTGAAGACCGTTTCTGCCGTCGCCCTCGACGACACCGATCGCAAGATGATCCGCGCCCTTCAGGGCGACGGGCGGATGACCAACGCCGATCTGGCGCGCACCGTGAACCTGTCGGAGAGCGCCTGCCTGCGCCGGCTGCGGGCGCTGGAGGCGGCGCAGGTGATCAGCCGCTACGCCGCCATCGTCAACGAGCGCGCCGTCGGCCTGCCGATCAGCGTGTTCGTCACGGTCACCCTGTCGTCCCAGGCCGAGGCGGCGCTGACCGCCTTCGAGACCGCCATCTCGACCGTGCCGGAGGTGGTCGAATGCTATCTGATGACCGGCGGCTCGGACTATCTGCTGCGGCTGGTGGTGCGCGATGTCGACGACCTTGAGCGGGTCCACTCGCGCGAACTGACCCGCATCCCGGGGGTGACCCGGGTGTCGTCCAGCGTGGCGATGCGGACGGTGGTCAAGCGTGGGGCGTTGCCGGTCTAGCCGATCGCCAGGGTCACCGCCTTGATGTCCACATACTCGTCGATGCCGTGGGTCGAGCCCTCGCGGCCGTAGCCCGACTGCTTGACCCCGCCGAACGGGGCGACGGCGGTGGAGATGAGGCCGGTGTTGACGCCGCACATGCCGGCCTCGATGCGGCGGCCGATGCGCAGGGCCCGGTCGAGGTCGCGGGTGAACAGGTAGGAGGCGAGACCGAACTCGCTGTCGTTGGCCTTGCCCACCACCTCGTCCTCGCTGTCGAACGGGAAGACCGGGATCAGCGGGCCGAACGTCTCCTCGCGGCGGAACAGGGCGTCGTCGCCGCCGAGGGTCACGGTCGGCTGGAAGAAGCGGCCGCCCAGGGCGTGCCGGCCGCCGCCGGTCAGGATCTTTCCACCCGCCGCGACGGTTTTCGCCAGATGGTCCTCGACCTTGGCGATGGCCTTGTCCTCGATCAGCGGGCCGACCTTGACGCCGGGCTCGAAGGCCGCGCCGACGGGAATCTGCGCCACCGCCCCGGCCAGCTTGCGGGCGTACTCATCGGCCACGGACCGCTCGACATAGACCCGGTTCGGGCAGACGCAGGTCTGGCCCGAGTTGCGGAACTTGCCCTTGATGGTCTCGGCCACCGCCAGATCGAGATCGGCGTCGGCGAAGACGATCAACGGCGCGGCGCCGCCCAGCTCCATCGACACCCGCTTCAGGGTCGGGGCGCACTGTTCGGCGAGCAGGCGGCCGACGGGCGTCGAGCCGGTGAAGCTGAGCTTGCGGATCAGGGGCGAGGCGGTCAGCACGCCGCCGATGGTCGCCGCGTCGCCGGTGACGACGCTGAGCACGCCCTTGGGCAGGCCCGCCTGGTACGCCAATTCCGCCAGGGCGATGGCGGTGAAGGGTGTCTGGCTGGCCGGCTTGACCACGGCGGTGCAGCCGGCGGCGAAGGCCGGGCCCAGCTTGCGGGTCAGCATGGCGGCGGGGAAGTTCCACGGCGTGATGAAGGCGCACGGCCCGACCGCCTCGCGGAAGGTCAGGATGACGTGGCCCAGCGGCGTGTCCTGGGTCTCGCCCAGCAGGCGTTCGGCCTCGCCGGCGAACCATTTGATGAAGCCGTTGGCGTAGGCGACCTCGCCCTTGGCTTCCTCGAACGGCTTGCCGTTCTCGAGCGCCATCAGCGCCCCGAGCCCCTCGGCGTTCTCGTCGATCAGCCGGGCCCACTCCCTCAGGAAGGCCGAGCGCCGGTGCGGATCGGAGCGCGACCATTCGGGGAAGGCGTCATGCGCCGCCTGGATGGCCCGTTCGGTCTCCGCCACCCCGAGGTCCGGAACATGGCCGAGAATCTCGCCCGTCGCCGGGTCGTCGACGGCGAGCCGGGTCGCCGAGACCGCCGGCTCGCCGGCGATCAGCGCGTGCTCGCGCAACAGTTGGAGGCCGGCCTCGCGGCCTTTCGGTTCGGTCATGGTCCTGGTCCGGCTGGGGAGCGACGGCGACTGGGTATCACAGCGGCGGCCCGGGCGCCCGCATGGGCCGCCTCCGGCAAGCAAAGGCCCGCTGGCGGAGAGCCGAGCGGGCCTTCTTCGACCGTACCGCGTGTCGGGGGAGAACCGCGGCCGGGAAGGGCTCTAGTTCTGGGCGTCTTCCGCCGCGTCGGTCACGGCTTCGCCGGCGGCGGATGCGTCCTGCCCGACACCCGAAATGGTGTTGCAGGCGGCCGTGGTCAGGGCGGCGGCGGCGGCGAACAGAACGAAAATCTTCCGCATGGTGCGATCTCCTGGCGCCGGGGGAGCGGCGTGCGCATCAAGAACGTCGGGGCGCCGCACGGGTTCCAAGATCGGCCGGGTCAGTCGGCGTCACCGCCTCGGGCGTGGCGAAGGTCATGCGGGCGATCGTCCCGCCACTTGGCGCCGAGACCATCTCGACCTCGCCGCGAAGCTGTTTGGCGAAGGCGCCCATGAGGGTGCGGCCGACCCCGGCGCGGAAGGTCTCGCCGACGCCGGGCCCGTCGTCCTCGACCTCCAGCACGCTGGTCTCGCCCTCGACGCGGAAGCGCACCTTGAGCGCGCCGCCGCGACCGGCGAAGGCGTGTTTCTGGGCGTTGGTGACGGCCTCGACCAGCCACAGGGCGAGGGGGGCCAGCTTGTCCGGGTCGACGACGAGGGAGTCGGCCTCGACCGACGAGGTCACCACCGGCCCCCGGCCGGCCTCGCTGGAGACCAGCTGGCCGACCAGTTCGGTCAGGAAGATGCGGGCGTCGGCGTAGCGCAGGTCGGCGCTCTGATAGAGGGTGCGGTAGATCAGGGCGAGCGCCGAGATGCGCTGGCGGGTGTCGCCCACCGCCGTCTTCGCCAGCGGATCGGTGAGGGCGCGCTGCTGCATCGACAGCAGGGACGAGATGATCTGGAGATTGTTCTTCACCCGGTGATGGATCTCGCGCATCAGCGCGTCCTTCTCCTCGATTGAGGCGTTCAGGGCGGAGTCGCGGGTGGTGATGGTGTCGGCCAGATCGTCGAGGGTGCGGGCCAGCACCCGGATCTCGGCCGGCGCGTTCATCGCCTGGACCGGACGCACCGAGAAACGGCCGCGCGCGTAGATGGCCGCCACCCGCTCGAGATAGACCAGCCAGCGCACCACGATGCGCTCAGACACCCACATCACCGCCACGAAGGCGATCAGCCAGGCCAGCAACGGCACCAGCAGCGCCCCGACCGGGTTGAGCCGGGCCCATGAGAGGAGCCCCGGCGCGGGCGCGGACAGCAGGGCGTAGACGTCCCGCCCGGCCAGGGCCGCGCCGGCGTAGACGCGGGGCCGGCCACGCGCGTCGTCGGCCTCGAAGATGGCCGAGGCGTCGCGTCGCGCCCGGGCCACCCATCCGGTGACGCTGCGCCCTTTCGACAGGACGAAGGCGTCCGGGTCGGTGGCCGTCAGGATGCGGCCGTCCCCGTCCGTGAGCGCGGCCTGTGACCCTTCCGGAAGGGCCCGGTCGGCGACGTCGGGCTGGAGCGCGGACAGCGGGATGACCGCGGCCATGACCCCGTCGAACGCGCCGAGCGGGCGTTCGAGGCGGATGGCCACGATCAGGCCGGGCTCCTCTCCCGGCCGGACGGGCGCGCGGGCCAGGACGGTGTCCTCGCCGCTGCGCAGCCGCTGGAACCACGGCGAGGCGCGGGCCTGGGTCAGCCAGGCGGGTGAGGCGGCGGTGAGCTGCTCCGAGGCGCACACGGTTTCGGCGGTGGGGCTCAGGCGGGCCAGACCCTCCAGATCCTCGATGCGCTGGACCAGGGCGCTCAGCCGGGGCTGGCAGAACAGCTCCAGCGCCTCGGGCCGCAGCGCCTGGAGCAGGACCGTGGTGCTGTCGAGCCGGCCCTTGACGTTGGCGGCGGTCCGCTCGGCGGCGAGCTGAAGGTCGTCGCGGCGCTGCAGATCCTGAACCCGGAACTGGGCGTCGGCCTGAAAGGCGCCGAGGGCCAGGACCGGCAGCAGGGCGAGAGCGAGCGCGGCGCCCAGGCGGAAGCGGATGCCCTGGAACTGCGGCGGGGCCAAACCCCGTCCGAGCGCTCGCCCGAGGCGGATCACCTCAGCCCCGAACGCTGCTCAGGCGATCAGCATCCGCAAGTATGGACCGCATGGCGTCGCCGGCGGCGCGGCCGTCGCGGGCGTAGCCGCCACGCTCGAGCGTGGCCTGCAGCGCCTTGCGGGCGCGGGAGACGCGACTCTTCACTGTGCCGACGGCGCACTGGCAGATTTCGGCCGCCTCCTCGTAGGCGAAGCCGCCCGCGCCGACCAGGATCAGGGCCTCGCGCTGCTCCTCGGGCAGGGTGGCGAGCGCCAGGCGCAGCTCGTCGAGCGCGACCGGCGATTCCGGATCGTCGACGGCCACGAGGGTGCGTTCGGCGGCTTCCTGATCCAGCTGCGACTGGCGCCACGAGCGGCGCTTCTCCGAATAGAACTGGTTGCGCAGGATCATGAAGGTCCAGGCCTTCATGTTGGTGCCCATCTGATAGCTGGCGCGGGCGTCCCATGCCTTCATCATGGCGTCCTGGGCCAGGTCGTCCGCCGCGGTCGGGTCGCCGGTCAGGGTCCGCGCAAACGCCCGCAGGTGCGGAATCAGCGCGACCAGCTCCCTCTTGAAGGCGTTGTCGTCGGCGGAGGGAGGCTTGGGCGGCGGGTTTGACGCGCCACTCATGCGCCGCCCCTGCCTGACGAGCGATCGTCGGCCCGGCGGAGGATGTCCAGGAACTCGTCCGGGACCGGCTCGTTCACGACCTCGTCGAACATGTGGCGGAGTTTGACCCCGATGGCCTGCTGACGAAGGCGCGCTTCCTCGAGAGCGGGGCCGCCCGGGGGCGCCGCCTTGCGGGAAGGGTTCGAATTGTCTGTCATTGAATGAACGGCCGCCACCCTGACGCTGTTGCTGCGATTGCCGAAAACGCCAGCGTCGAAGGAGAGTTCCTAAGTCACGTCGGTTTAATGCTCAAGCTTTGCCTGCTTCACCGGGAACCGTGGCCGATTTGATACGTTGACGGGGACTGCCGAGGTCCCAATCTGACGGGACCGCTTTTTTTGTCGGGGAATATTCATGAGCCTTCTGGCCCGTCTTGCGCCGCATCTGCCTTATGTGCGTCGCTACGCTCGTGCGTTGACCGGGGACCAGACCACCGGGGACAACTATGTCCGCGTCGCGCTGGAAGCTCTCGCCGCGGGCGAGCGCCAGCTGCCGCCGGAAATGACGCCTCGGGTCGCCCTCTATCACGTGTTCCACGCCATCTGGGCCTCGACCGGCGCCCAGCTGGAGGACAAGAGCGGCATGGAGGGCGGCCGCGACGACCCCTCGCGCCGCCTGATGCAGATCGCCCCGCGCTCGCGCCAAGCCTTCCTGCTGACCGCGCTCGAAGGGTTCACCCCGTCCGAGGCGGCGCAGATCCTCGACGCCGACGCCATGGACGTGGAGCGGCTGATCGCCGAGGCCCAGTCCGACATCGACGCCGAACTGGCCACCGACGTGCTGATCATCGAGGACGAGGCGATCATCTCGGCCGATATCGAGAGCCTGGTGAAGGAACTGGGCCATCGGGTCACCGGCACCGCCACCACCCATGACGAGGCCGTCGACGCCGTCGCCCGCCATCGTCCGGGCCTGGTCCTGGCCGACATCCAGCTGGCCGACGGCTCTTCGGGCATCGACGCGGTCAAGGACATCCTCAAGCGGATCGACGTGCCGGTGATCT
This sequence comes from Brevundimonas sp. LjRoot202, assembly GCF_964253355.1. Taxonomy (NCBI): domain Bacteria; kingdom Pseudomonadati; phylum Pseudomonadota; class Alphaproteobacteria; order Caulobacterales; family Caulobacteraceae; genus Brevundimonas; species Brevundimonas sp. LjRoot202. The sequence goes on along the minus strand of NZ_CAXUQW020000004.1, from coordinate 145,678 downwards.
TCATCACCGCCTTCCCCGAGCGGCTGCTGACCGGCGAACGGCCCGAGCCGACCTTCCTGATCACCAAGCCGTTCCAGCCGGAGACGGTGAAGGCGGCGATCAGCCAGGCGCTGTTCTTCCATCCGTCGCGCCAGCGCGAAGCGGCCTGATTTCTCCCCGAACTGCGGAAAGCCCCGGTCGCAGGACCGGGGCTTTTTGCATGGACCGCTGACCTATTGGACAGCGGCCGGCGCGGGTTCAGTGGCGACGGCGGGAGCGTTGACGTTCGGGGTCTCGCCCGTCGCCGGCCAGGTCGGCTGGCCGGTGGAGGTGGTCGGCGCGTCGGCCGCGGGGGTTTCGACCGGGTCCGCCTGGAAGGCCGCGGCGTCGACGGCCTGGTCGCCGTCGTTGGCGTTGGTCCTGGAGAAGCCGCCCTGGCTGACGAACCACATGCCGAGCAACAGGATGGCGACGGCGGCCAGAGAGACCAGAAGCAGGGTCAGGATGCGGACGCCGCCGCGGCCGCCCCGCACATACTGGGCCTCGACGGGGCGGCCCTCATGGACCGCGTCGGCGGCCTTGTCGTGGGGGGATTGGTGCGTCATGGCGGGGCTCCGACGGCGGTTGCGCTATGCGGTGTGAACGTCCCGGCCAGCGCGGCCGTTCCGGTGTTCGCCCCGCGCGCGAAAAAAGTTCGAAAGCGGTGGAACCCTCCGTTGGCCGCTCCGTTATCGGTCTGCGGAGGCGGCGACGCCCCCCCGACTTGAGACTGGTGAAAACCAGTCTGTCGCCTCCGCGCCTCATTCTCGATGATGCCACTTCAGGCGGGCCTCCAGGGCCCGCCTTTTTCTTTGCTCCCGCGCTGGACAGGCGGCGCGGCCTGGTCATGATGGCCCGTCCTGAAAGAAAACCTGCCCGAAGGGCGATAGCGTCAGAGAAGGAGAGCGCCATGGCTCGCGTCAATCGTCAGTGGGTGCTGCGCCAGCGGCCGAAGGGCCTGGTCCGGCCCGGCGATCTGGAGCTGGTCGAGGCGCCGGTGCCGGCGTTGAGCGAGTCCGAGGTGCTGGTCCGCACCGTCTATCTGTCTCTGGACCCGACCAACCGCACCTGGATGAACGACGCCGAAGGCTATCTGCCGCCGGTGCCGCTGGGCGGCGTGATGCGCGGCCTGACCCTGGGCGTGGTCGAGGAGAGCCGGTCGAGCCGCTTCCGCGCCGGCGACATCGTCACCCCCCTGTCGGGCGGCTGGGCCGACTACGCCGTCGTGCCCGAGATGCAGCTGCGCCCGGTGCACCGCGCGCCGGGCCTGCCCCTGACGGCCAACCTGTCCGTGCTCGGCATGACCGGCATGACCGCCTATTTCGGCGTCACCGACGTGCTCAAGGCCAAGGCCGGCGAGACGCTGGTGATCTCGGCCGCCGCGGGCGCCGTCGGCTCGATCGCCGGTCAGGTGGCCAGGGCCCGGGGCGTCCGCGTCATCGGCATCGCCGGCGGACCGGACAAATGCCGCTGGCTGACGGAGGAACTCGGCTTCGACGCCGCCGTCGACTACAAGAACGAGGATGTCGGGGAGGCGCTGGACCGGCTCGCCCCGGACGGGATCGACCTCAATTTCGAGAACGTCGGCGGCGACATCATGATCGCCGTGTTCAACCGGCTGAAGACCCACGGCCGGATGGCCGTGTGCGGCCTGATCTCGGCCTACAACGCCACCAAGGCGCCGCCGTCGCCGAACTTCGGCCGGATCATCACCCACCGTCTCAACATCCAGGGCTTCCTGGTGCTCGACTACGCCCACCGTGGCCGCGAGATGGCCGCCGAGATGGGGCCGTGGCTCAGCGACGGCACGGTCAAGTGGAAGGTCCACGTCGACGACGGGCTGGAGGGGGCGGTGGATTCGCTGAACCGCTTGTTCACCGGCGACCATGACGGCAAGCTTCTGGTGCGGGTCTCCGAAGAGCCCGCAGGCTGAGGGACCCGGAATGACCGAACCGCTCCACGTCCATTTCGAGGACCTGGCCGTGGGCGAGGTCGTTCCGCTGGGCGCCTGCATGGTCGACGAGGCCGCCATGGACGTGTTCGTCGAGCGGTTTTCGCCGGGATGGGACGTCTCTTACGGCGCGCCCGACGCGATGGTCTACGCCCTGTGGAGCCGGCTGTTCGCCGACAAGGTCTCGGGCTGGGCCCAGTCCAAGGTGCTGGCCGTCGACGGCCTGCGCTACATGCGCAATCCGCCCGCCGGCGAACTGATGCGCGGCCGGATGACGGTCATGGGCAAGGACCCGGTTGGCGACGAGAAGGGCATCGTCATCGCCCAGCACGACCTGCTCGACGAGGCCGGCCGGTTGATCTTCTCGTGTCTGACCCGGGCGCTGCTGGCCCGCCGCTGACGCGGCGGGAGGCAGTAGGGATCAGGCAGTAGGCAGCAGGAGAAGCGGTGCAGATCAGACGGCCTGCCTGAGCGGGCCTCCCTACTGCCTGATCCCTACTGCCTACTGCCTCTGATCAGGCGTTGCCGGCGACCGGCTGGGCCGTGGCGGCCTTCTGGAAGGCGATGGCGATCAGGCGATCCCAGCCCAGCAGCGACACCAGATGGGCGTAGATCTGGCCCAGAGCCCCATTGTCGCGCAGCTCGGCCAGCTTCTCGGCCGGCAGGGCCTTCAGCTTGTCTTCCGAAACCGCGAAATACTCGGCGATCTTCTGCGGCGCGGCGGCCGAACCGTCGGGATTGCGCGGGGTGAAGACCGACTCGCGGGTCTCCAGCAGGTCGAGGTCGGCCAGCAGCTTGACGAAGGCCTCGGTGCGCAGGCGCTCCTGTTCGAAGTTGTTGCAGAACTCCATCGCCTGCTCGACGTAGGGCGAGGGCTTGCCCTCGACGAACAGCGGAGTGGCGCCGCCTTCCTTGATGAAGGGCGCTTCGCGGTCGACGCACAGGATCAGGCGCTTCTGGACCTCGTCGTTGGCGAAGACGAAGGGATAGCGGCGCACATAGGCCGGGATGTAGGCCTCGGCGCGGAAGGCGCCGGCCTCGTCGATGAACAGGTTCTCGCCCTGGCGCAGACCCATGACCGCGACCGGCTGGCGCGCCTCGCCGACGAAGATCACCGGATAGCTCAGCGCCGCCGGCGCGAACTCGGTGACCGTCAGGGGCACGATGTTGGTGTTGGCCGCGAAAGCGTACGGCTGCTCGACCGGATTGACGCCCAGCGCGCCGTGGGCCTCGACCGAGAGCGGCTCCGGCTTGCCGTAGAACAGGACGTTGCCCGAAAGCGGGCTGGCGTTGGCGATGGTGTCGGTCATGGACGCGAAACGAGCTCTGGAAGGAAAAAGGGAAGCGCGCTTCTAGCCCAGACGACCCCGGGCGGCAAACGCGGTTCCCCTCATGGGGGCGACGCCGTCAGAAACGCCAGGTGATCCCCGCCCGCAGGCTGCGACCCGGCAGGGGGGCGATGTCCTTCTGGAAGCTGGCGTGCTCGCGCGCCTCGGCGTCGGTCAGGTTGGACGCTTCCGCGAAGACGGTGACGTTGCGGTCGGCGAACGGCCGGATCGCACCCTTCAGGCTGACCAGGGTGTAGCTGTCGGTCGGCCGTTCGAAGGCGGCCGTGCGGTCCTGCTCGCCGACATGGCGGACCTCGACCCCGGCGTCGACGCGACGCGAGGTCCAGTCGAGTCCGGCCGTCACCGACCACGGCGGAATGCGCGCCGCCGGCCCGAGATCGGTCGTGGCGCGCACCCAGTCGGCGGCGCCGGTCAGGGCGAGGCCGCGATCACCGCTCTCCCACAGCCTGTACTCCGCCTCGGCCTCGAAGCCGCGGAAGTCGGCGTCGGTCTGGACATACTGGAAGATCGGCAGGCCGGAGTCGGGGTCGTCGACGCCGGTCGGCCTCAGGTCGATGAAGCCGTCGTAGCGGGCCGAATAGGCGTGCAGGTCGGCCTCGAACGGACCCTTGGCGAAGTGCACGGTCGCCTCGACCGAGGTCGCCACCTCGGAGTCCAGGTCGATATCTCCGATCTCGAAGGCGCCGGTGGCGACGTGGGCGCCCTGGGCGAACAGCTCGACCTCGCTGGGCGCGCGCTCGTTGCGGGCCACGCTGAGGCCGAGGAACAGGGGGGCGGTCGGGCGGAAGAACACGCCGGCCGAGGCCGAGACGTTGGAGAAGTCGCGCTCGGCCGCGACGCTTTCCAGCGACCGCCTGTCCAGCCGCAGGCCGCCCTCGAAGCCGAGGCCGCCGCGGTCGAAGCGCTGGACGGTGTAGAGCCCCTGCTCACTGATGTCGGTGCGGGGCACATAGGCCTCGTCGCCGACGGCGTCGAAGGTGCGGTCCAGGAGCTGGGCCCCGACCACGCCCTGCCAGCCGTTGCGCTCGCGCTGGATCAGTTCGAACCGGCCCTCGGCGCCGTCGGAGAAGAATTGGGTGCCGATCTCGTCGCCCTCGAATTCGGTGTGGGCGTAGTCGGCCCAGCCGGCGGACAGGCGCGCGGCGCTGAACGGGCCGGTCTCGAAGGTCAGTTCGCCGCGCAGATCGTAGCGCGTCTGCTCGAGGCCGATGGAGACGCCCTCCTCGCCATGGGCCTCTTCCTCCTCCTCACCCTCCTCATGCTCATGCTCGTGTCCGGGCACGCCATAGGTGGTGTCGACGTGTTTGGCCGAGAAGCCGACGTAGCCGCGCGGGCCGATCCAGCTGACCCCCGCCCCGTACTGGTCCAGCTGGACGAAGGTGTTCTCGACGGTGCGTTCGTCGCCGGGTTCCTCACCCTCCTCGTCGAGCAGGCGCTGCGATTCGGGGAACACCGGCACGTCGTAGTCCGAGGCCTCGCGGGTGAAGCCGTCGACCGTCAGGACCAGCGGCCCGGCGTTGGCCTTCAGGCGGGCCCCGAGGCTCGAGCCGTCGTCGACCGTCGAATACTGCGCCGAGACATGGCCGTCGACGCCCTCCGGCCGTTCGGTCGGGATGCGGTCGTCGATGATGTTGACCACCCCGCCGATGGCCGAGCCGCCGAACACCAGGGTCGAGGGGCCGCGCACGATCTCGATGCGGCGGGCCTCGCCCGGATCGACGGCGACCTGGTGGTCGGGCGACACCGAACTGGCGTCGATCATGCCGAGGCCGTTGGTCAGAACCTGCACGCGGGGACCCGACAGGCCGCGGATCACCGGCCGGCTCGCGCCCGGGGCGAAATTGGTGCTGCGCACGCCGGGCAGGCCGTTGACCAGATCGCCCAGGGTCGCGGCCGGGGCCACCGCCAGATCCTCCTCGTCCAGCACGTCGACCGCCAGCAGGCTGGCGCGGTCGGTGACCCCGAAGGGCGCGCCGGTGACAATGACGTCGTCCACGTGAAGCTCCCGCGGCTGCGGCAGGCTCTGGGCGGCGGCGACACCGCCGAGGGCGGTCCAGCTGGCGGCGGCGAGAAGAAGGGCGCGGTGGGAAATCATACAGGAGCCTCACGTCGGAAGGCGTTGTGTTATGAGATAACATCACAGACAGTCAAGCCCGCGCCGTTGCGGCGGGGCGGCCGAGCGATTAGCTGTGGCCCATGGGCGACGCCTGCCACCACGATCATGCCGACGGCCCGCCGGGGAAGGCGGAGGTCGAACGCGCCCTCGCCGCCGCCGGCGACCGGCTCACCGCCGAGGGCGAGCGGATGACCGCGGCCCGGCTGCGGGTGCTGGCGCTGCTGCTCGGCGCCGGCGAGCCGGTCAAGGCCTACGACCTGATCGCCCGCTTCGGCGAGGACGGTCAGCCGGCCAAGCCGCCGACCGTCTATCGCGCCCTCGAGTTCCTCGAGCGCAAGGGGCTGGCGCACCGCATCGCCTCGATCAGCGCCTATGTCGCCTGCACCTCCGGCGGGCGCGACCATGCGGCGGCCTTCCTGATCTGCGACTGCTGCGGCGCCACCGAGGAGGTGTCGTCGCCGGTCGCCGGGGATCTGGGCCGGGCCGCCGAGGCCGCCGGCTACGCCATTGAACGCACCACGATCGAGGCGCACGGGCGCTGTCCCGCCTGCCGCGTCTCCGCCTGACCCGTTTCGTCTGGCGGTGCGCGCCGCCGACGCCTATCTGGGCTCCATGGACGCGATCCCGCTCTCCCCGCCCCGTCGCCTGAGCTTGCCGGTGGCCAACCGGTGGGGCGCGGGCGAGATGAACGTGCTGGATTTCGGCGACGCCAAGCGGCCGGTCGACCTGGTCTTCGTCCACGCCAACGGCTTCAACGCCAGGACCTACCGCAGCCTGCTGGCGCCCTTGTCCGGGTCCCTGCGCATCTGGGCGCCGGACCTGCGCGGCCATGGCCGCACGAGCCTGCCGACCGATCCGAAGGGGCGGCGCGGGTGGACCGACCACCGCGATGATCTGGTCGCTCTGCTCGACGCGCTGGACGGGCCGCCGACGGTGCTGGCCGGCCACTCCATGGGCGGCACGACGGCGCTGCTGGCCGCCGCCGAGCGGCCGGAAAAGGCGGCGCAGCTGGTGCTGTTCGATCCGGTGATCTGGCGGCGATGGACAGTGCTGGCCTTCCAGCTGCCGCTGCTGGACCGGATGGCCTCGCACATCCCGCTGGTGAAGAGCGCCCGCCGCCGCCGCGCCGTCTTCGACAGCCGCGAACAGGCCATGGCGGCCTATGCGGGGCGGGGCGCCTTCCGGGGCTGGCCCGAGGTCATGCTGGCCGACTACCTCGCCGACGGCCTGATCGAGACCCCGGACGGCCTGGTCCTGGCCTGCCCGCCCGAGTGGGAGGCGTCGAACTACGCCGCCCAGAGCCACGATCCGTGGCGGGCGCTGAAAGGGCTGGACCGGCCGGTGCGCATCCTCAAGGGCGAGACCGGTTCGACCTGCCACGTGCCGGAGCGGCCGCGGGGCCTGCCGCGGGTGACGGTGGAGACCGTGCCCGGCGGCACGCACTTCTTCCCGATGCTCAAGGCTGACGTGGCCCGCGACGCCCTGTTCGACGCGTCGGTGTGACGCTGGCCTCGGTCGGGGGCGGGGTACTGGCGCGGTCCGGTTCATGGGTCTAAACCGCCGCCAACCACAACAATCAGCCGAGGAACCGCCGCACCATGCGCGAGATCAACCATTTCATCGACGGCGCCTCCTTCACCGGCGCCTCGGGCCGCTTCTCCGACGTGTTCAACCCGAACACCGGCGAGGTGCAGGCGCGGGTGCAATTGGCGTCCCCGGCCGAGATGGACCGCGCGGTGCAGGCCGCCCAGGCCGCCTTCGAGGGTTGGTCCTCGACCAATCCCCAGCGCCGCGCGCGGGTGATGTTCGAGTTCAAGCGCCTGGTCGAGGCCAATATGGACGAGCTGGCCGAGATGCTGTCGTCCGAGCACGGCAAGGTCATCGCCGACGCCAGGGGCGACGTGATGCGCGGCCTCGATGTGATCGAGTTCGCCTGCGGCATCCCGCACGCGCTGAAGGGCGAATACACCTGGGGCGCGGGCCCCGGCATCGACGTCTATTCGATGCGCCAGCCGCTGGGCGTGGTGGCCGGCATCACCCCGTTCAACTTCCCCGCCATGATCCCGATGTGGATGTTCGGCGTGGCCATCGCCGTCGGCAACACCTTCATCCTCAAGCCGTCGGAGCGCGACCCGTCCCTGCCGGTGCGGCTGGGCGAACTGATGATGGAGGCGGGCGCGCCGAAGGGCGTGCTGAACGTGGTCCACGGCGACAAGACCGCGGTCGACGCCATCCTGACCCATCCGCAGATTCACGCCGTCAGCTTCGTCGGCAGCTCGGATATCGCCCACTACGTCTACCAGATGGGCGCCCAGCACGGGAAACGCGTCCAGGCCATGGGCGGGGCCAAGAACCACGGCATCGTCCTGCCCGACGCCGACATGGACCAGGTCATCAAGGACCTGTCGGGCGCGGCCTTCGGCTCGGCCGGCGAACGCTGCATGGCCCTGCCGGTGGTGGTGCCGGTCGGCAAGCAGACCGCCGACGAACTGCGCGAGCGCATGGTCGCCGAAATTCCCCGCCTCAAGGTCGGCGTCTCGACCGACAAGGACGCCCACTACGGTCCGGTGGTCACCGCCCAGCACCGCGCGAAGATCGCCGGCTGGATCGAGAAGGGCGTGCAGGAAGGGGCCGAACTGGTCGTCGACGGCCGCGACTTCAGCCTGCAGGGGCATGAGAAGGGCTATTTCATGGGCCCGTCGCTGTTCGACAACGTCACCCCCGAGATGGAGTCCTACAAGGAGGAGATCTTCGGCCCGGTGCTGCAGATCGTCCGCGCCGCCAGCTTCGAGGAAGCCCTGCACCTGCCGTCGAAGCACCAGTACGGCAACGGCGTCGCCATCTTCACCCAGAACGGCCGCGCTGCGCGCGACTTCGCCGCCCGGGTCAACGTCGGCATGGTCGGCATCAATGTGCCGATCCCGGTGCCGGTCGCCTACCACACCTTCGGCGGCTGGAAGCGCTCGGCCTTCGGCGACACCAACCAGCACGGCATGGAAGGCGTGAAGTTCTGGACCAAGGTCAAGACCGTCACCGCCCGCTGGCCCGACAGCGAACTGGAGCACGCGGACTCCAGCTTCGTCATTCCGACCATGGCGTAAGGATCGCCCCTTCGGGGTTCGGGGGTGCGCAAGCCGGCTCCAGGCGTTAACCTGCGCGCCACAGTGAAGCTGGAGCGCTCCCCCGTATGCGTCGCTTTTTCGTCTGGTCGGCCCTCGCGGCCCTGATCGGCCTGGTCCTCGCGATCGGCGCCTTCTGGGCCTACCAGCATTTCTACGCCCGTTTCCAACCGGTGACGGTGACCCGCAACCAGACGGCCATCCAGCGACTGCTCGACGAGTCATCGTGGCTGTCGGCGGGGGGCGGGGGGGAGCCGCTCTACATCATCGGCTACCGCGACTCGGCGGCCATGCAGCGCTACGAGCGCGAGGAGGCGCCGAAGCTGCGCGCCGCCGGCATCGAGGTGCGGATCGTCGTCTTCGCCCGCGCCGACCACGAGGGCCTGGCCCAGTCGACGGCGGCGGAACGGGCCACGGTGGCCGAGCTGTGGCTGACGCGCGACTGGACCCGGTACCAGCGCTGGACCGCCACCCCGTCCAACAATTGGACCGCCGCGGGCATTCCGGCGGCTGACGGCAGCCTGGCGAGGACCGCCGTGGTCGACGCCGGTCGCCAGTTCGCGGCCCGGCTGGGCGACGAGCTGCGCGGAACGGGGCTTCAGACCCGCTATCCCCTGGTCATCTGGAGGGACCGCGAGGGGTATATGAAGGCCTGCGCCTGCTCCGACAGCCGGTCGTGGGTCTTCATCCGCGACGACCTCGACGCTCCCGACAGCGTCGCCCCGGCCGGCGTCGCTCCGGACGGAGCCCTGCCGCCCGCCGGCTACCCGGGCGACGGCGCCGGAAGCCTGCCCTATCCGACGCTGCCGCCGATCCCGCCGGCGGAGACCCAGCCGGCGCCCGACGCCGCGCCGACGCCCGCGCCGGCCCGCCCCGCCGCGCCACCGGCCCCGCGCAGGGCGCCCCAGGCGAAAAAGACCGAAGACACGATCTTCTTCTGATCCCGGGCGTCGGGGCGTCGCGGGTTAACCGCTGCTGTGGGCAGGCTCGCTCAGAGCACCCGCTGGCAGACCTCGATCAGCCGGTCCACGTCGGCCTCGTCCTGATACAGGCCGAAGCCGAAGCGGATGACGTCGTCCCGCACGTCGGTGACCACCTCCGCCTCGAGCAGCCTCGCCCGCCACGTCTGCGCGTCCTCGTGGCGGAAGGCGAGGAAGCGCGCGCGCGCGGCCTCGCCGGCGACGGGGTTGATCAGCTCGGCCCCGGCCAGGCGCCCGGCCGCTCCGGCCGCCACGGCGTCCTGGAACCGCTGCATCAGGGCGCGCGCATGGGCGGCGATGTCGGCCGTGTCCAGGTCCGCCTCGTCCAGCATCCGGCGCACGCCGTTGAAACGGTACAAGGCGCTGGCGTCGAAGGTCGCGCCCCAGAACCGGCCGCCGTCGGCGCGGTACTGGACGCCGCCGGGCGGGCCTTCCAGATCGCCGAACTCTGCGAACCAGCCGGTGATCACCGGACGCGGACAGAAGCCGGGCGGGGCGTGCAGGACGCAGGCGCCTTCGCCCGCCATGGCGTATTTGTAGCCGCCGGCGACATAGAAGATGCGATCCGCAACCGCCGACAGATCGGTCGGCGTGGCCATGAAGCCGTGGTAGCCGTCGAGGACCACCCACGGGCCGGCGGGATCGGCCAGGGCGGCCAGATCCCCGATGCGGTCGAAGACCTGGCCGGTGCGGAAGAACACCTGGCTGACCACGATCAGGTCGAATCCGCCCGCCCGGGCCGCCTCGATGAAGCGGGCGTCGAAGCTGTCGAACGGATGCAGCGGCACCCGGGTCACCACGGCCTCTCCCGCTTCCTCCCAGCGCTGGGCCTGGCGGCGGAACGAATGGAATTCGCCGTCGGTCGACAGGATGCGGACGGGCTTGCGCTCCAGTCCCGAGACGATGCGCAGCAGCAACTCATGGGTGTTGGGGGCGAACACCACGCTGTCGGGCGACGGCAGGCTCAGCTCGCGGGCGACGTGGCCCTGCGCCTCCGGCACGACGTCGCCGAAGATCAGGTCCCACTTCCGGTCGGCGAACCTGTTCGCCTCCACCCACGCCCGCACCTGGCCGTCGAACGAGGCGTCCGGCCACAGATGGTGGCTGTGGGCCGCGAAATGCAGCCGCTCGGGGTCAAGCGAGAGGGCGCGGGAGAACAGGTCCTTGCGAGCGGCCATCAGCGTCTCCCGGTCAGCCCCAACGGTCGGCGGCGCCCTAGATCAAACTACCGTGGCAGTGTTTGAACTTGCGGCCCGAGCCGCAGGGGCAGTCGGCGTTGCGCGGGGTGCGCTCCCAGCCGGCCGGCAGCATCTCGACCGGCAGGCGGGCGCGATCCTCGCCCTGCAGCTGGCCTTCCGGCAGCTGGGCCATGGGATCGACCATCTCGTTCTCGCCGGTGCCCGGGTTCAGGTGGATTTCCTGGAACTCCGGCAGCTCCATCGGCGGCGGGGTCTCGAAGCGGAACTCGACCGTCATCAGCCAGCGGGTGACGTTGTGGCGCAGCTCATAGAGCAGCGTCTCGAAGAGGTTGAAGGCCTCTTCCTTGTACTCGTTCAGCGGATCGCGCTGGCCATAGCCGCGCAGGCCGATGACGCCGCGCAGGTGATCGAGGTGCACGAGGTGCTCGCGCCAGTTCATATCGATCATCTGGAGCATGAACTGCTTCTCCAGACCACGCGTCTGGTCGGCCCCGATGAGCGCCAGCCGTTCGGCGGCGCGGGCGTCGGCGGCGGCCACCAGCCGCTCCTCGATCTCCTCGTTCGAGACGCCTTCCTCAGCGGCCCAGTCGTGCAGCGGCAGTTCCAGGCCGAGGGTCGACTTCACCTTCTCGTCCAGGCCTTCGATGTCCCACTGCTCGGCGTAGGCCTTGGGCGGCATGTGCTTTTCGATCAGGTCGCTGATCACGTCGTTGCGGAACTCGGCCACCAGTTCGGACAGATCCGTGGCGTCCATGAACTCCTGGCGCTGCTCGAACACGGCCTTGCGCTGGTCGTTCACGACGTCGTCGTATTTCAGCAGGTTCTTGCGGATGTCGTAGTTGCGGGCCTCGACCCGCTTCTGGGCGGTTTCGACGGCGCGGTTCAGCCACGGGTGGCTGATCGCCTCGCCCTCGGCCACGCCGAAGCTGCGCATGATCCCGTCCAGCCGGTCGCCGGCGAAGATGCGCAGCAGGTCGTCCTCGCAGGACAGGAAGAATTTCGACGTCCCGGGGTCGCCCTGACGGCCGGTGCGGCCGCGCAGCTGGTTGTCGATGCGGCGGCTCTCGTGGCGCTCGGTGCCGAGCACGAACAGGCCGCCGGCGGCCAGCGACTTCGCCTTCTGGACCGCGATCTCGGCCTTGAACTCGGCCTCGGTGGCGGCTTCCATTTCGGGCGTGACCTCGATGGCGAGGTTGCGCTGCTCCTGGCGCCACTTCTCCAGCTTCATTTCCAGGTTGCCGCCCAACTGGATGTCGGTGCCGCGGCCGGCCATGTTGGTGGCGATGGTCACCGCGCCGGGCAGGCCGGCCTCGGCGACGATGAAGGCTTCCTGCTCGTGCTGGCGGGCGTTCAGCACGCTGTGCGGAATGCCCTTGCCGCGCTTGACCTCGATGTCGAAGTCCTCGTCCTTCAGCGCCTGATAGGCCTTCTTGGCCTCGCGCCGGACCTTCTCGTCGTCGCTGACGACCGCCTCGAGCAGGTGCTGGTGCTGGGGCTTCAGCGTCTTGACCGTGACCTCGTACTCATAGGTCTTCAGCAGCTCGGACAGGGTCTCGGACTTCTCGATCGACACCGTGCCGACCAGGATGGGCTGGCCCTTGACGTGGCATTCGGCGATCAGGCCGGCGATGGCCTGGTTCTTCTCGGCGGCGGTGCGGAAGATCTCGTCGTCGTGGTCGATCCGCTTGACAGGTCGGTTCGTCGGCACCTCGAGGACATCCATCTTGTAGATGTCGAGGAATTCCTGGGCCTCGGTCGCGGCCGTGCCGGTCATGCCGGACAGCTTCTCGTAGAGGCGGAAATAGTTCTGGATCGTGACCGAGGCCAGGGTCTGGTTCTCGGGCATGATCTTCACGCCCTCCTTGGCCTCGATGGCCTGGTGGAGGCCCTCGGACAGGCGGCGGCCCTGCATCATCCGGCCGGTGAACTCATCGATCAGCATGACCTCGCCGGCCTTGATGATGTAGTCCTTGTCCTTCTGGTACAGGGTGTTGGCGCGCAGCGCCTGGTTGATGTGGTGCACCAGGGTGATGTTGGCGGCGTCGTAGAGGCCGGTCGTGTCGACGGCGAACATGCCGCGCGCCTCCATGATCTCCTCGATCTTTTCGGAGCCTTCCTCGGTCAGCAGCGCCTGGCGTTGCTTCTCGTCGAGATCGTAGGTGCTCTTGTCCTGGATCAGTTCCTTGATGATCTCGTCGACGGTCAGATAGAGGTCCGAGCGGTCCTCGGTCGGGCCCGAGATGATCAGCGGGGTGCGGGCCTCGTCGATCAGGATGGAGTCGACCTCGTCGACGATGGCGAAATGGTGCGGGCGCTGGACCATCTCGCGCCGGTCGTAGACCAGGTTGTCGCGCAGATAGTCGAAGCCGAACTCGTTGTTGGTGCCGTAGGTGATGTCGGCCTGATAGGCCGCCTGGCGCTGGCCCTGGCTCAGGCCGTTGACGATGACCCCGACCTCCATGCCGAGGAACCGGTAGACCCGGCCCATCCATTCGGCGTCGCGCCGGGCCAGGTAGTCGTTGACGGTGATGACGTGCACGCCCTTGCCGGCCAGGGCGTTCAGATAGACGGGAGCCACGGCGACCAGGGTCTTGCCCTCGCCGGTCCGCATCTCGGCGATGCCGCCGTCCTGCAGGATCATGCCGCCGGTCAGCTGCACATCGTACTGACGCTGGCCGAGCACCCGCTTGGAAGCCTCGCGGGCGACGGCGAAGGCCTCGTTGAGCAGCTTGTCGAGCGTCTCGCCGGCGGCGACCCGGTCGCGGAAGGCGTCGGTCATCATGCGCAGCTCGTCGTCCGACAGGGCGGCGAACTTGTCCTCGAGCGCATTGATCTTCTGCACCCGGCTCATGAAGTCCTTGACCTTGCGGTCGTTGGAGGAGCCGAAAATCTTCTTGGCGATGCCGAGCATGAATGATCCGAAGGCGGGCGAGCGGCTGGGGCTCTGGTACTGGAACGGTCCCGAAGGAGCGACGGCGATGATGCGCCGGGCGAGGCGTCGGCGGCGGCGACCCGGTGCGCCTGTCCAAGGCGCGCGCAAGAGCCGCGCGAACGTTCGAAAACCCCTCGACTTGGGCGCAGGCGGGACTTAAGCACCGGCCTTATCCCTGTCAACGCGAGGGCCTTTGCCGCCCGTGACGGAGCACGCCCCGAAATGAACCCTGTCCAGCCCCGGAGTCTGGCCCGCGCCCTGTTCCCGGTGCTGCTGGCGGTCGTCCTCACCGTGTCCGCCTGTGGCCGTGGCGGCGGTTCCGATCGGCCTCCGGAGCCGGGCGACCGGTCGGTGGCAAAGGTCCAGGACGAGACCATCTGGGCCTCCGACGTCAAGCGCGAGGCCGTGGCGCAGGGTCTGGTCGGCGAGGGCGAACCCCTGGACGTCACCTCGGACCTGTTCCGTCGGGTGCTGGACGAGGTCATCGACCAGAAGCTGCTGGCCCGCGAGGCCGAGCGGCGCGGGCTCGACAATTCCGCCCTGGCCCAGCGGCGGCTGGCGGCCACGCGCGAGCGCATCCTCGGCGACATGCTGGTCGAGACGGTCGTCAACGGCGAGATCGACGACAAGGCGGTCGAGACCATCTACCGCGAGCAGGTCCGGCTGGCCGAGACCTCGGAGGAGATCCGCAGCCGGCTGATCCTGTCGCGGACCCGCGAGGAGGCCGACGCCGTGATCGGCCTGCTGGCCCAGGGCGCGGCCTTCGAGGCGGTGGCGCAGCAACGCTCGATCGACGAGGCGACGCGGTTTTCCGGGGGCGACCTCGGTTATGCGACGCTCGATGTCCTGCCGCAGGCCTACGCCAACGCCCTGCGCGACAAGCCGGCGGGCTCGACCGTCGGGCCGTTCCAGACCGAGGGCGGCTGGGCCGTGCTGCGGGTCGAGGACCGCCGCAAGGAGACCCCGCCGACGCTGGAGCAGGCGCGCCCGCAGATCGTCCGCTACCTGACCTACGAAGGCGTGCGCCGGTTGCTGGAGCAACTGCGCGGCAAGGCCGAGGTCGAGGTGCTGCTGAACGGCGACTCCACCTCGCAGGAGCCCGCCTCGGCTCCGCCGGCGAAGGCGCCGGCCGCCGCCCCAGCCCCAGCCCCCGCTCCGGCGACGCCCGCGCCCGCGAAGGCCTCATGAGCCGCGCGTCCGAGACCGGCCGGGGCGGAGCCGGCCAGAAGTTCGAGCAGGCGCTGGAGAAGGCGCTGGATCCGCTGGCCACGGCGCTGAAGCGCGCCACGACCCCGGCCCGCTCCGCGGTCGCCGCGCCGGGCAAGCCGGGTCTGGAGGTCTCGCCGCTGGCCGTGCCGTTCCCCGGGATTCCGCCCATCGCCGGCGTCGAGATCGCCACGGCGCGGGCCGGCTTCTACAAACATGAGCGCGACGATCTGGTGGTGTTCCGCTTCGCCCGCGGCACGACCTGCGCCGGAGTGTTCACGCGGCACAAGGTCGGCTCGGCGCCGGTCGACTGGTGCCGGCGGCATCTGGACGCGGAAGGCGGCGGCTCGGACGTGCGGGCGCTGGTGGTCAACGCCGGCTGCGCCAACGCCTTCACCGGCAAGGCGGGGGCCGACGCGGCCCGCCGCACCGCCTCGGAGGTCGCCAAACGCTTCGGCTGCCGCCAGCGCGACGTGATGCTGGCCTCGACCGGCGTCATCGGCGTGCTGCTGGACGACCACAAGATCGCGGCCCGCCTGAACGAGATCGAGGCCGGGCTGACCGCCGACGCCTGGGCGCGCGCCGGGCAGGGCATCATGACGACGGACACCTTCCCCAAGGGTTCGTTCGCCGAGTGTGAGATCGACGGCCACACGGTGCGGATCGCCGGGATCGCCAAGGGCTCCGGCATGATCGCGCCCGACATGGCGACCATGCTGGCCTTCATCGTCACCGACGCGGACATCCATCCGAACGTGCTGCGCGCCATGCTGGGCCTTCACGTGCGCACCACCTTCAACAGCGTGACGGTGGACGGTGACACCTCGACCAACGACACCTGCCTGCTGTTCGCCACCGGCGCGTCGGGCGCGCCGCGCATCGGCCGGGTCGGGGACCGCCGGCTGAAGGATTTCTCGCGGGCCCTCGACAGGGTCATGCTGGACCTCGCCCACCAGCTGGTCCGCGACGGCGAAGGCGCCACGAAGTTCGTCAAGATCACCGTCGACGGCGCGGCCAGTCCCGCCTCGGCCCGCAAGCTGGCCAAGTCGATCGCCGACAGTCCGCTGGTCAAGACCGCCCTGGCGGGCGAGGACGCCAATTGGGGCCGCGTCGTCATGGCCGTCGGCAAGACCGAGGAGCCGGTTGACCGCGACCGGCTGGCCATCCGTTTCGGCCCGCACGTGGCGGCGATCGACGGTGCGCCGTCGCCGGCCTACGACGAGGCCAAGATGAGCGCCTATATGAAGAACGCCGAGATCGACATCACCGTCGACGTCGGCTCCGGGCGCGCCTCCGCCACCGTCTGGACCTGCGACCTGACCAAGCGCTACGTCGAGATCAACGGCGACTATCGTTCGTGACGGACACGCCGACCACCATCTTCGTCCCACTGGAGGGCGAGGGGACCAGCGTCTGGAGGCCCGTCGACGCCTTCTGGATCGATGATGAAACCTACCGGATTGCTGATGCGTCGGTTCCGGAAGAGGAAGAATGGGCGTTTCGCCCGGGCGACCTGGTCCGGGTCGAGCAGCGGATACTGAGCGGCGGTGCGAGCCTTGTGGCGGTCGCCGCGGCGCAGGCGGCCATGCCCACCGTCCTGGTCGTCGCCGTGGCGCTGATCGACGCCGACGGCCGGGTGCTGATCGCTCAGCGGCCGGAAGGCAAGCAGCTGGCCGGTCTGTGGGAATTCCCCGGCGGCAAGGTCGATCCGGGCGAGCGGCCCGAGGCGGCGCTGATCCGGGAGTTGAAGGAAGAACTCGACATCGATGTGAACGAGGCCTGCCTGGCCCCGTTCGTTTTCGCGAGCCATGCTTACGATTCGTTTCACCTGTTAATGCCACTGTATCTGTGCCGACGCTGGTCGGGGGTGGTGCGGAACCGCGAGCACGCGGCTCTGAAGTGGGTGCGGCCGAACCAGCTTTCGGACTATCCCATGCCTCCGGCCGACGAACCCCTGGTCGCCTGGCTGCGCGACCTGCTCTAGCCGCCGAAGGAGGGGGCCATGCGAGCCTTGCTCTCCCGGTTGCTCACCGACGATCGCGGCGCGACCGCGCTCGAGTACGGGTTGATCATCGCCCTGATATTCCTGGTGGCGCTGGCCGGAATCACCGCCTTCGCCAGCGCCGGGACCGGGACGTTCAACGGCGCCATGGCCAAGCTGTCGGCGGCGATCGGCGGGGCCTGACGCCGCCGGCCTCCGGTCAGTTTTCCTCGCCGGTCCACTCCCTGACGCCCAGCGCATCGGCCAGCCGGACCTTGGCCGAGCCCCGGGGCAGCGGCTTCTGCTGGCTTTCGTGCGGGGCCCAGCCGGCCAGATGGATGATCTCGAAGGTGGCGGGGATGCGCCCGTCGGGCTCGCCATGGCGCTCGGCGTAGAGTTCCGCCGTCCGCGCCAGCAGGCCTCGCGTCATCGGCCGGATGACGCCGGCGAGGGCGTTGGTCTCGCCCATGGCGCGCAGGTCCCGCACGAGGGCGTAAAGGTCCGGGTAGCGCACGGTCAGCCGGTCGACGTCGGCGACGGGCAGGGCGAAACCCGCCCTTTGCAGCAGGGCCGCGCCGTCGAAGCCGTCGGCGAAGGGCGACACCCGCGCCTGGGCCCCGCCGCGCACCTCGAGTTCCGCCTCCGTCAGCACCGTGCGCAGCTCCTTCAACGTGCCGGCCCCGAGCAGCGTCCCGAGAAACAGGCCGTCCGGACGCAAGGCGCGGCGGATCTGGGCGAGGGCGCCGGGCAGGTCGTTGGCCCAGTGCAGGCTCATCAGCGACACGATCAGGTCCTGCGACTGGTCCGGCAGGGCGAGAGACGCCGCGCCCGGGGCCGCCCGGGCCGTCTCGTCGCCCGCAATCCGCACCGTCCCCACCCGCCCGGCGGCCGCGCTGTCTGCCAGCAGGCGTGCGAACGGCCCGGGCCGGGCCGACAGGTCGACGGCGTCCGGAAAGTCGCGCAGGATGACCTCCAGGCTGTTCACCGCGTTCTCGGCGGCCCGGACGTGCAGGAAGTCGGCCGCCGCGAAGGCCTTCTCCCCGCGCGCAAGCTTCGCCGCGCGACGTCGGCTGTCGAAAATCTCGGGGGGACCGGGGGAGGCGTTCATGGCCCATCAGGATGGGGGTTGGCGCGACCGATTGGAAGCGGGCCGGTCGCAGGTCGTGCGGGGGCTCCGCGCCGTGGGCCGCGGGACGGTCGACCTGCTGATGCCGCCGCTGGCCCATGACAGCCCCGAAGCCACGGCCTCCGCCGGTCTGACGCCCGACGCCTGGGCGCGGGTGATCTTCCTCGAGGATCCGGTCTGCGACGGCTGCGGGGCGGGGTTCGAGATGGACGGCGGCGTCTTCGCGGCGCCCCGCTGCGCCGCCTGCCTGGCCCGGCCCTACGCCTTCGCCCGGGCGCGGGCGGCCTGCGTCTACGACGAGGCCTCGCGGGGCCTGATCCTGAAGTTCAAGCACGGCGACCACCAGCCGTTCGCGCCCCTGCTCGCCCGCTGGCTCAGTCGCTCGGCCGCGCCGTTGCTGGACGAGGCCGATGCGGTCGTTCCGGTGCCGCTGCATCGCCTGCGCCTGCTGTCGCGCCGCTTCAACCAGGCCGCCGAGATCGCCCGGCCGCTGGCCCGGTGCGCCGGTCTCGACTACGTCCCCGACGCCCTCGTCCGCCAGACCCACACGACCTCGCAGGGCGGCAAGTCGGCGCGCGGCCGGCGCCTCAATGTCAAAAAGGCCTTCGCCGTCACCGACGAGGGCCGCCGTCGGATCAGGGGCCGCCGCATCCTTCTGGTCGACGACGTGTTGACCACGGGCGCCACCGCCGAGGCCTGCGCCCGCGCGCTGATCGAGGCCGGCGCCCGCGCCGTCGATCTGGCGGTCATCGCCCGGGTGCGCACGGCGCGGGAATTGCCTAAATAGCCGCTACAGAGTCTGGAGTTCCCTTTGGCCGACGTCATCATCTACACCAAACCCGGTTGCGGCTACTGCCATGCCGCCAAGGCCCTGCTGGACGGCAAGGGCGCGGATTACATCGAGATCGTCGCCTCGAGCGATCCGGCGAAGAAGCAGGAGATGATCCAGCGCTCCGGCGGTCGCATGACCTTCCCGCAGATATTCATCAACGGGAAGCATGTGGGCGGCTCCGACGACCTGCACGCGCTCGACCGCCGCGGCGAGCTGGACCCGTTGCTGGCCGGCTGATGACCACCCTGCCGATCGCCCTGATCCAGACACGGACACCGGCGAGCGCGGCGGCGGCCTTCGCCCATGTCGAGCCGCTGATCCGCGAGGCCGCCGCCGGCGGAGCCCGGCTGATCCTGACGCCCGAGGGGACCAATTTCCTCATCCAGGACCGGGCCCGACGCGCCGCCGCGCTGGACACGCAGGACCGCGA
The DNA here is from genome assembly GCF_964253355.1 of Brevundimonas sp. LjRoot202. Lineage (NCBI taxonomy): Bacteria > Pseudomonadati > Pseudomonadota > Alphaproteobacteria > Caulobacterales > Caulobacteraceae > Brevundimonas > Brevundimonas sp. LjRoot202. The sequence goes on along the minus strand of NZ_CAXUQW020000004.1, from coordinate 126,439 downwards.
CGAGGCCGTCGGAAAGCTGCGCGCGCTGGCGCGGGAGCTGGGCGTTTGGTTGTTGATCGGCTCGGCCATCGTGAAGTCGGGACACGCCGGGGACGACCGCGCGGCCAACCGTTCACTGCTGGTCGACGACCGGGGCGAGGTGGTCGCCGCCTATGACAAGCTGCACGTCTTCGATGTCGACCTGCCCACCGGCGAGCGCTGGCGCGAGAGCGCCTCGGTGCGGCCCGGCGAGGACGCCGTGGTCGCCGACACGCCGTGGGGCCGGCTGGGGCTGACCATCTGCTACGACATCCGCTTTCCGCAGCTGTACCGGGCCCTCGCCCGGGCCGGGGCGGTGATGATCGCCGTGCCCGCCGCCTTCACCGTGCCGACGGGCGAGGCGCACTGGGAGACGCTGCTGCGCGCCCGGGCCATCGAGACCGGCAGCTATGTGCTGGCGCCGGCGCAGGCCGGGACGCACGAGGACGGCCGCAGGACCTGGGGCCGGTCCACGGTGGTGGCGCCGTGGGGCGAGGTGATCGCCAGGCTCGATCACGACGAGCCCGGGGTGCTGTTCGCGACGTTGGATCTCGACGCCGTGACACGGGCCCGCACCGCCGTGCCCCAGCTGTCCCATGACCGTGAATTCGGAGCGCCGTCATGATCCGCTACGCCCTCCGGTGCGAGCACGAGCACGGCTTTGAAGCCTGGTTCGGGACCTCCGCCGATTATGACGAGCAGTCGGCGCGAGGGCTGGTCGAATGCCCGGTCTGCGGCTCGCACGCGGTCAGCAAGCAGATCATGGCCCCGGCCGTGGCGGGCACGCGCAAGGCCTCGGCCGAACCCGATCTCGCCCGGATGCAGACGATGATGATGAAGGCCGCCCGCGAGGTCCGAAGCCATGTCGAGCAGAATTTCGACTACGTCGGCGACGCCTTCGCCCGCGAGGCCCGCGACATCCACGAGGGCCGGTCCGAGAAACGCGAGATCTACGGCGAGGCCACGCCCGCCGAGGTGAAGAGGCTGAAGGCGGACGGGGTGCCCTGCGCCCCCCTGCCGCCGGCGCCGCCCGATCCCTCCAGGCTGAACTGACGCGGCATGCCGGGGCAGGGGGATCACTATCAGGAGTTCGAGCCGCCGGCCGCCCTGCGTCCCTTCGTGCGCACGATCTGGACCTACGCGGCGCCGGCCCCGGAGCCGACGGTGCAGCGCATCGCCCCGGACGGCTGTCCCGAACTGGTCGTCGACATCGGCGCGCCCTACGAGGAGCAGGGCGCGGACGGCGTCTTCCGCCTTCAGCCGCGGGCCCTGTTCGCCGGCCAGATGACCCGACCGCTGGCCCTGCGCCCCGCCGGGCCGGTCGAGCTCGTCGCCATCCGCTTCGAGCCCGACGGCGCCCGCGACTGGCTCGGCGTCCCGCTGGCCGGGGCGACCGACCGCCGTCTCGACATGGTCGGACGGCTGGCCGGCGTTCATCCTCCGGCCGGCGACCCCGCCGCCCAGGTCGAACTCATGACCGGATGGCTGGAGGATCAGCGCCGCGCCGAGGACTGGTCGCTCGACGCCGCCGTCCGGGCGGAGATCGAGGCCGCCGGACACGACCGGCCGTCGCCGGCGCGCTCGCCCGCCGCCCACCGCGCCCTGCAGCGCCGCTTCCGCGACCGGGTCGGCGTACCGCCTCGCCTGCTGCGCTCGATCCTGCGTTTCCGTCGCGTGTTCGACCACGCCGCCGGGCCGGAGGCCGCCGGCTGGCTGGAGGCGGGTCTTGAAGCGGGGTATTTCGATCAGCCGCAGATGGCGCGGGATTTCCGCCGATTTCTCGGCTGCACGGCCACGGAATGGGCCCGGGAACAGGTCGGCCTGGCGCGCAGCCTCGCGTCGCAATCCTACAAGCCGGGCCCGCTGTCGGCGCACTAGGGTCCGGTCATCAAGCCACAGGGAACCCGACCCATGCCGACCGCCGCCCTTCTCGCCGCCTTGCTGATCCAGGCCGCGCCTGCCCCGTCGCCGGATATGTCGTGGATGGCCGGCTACTGGCTCGACTGCTCGGGCGGCCGCGAGGCCTCGGAAACCTGGAGCGATCCGCGCAAAGGGCTCAGCGTCGGCCATGCCGTGACGGTCTCGGCGAGCGGGGCCTGGTTCGAGGTTTCGCACATCGGCCCGACGCCGGCGGGTTTCGCCTATGTCGCCCAGCCCGGCGGCGCGCCGCCCACGGCCTTCCTGCTGGTCGAGAGCGGTCCCACCCGGGCTGTTTTCGCCAACCCGGAAAACGACTTTCCCACCCGGGTCATCTATGAACGCGACGGCGACGCCCTGAAGGCCCGGATCGAGGGCGAGATCGACGGGCAGGCGCGGAGCATGGAATGGAATTTCGCGGCGGCCCCGCTGAACACCCGCTGTCCCGCCTGAACTGGCGGTCGATGAGCGAGGGCGATCTCGATGCCGTGACCGGGATCGCCGCCATCGGATTTCCCGATCATTTCGAGGGCCGCGACTGTTTCGCCAACCGGCTGGCGCTGAACCCCGGCGGCTGCTTCGTCCTCGCCGGCGAAGCGGGTGAGGTCAGGGGCTATATGGTCGCCTATCCGTGGCGGGCCGGGTCCGCGCCGGCGTTGAACACCCGGATCGATGCGATCCCCGAAGACGCGGGCGTCATCTATCTGCACGACCTCGCCCTGCATCCCGAGGCGCGGGGCGGAGGCTGGTCGCGGCCGATCGTCGAGCGGCTGGCGGGCGAGGCGAAGGCGGCCGGGTGGCCGGCCCTCGCCCTGGTGGCGGTGAACGACGCCGCGCCCTTCTGGGAACGGCTCGGCTTCACCGCCGTCGAGACGCCGGAGATGGCGGCGAAACTGGCGAGCTACGGACCGGACGCCCGCTACATGCTCCGCCGCCTCTGACCGCCTAGCTGCGGGTCCAGCCCTTGCCGGCCATGCAGTCGCGGAAGGCGTCGCTGTGCTGGCCCTTGCCGGTCGAGGCGCGGCAGGAGTCGCGGGCGTCGTCGAAGGGCTGGGCGTTCTCACCGTGCCAGGCGAGGTCGTCGCTGTCGGTGGCGTCGATGACGGTGACGCAGGCCGAGGCCATCATGCTGGCGGTCACGGCGGCGAGGACCAGAAGGCGTTTCATGGGAAGCTCCTGCAGAGGGGAGGTTGAGGAATGCCTCCTCATCCCACCGCCAAGCTTGGCTGTCCCGTTACTTCGACGTCAGGTCGATGAACGCTGGATGAACCGCGTTCAGTCGCGCGTCGCGACCATCATGTAGTTGATCCCGACGTCGTCGCTCTCGCTCCAGCGGTCGGTCAGGGGATTGTAGACCAGGCCGTAGGGGCCGCTGACCGCCACCGGCTCCTCCGACAGCATCAGCCGGAGCTCGTCGGGCTTGAGGAACTGGCGCCAGTCGTGGGTGCCGGCGGGCACCCAGCGCAGCACGTATTCGGCGGCGACCTTGCCGAGGGCGAGGGACTTCAGCGTCCGGTTCAGCGTGGCAACGATCATCAGGCCGCCCGGCTTCACCAGCCGCGAACAGGACCGGATGAAGGCCTCGGGATCGGCGACGTGCTCGATGACCTCCAAGGTCAGCACCACGTCAAACGGACCGACCCCTTCGGCCTCCAGCTGCTCCACCGTGGCGGCGCGGTAGGCGATGTCGAGGCCCTGCTGTTCCGCATGGACCCGGGCGGTGCCGATGTTTTCCGCCGAGGCGTCCACGGCGGTGACCGCGAAGCCCAGCCGCCGCATCGGCTCGGCGATCAGGCCGCCGCCGCAGCCGACGTCGAGCAGGCTCAGGCCGGCGAAGGGCTCGCGGCTCCGGATGTCGCGGCCGAAGCGTTCGGCCGCCCGGTCCCGCACGAAGGCGAGCCGGGCCGGGTTGAATTTGTGCAGGGGCGCGAACGGGCCGCGGGCGTCCCACCATTCAGCCGCCTGGGCGGAGAAACGCGCCACGTCGGCGGGATCGATCGACGGCCCCGCCGCCTGATCGTTGAAATCCCCGCCGCTTTGGGGTTTGCGCGCCGATAGCGTGTCGTTAGAAGCGACCATGGGCCGAGGGATGAACCCGTGCGGCCCTCCACGCAAGATGGGGCGATACGCCACGATGACGCGGCCCGCTACGACGCGACTGGTGATGAAGTTCGGCGGCACCTCGATGGGCGACCTCGAACGCATTCGCCGCGCCGCCCGCATCGTCGCCGCCGAGGCCGCGGGCGGCAAGAAGATCGCCGTGGTGGTGTCGGCCATGGCCGGCAAGACCAACGAACTGGTCGCCTGGACCGACGGCGCGGGTCGGCCGGCCCCGAGCCTCGCGTCACAGGGCATCGAGATGTCGGACGACGAATACGACGTCGTGGTCGCCTCGGGCGAACAGGTGACGTCGGGCCTGCTGGCGCTGACGCTGCGCAACATGGGCCTGAACGCGCGCAGCTGGATGGGCTGGCAGATTCCGATCCTGACCGACGACGCCCACGGCCGCGCCCGTATCGAGGACGTGCCCGGCGAGGTGCTGGGCGCCGCGCTGGACAAGGGCGAGATCGCCGTTGTGCCGGGCTTTCAGGGCGTCACCCGCGACGGCCGCATCACCACCCTCGGCCGGGGCGGCTCGGACACCTCGGCGGTGGCGGTGGCGGCGGCGCTGGAGTGCGCCTGCGACATCTACACCGACGTCGACGGCGTCTACACCACCGACCCGCGCATCGAGTCGCGGGCGCGCCGCCTCGAAAAGGTCTCCTATGAGGAGATGCTGGAGATGGCCTCGCTCGGGGCCAAGGTGCTGCAGACCCGCTCGGTGGAGCTGGCCATGGCGAAACAGGTCCCGGTCCGGGTCCTGTCCAGCTTCATCGAACCCGACGAGAACGGGCGCCTGCCCGCCAACGCCGGCACCCTGATCTGCGACGAGGAGGAAATCGTGGAGAAACGCATCGTATCCGGCGTGACCATGAGCCGCGACGAGGCCCGCATCACCCTGTTGGGCCTGTCCGACCGGGTCGAGGCGCCGGCGGACGTCTTCACCCGCCTGGCCGAGGCCAACGTCAACGTCGATATGATCGTGCAGAGCCAGGCCCGCAGCGAGGGCGCGGTCAACCTGACCTTCACCACCGGCCGGCGCGACGCCCAGCGGGCCGCCGAACTGATGCGCGGCGCCCAGGGCGAGATCGGTTTCGAGGAGCTGCGCGTCGACGAAGACGTCGCCAAGGTGTCTGTGGTCGGGGTCGGCATGCGCAGCCACGCCGGCGTCGCCCAGACCATGTTCCGGGCGCTGGCCGACAAGGGCGTCAAGTTCCAGGCCATCTCGACGTCGGAGATCAAGATCAGCGTTTTAATAGATGCCGCGTATGCGGAACTGGCCGTTCGTGCGCTTCATTCGGCCTACGGTCTGGAAGCGGTCTAGATTCTAAGCTTGGCGGCGCCCATCTGGGGCGCTGATCTGTTGGAGGGGCCATGCCGGTTGGCGGATTGACGACGAGGGGGCCGCGGAACCTCCTTCGCCAGATCCGCGAGGCTATGGCGGGGGCCGCGCCCGCGCAGGAACGGCTCGACACCGTTGTCAGGATCATCGCCCAGTCGATGGTCGCCGAGGTCTGCTCGATCTACCTGCGCCGCGGCTCGGGCGAACTGGAGCTGTTCGCCACCCAGGGGCTGAAGCCCGAGGCCGTGCACGCCACCCGGCTGCGTCCCGGCGAGGGCCTGGTCGGCGAGGTGGCCCGGACGGCCGAGCCGATCAGTCTGTCCGACGCGCCGTCGCACCCCAGCTTCGCCTACCGTCCAGAAACGGGCGAGGATCCCTACCACGCCTTCCTCGGCGCCCCCCTGCTGCGCGGCGGCCGGGCGATCGGCGTGCTCGTCGTCCAGAACCGCTCCGAGCGCCGCTACGACGAGGAAGAGGTCGAGGACATCCAGACCATCGCCATGGTCCTGGCCGAGACCGTGGCCTCGGGCGAGCTGCTGGCCCAGGACGAACTGCGCGATATCGAGGTGGCGCCGCACCGGCCCGAGCGGCTCAAGGGCCAGCGCTTCGCCGAGGGCCTGGCCTACGGTCACGTGGTCCTGCACGAAGCGCCCGTGCCGCCGGAAAACCTGCTGGCCGAGGATCCGCAGGCCGAGGAGATACGCCTGCGCGAGGCTCTGATCGGGCTGAAGGCCAATATCGACTCCCTGCTAGAGGGCGGGCAGGGCAAGCTGGCGGGAACCTCGTTCGAGGTCCTGGAAACCTACCGCATGTTCGCCGACGACCGCGGCTGGAACCGGTCGCTGGAGGAGGCGGTGCGCACCGGCCTGACCGCCGAGGCCGCCGTCGACCGGGTCCGCAACGAGCACCGCGCCCGCTTCGCCAACGCCCGCGATCCCTACATCCGCGAACGGCTGCACGACTTCGAGGACCTGGCCAACCGGCTGCTGCGGTTGCTGGCCGGAGACCGGCCCGGCGAACGCGACCTGCCCGACGACGCCATCCTGGTGGCCCGCAACCTCGGGCCGGCCGACCTGCTGGAGTATCCGCGCAACAAGCTGCGCGGCCTGCTGCTGGAAGAGGGCTCGGCCGCCAGCCACGCCGCCATCGTCGCCCGCGCCCTGCAGATTCCCTGCGTCGGCCGTCTGATGGGGCTGCGCGACCGCCTGTCGGAGGGCGATCTGGTCATCGTCGACGGCGAGACCGGCGAGACCTATCTGCGCCCCCGCCCCGACATGCTGGCCGCCGTCCAGTCACGCATGCTGGTGCGCAGCGAGCGGCAGGCCGAGTTCACCAAGCTGCGCAACGTGCCGGCCGTCACCCTCGACGGAACCCGGATCACGGTGCTGACCAACGCCGGCCTCGCGGTCGATCTGGAAAACCTCGACGCCACCGGGGCCGAGGGCATCGGCCTGTTCCGCACCGAGTTCCAATTCATGGTCTCGGAGGAGCTGCCGCGCCTCGACAGCCAGGCGGCGCTGTACAAGCTGGTGCTGGACACGGCGGGCGATCGGCCCGTCACCTTCCGCACCCTCGACATCGGCGGCGACAAGGTCCTGCCCTATCTGGTCACCGAGCGGGAGGAGAACCCCGCCCTGGGCCGGCGGGCGATCCGCCTCGGCCTCGACCGGCCTGGCCTGCTGCGGCTCCAGTTGCGGGCGCTGCTGACCGCGGCGGCGGGGCGCGAACTGCGGGTCATGTTCCCGATGATCGCCACCGTCGACGAGTTCCGCGCCGCCCGCGAACTGGTCGACGTCGAATGCGCCTGGGCCCGGCGGCGGGGGCGGGCGCTCCCGGCCCTGCTGCGGGTCGGGGCGATGATCGAATGCCCGTCGCTGCTGTGGCACCTCGACGCCCTGCTGCCGCTGACCGACTTCGTCTCGATCGGCACCAACGACCTGCTCCAGTATATGTTCGCCGCCGACCGGACCAATCCCCTGGTCTCGGACCGCTACGATCCGCTATCGCCGCCGGCGCTGAGGGCGCTGGCCGAAATCCAGAAGAAATGCGCCGACACCGGCACGCCGGTCTCGGTCTGCGGCGAACTGGCGGGCCGGCCGCTGGAAGCCTTCGCCCTTCTGACGCTGGGCTATACCCGCCTGTCGGCGCCGGCCGGCGGCGTCGGACCGGTCAAGCGGATGATCCTGTCGGCCGATCTGCCCGCCGCCCGGCGCGGCATGGCCAACCTGCTCGGCTCGTCTTCCGGCTCGATCCGGGGCGAACTGGAATCGCTGGCCCGGAAATTGAACATCACGATCTGAAACGTTCCGGCCGTACGCGCCGGTACGCCTAACAAATCGTTGATCGGTCAGCTCAAATGAGTTATCCACAAGCCGGAGCCGGGTGGTTTGCGGGGGCGGACCCGAACTGTCATCCCGATATGATACAGCCCTCCGGTTCGAGTACGGCGCGTGAGGAGTCCTTGCGCGCGCCGAGTATGGGGTCAGGCCGGATGGCGCTGGATACGGGGAACATCCCGAAAGAGCTTCAGGATCATCCCGACTGGAAGGATGTTGCTCCTTCCATCACGGATGCGCCGACTCTCGGCGACGGCCTTCACGTCGCCAGAACCCATTCCGGCCGGTCCCTCGCCGAGCTTTCCAGCGTCACCCGGGTGCCCACGCGCTACCTGACGGCGCTGGAGCAGAACGATTTCTCGGTATTGCCCAACCGCGTCTTCTCGATCGGCTATGTCCGCGCCTACGCCGGCGCGCTGGGTCTGGATGAACAGCTGGCGGTCGAGCGGTTCAAGCGCGAGAGCCCCGACCCCTCGGTGCCGCTGCAGCCGCCGGTCGGCGTGGCCTTCGAGGAGGTGAAGCGCTATTCGCCCCGCCTCATCGCCGCCGGCCTGGCGCTGGTCCTGGCCGTGGTCGGCTGGAACGTGTTCCAGCGCGTCAGTCTGATGCGCGCGCCGCAGCCGTCCGACCTCGCCGCCGTCCCGGAAAGCTGGACCCTCGGCGCCGTGCCGGGGCAGGGGCAGTTCATGCGCTTGACCGCGCCGCGTCCGGCCCCGCCGGACCAGACGGTGCCGGCCCTCTACATCACGCCCGGACTCGAGGCTGAGCTGACCGGCATCGATCCCGCCTCGCCGGAAGGCATAGCCGCGGCCGCGGCCGCCGCGCCGCCGGTGCAGAAGGCCTTCAACCCACGCGGAGCCGTCTACGGGGCGGCCGCCAACGCCTCCCGGGTGGTGCTTCAGGCCCGCAACTCCGCCTATCTGATCGTGCGTATGTCTGACGGTCGCGTGCTGTTCGCGCGACAGCTCGCCGCCGGCGACGCCTGGCGCGCGCCGGTGGGCGTCTCGGCCACGGTCGAGGTGCAGGACGTGTCGGCCTTCGACGTCTATCTGAACGGCGAGCACGGCGGCGCGCTCGAGGCCGTCCAGACGCCGCTGGAGCGGTTGAACTCGCGGGCCCAGACCCTCGCCCGGCAGGCGGCCGCCGCCATCGCGGCGCGCACCGAGGCCGCGCGGACCGCGGCCGTCCAGGCGCAGGCCCAGGCCCAGCTCCAGGCCGCTTCGGCCATGCAGGGATCAGCCGCCGACACCGCCGGAGGCTGATCCGCGACGTCCTGCGTCGTGGCCATGCCGCAATCCAGCGCCTATGTTGCTCCCGACATGAGCCACGACCACGCATCCGAACTCGGGCACGTCCGCCCGTGGCGCCATATCGAGCGCCGCAAGAGCCGCCAGATCATGGTCGGGCGGGTGCCCGTGGGCGGCGACGCGCCGATCACGGTCCAGTCGATGACCAATACGCCGACCTCGGACGCGGCCGCCACGATCGACCAGATCCGCCGGCTCGAGGAAGCGGGCGCGGACATCGTCCGCGTCTCCTGCCCGGACGAGGAATCCACCGCGGCCTTCCGCACCATCGCGCGCGAGTCCCGCGTCCCGCTCGTGGCCGACATCCATTTTCACTACAAGCGCGGCATCGAGGCGGCCCAGGCCGGCGCAGCCTGCCTGCGCATCAACCCCGGCAACATCGGTTCGCCCGACCGGGTGCGCGAGGTCATCCAGGCCGCCAAGGACCACGGCTGCTCGATGCGCATCGGCGTCAACGCCGGATCGCTGGAGCGGGACCTGCTGGAGAAGTACGGCGAGCCCTGTCCCGACGCCATGGTCGAGAGCGCCCTGAACCACGCCCGTATCCTGCAGGACCACGACTTCCACGAGTTCAAGATCTCGGTGAAGGCGTCCGATCCCTTCCTGACCGTGGCCGCCTACCAGCAGTTGGCCGAGGCCATTGACTGCCCGCTCCACCTCGGCGTCACCGAGGCGGGCCCCTTGCGCACCGGCACCATCAAGTCGGCCATCGGCATGGGCTCGATGCTGTGGGCCGGGATCGGCGACACCATCCGGGTGTCGCTGGCCGCCGACCCGGTCGAGGAGATCAAGGTCGGCTTCGACATCCTCAAGTCGCTGGGCCTGCGCCACCGGGGCGTCAACATCATCGCCTGCCCGTCCTGCGCGCGGCAGGGCTTCAACGTCATCGAGACCGTCGGCGTGCTCGAGGAGAAGCTGGCCCACGTGACCACGCCGATGTCGCTGTCGATCATCGGCTGCGTCGTCAACGGCCCGGGCGAGGCCCTCTACACCGACGTCGGCTTCACCGGCGGCGGCAAGGGCTCGGGCATGGTCTATCTGAACGGCAAGACCGCCCACAAGCTGGCCAACGACGGCATGATCGATCACATCGTCGAACTGGTCGAAGCCAAGGCGGCCGAACTGGACGCCGCCCGAACCGCCGCCCTCGAAGCCGCCGAGTGACATGAAGCTCTACATCACCGTTCCCTCTCCCTACGCCCGCAAATGCCGCATCGTGGCGCGTGAGAAGGGGCTGGCCGACCGCATCGAGGAGATCGCCGTCGATCCCTACGCCAATGCGCCCGAGCTGCTGTCCTCCAATCCGCTGGTCCAGGTGCCGACCCTGATCGCGGGCGACGGCCTGCCGCTCAACGACAGCCCGGTGATCTGCGAATACCTCGACGCCATGGGCGCCGGCCCGCGGCTGCTGCCCGAGGGTGGCGCGGAGCGGCTGCGGGTGCGGCGGCTGGAGACCCTGGCCAACGGCGCGCTCGAGATGGGCGTCAAGCTGGTGTTGGAGAAACGCCGGCCCGAACACGAACGCTCACCGTCGTGGGTCGAGCGCTGGACGGCGAACATGGGGCGGGCGCTGGATGGGCTGGAAGCGGCGGCGCCCGACGCGGCGCGGCTCGACATGGGCGTGATCACCGCCGGCGTGGCGGTGACCTGGATCGGCTTCCGCCACCCGGACTACGACTGGAAGACCGGCCGGCCCGGTCTGGTCGCGTTGCAGACGGCGCTGGAGGCGCGGCCGAGCTTCCTGCAGACCCGGCCGGACGCCTAGGCCAGAACCCCGGCCAGCTGCAGCCCCTGGAAACTCGCCAGCGCGAGCAGCAGGACCCCGACCGCATAGGTCAGCATCCGTCGCGGCACCCGTTTGGCGATCAGACCGGCGAAAGGCGCGGCCGCCAGGCCGCCGACCACCAGGCCGCCCACTGCGGCGGCGTGGTTCTGCAGGGCGTCCGCGTCGCGCCAGTGACCCGAGAGCAGGGCCCAGACGAAGGCGGCGCTGATGGCCACGGCGAGGAAGAATTCGGCGGTGTTGACCGTGCCGATGGCGCGCCGCGGCTCCTGTCCGGCCCCGACCAGGGTCGAGGACACTGTCGGCCCCCAGCCGCCCCCGCCGACGGCGTCCAGAAAGCCGCCGACCAGTCCCAGCGGCCCGGTGATCCATGAGGATATGCGGCGGATGCGGATGTCATGCCCGGCCCGCCACAGGATGTAGACACCCATCAGCGCCAGATAGGCGATCACGAACGGCTTGATGACGTCGCCCCGGACGCCGGTCAGCACATAGGCGCCGAGACAGCCGCCGATCACGCCGGCGATCGCCAGCGGCGCCAGCAGCCGCCACTCGACGTTCCGGTGCCAGATGTGGCTGCCGGCCGAGGCCGCGGTGGTGAAGACCTCGGCCCCGTGCACGCTCGCCGAGGCGGTCGCGGGCGGCACGCCGACGGCGAGCAGGACCGAAGAGGAGATGACGCCATAGGCCATGCCCAGGGCGCCATCCACGGCCTGGGCCAGAAAACCGACCATCAGGAAGAGCAGAAACGTATCCATTCACCCCCCTTTTGCGCCGGCGAAGCGTTGCCGTCTCGGATGAAAGGCGAGGCGATGCAATTGGTTGCCCGGCGGTCCATCGACAGATTGCGGCCCGTCGCGCTAAGGCTCCCGTCCCGCCAACCAAGGAAGCCTCCCCCTTGCGACTGCCCCAGGCCCGGCTCGATCAGGTGCTCGACCGCTTCCATCAGGTGGAAGCGCGCATGGGCGCGGCCAGCGACGGTCAGGAGATCGTGCGCCTGTCGAAGGAGCACGCCGAGATGAAGCCGGTCGCCGACGCCGTCATGGCGCTGGCGAAGACGCGGGCGGAAATGGCCGACCTGGAGGCCATGGCCGCCGATCCTGAAATGGCCGAGATGGCCGCCGAGGAACTGCAGTCACTCCGCGAGGCCCTGCCCGATATGGAACGCGACGTGGCCCTGCTGCTGGCCCCGCGCGACGCCGACGAGAACGCCTCGGCGGTGCTCGAAGTCCGCGCCGGCACCGGCGGCGACGAGGCGGCCCTGTTCGCCGGCGACCTGTTCCGCATGTATTCGCGCTACGCCTCCACGCGCGGCTGGCGGGTCGAGGTCGACTCCGCCACCGAGGGCGAGGCCGGCGGCTACAAGGAGATCATCGCCACGGTCACCGGCGAGGGCGTGTTCGGCCGGCTCAAGTTCGAGAGCGGCGTGCACCGCGTCCAGCGGGTGCCGACCACCGAGGCCGGCGGCCGCATCCACACCTCGGCCGCGACGGTCGCCGTCCTGCCCGAGGTTGAGGACGTCGAGATCGAGATCCACGACAAGGACATCCGCATCGACACCTTCCGCGCCTCGGGCTCGGGCGGCCAGCACGTCAACAAGACCGACTCCGCCGTCCGCATCACCCACATGCCCTCGGGCATCGTGGTGACCTCGTCGGAGAAGAGCCAGCACGTCAACCGCGACAAGGCCATGAAGAACCTGCGCGTCCGCCTCTATGACATGCAGCGGCAGGAGAAGGACCTCGCCCGCTCCAGCGCCCGCAAGTCGCAGGTCGGCTCGGGCGACCGGTCCGAGCGCATCCGCACCTACAACTTCCCGCAGGGGCGGGTCACCGACCACCGCATCGGCCTGACCCTGCACAGCCTGCCGCAGATACTCGAGGGCGACCTCGACCCGATGCTCAACGCCCTGATCGCCGAGGACCAGGCCGCGCGCCTGGCCGATCTGGAAGCGGAACTGGGGTAGGGGATTCCCCCTCCCGGCGGGAGAGCGGACTACTCCTCCACCGTCAGCGCCCCGCCCTCGACCCGCACGAACTGGGCCCGCCCCCGCAGCGGCTCGAACAACTCCGCCTCGGTCCCGGTCAGAAACGCCTGCAGTCCCAGCGCCTCGATCTCGTCGAACAGGGCGGCGCGACGGCGCGTGTCGAGGTGGGCCGGGGCCTCGTCGAGCAGCAGGATCGGCGCGGCGGCCTGTCCCGCCAGCCGCGCGATCTGGGCGAGGATCAGGTTCAGCACCAGCGCCTTCTGCTCGCCCGAGGAGCCCTCGGCGGCCGGCCGGTTCTTCTCGCGGTGCAGGGCGGTCAGGTCGGAGCGGTGCGGGCCGTACAGCGAGCGCCCGGCGGCCGCGTCGCGGGCGCGGGACCGGGCCATACCCTCGCGGATCGCCGCCGCGATGGCGTCGGGCCCCGCTCCGGCGGCGGCCATACCTTCGGCCTCGCCGGTCAGGCCCAGGTCGGCCTGCGGGAAGGGGCGGTCGCCACGGTCGTCGATGGCCGCCTGAAGAGTGACGAGGGCGGCGGCGCGGGCGAGGGCGGCGGCGGCCCCGGCCTCGCCGAGCCGCAGCTCCAGCGCATCCAGCCATAGCGGATCGGCGGGCTGCCCCTCGGACCCGTCGGTCAGCAGCCGCAGCCGCTCGCGCAGCGCCTTCTCATAGGCCGCGACCGAGGCGGCGTGGTCCGGGTCCGCCGCGAACACCAGCCGGTCGAGGAATTTCAGCCGGGCGGCGCGGGCGTCCGAGAACAGCCGGTCCTGCTCGGGCGTCGCCCAGACCGGACGCAGATGATCCAGCAGCCGCCCCGGCGGCGCCGTCTCGCCGTCGATGCGCACGATGCGCCGCGCCGCGCCCGCCGCCTGCACCCCGGTGCCCAGCTTCGTCTCGCCGTCGCCGTCCGTGAGCACCGCCGCGACGGCCCAGGCCCGTCCGGTCGTCTCCCCGGGCTCTCGCCGCCCCATCTCCGGCGCGCTCGCCCCGCGCAGTCCCTTGCCCGGGGTGAACAGGCTCAGCGCCTCCAGCAGATTGGTCTTCCCCGCCCCGTTCGGCCCATGCAGCACCACCGTCCCCGCCGCGATGGACAGGGTCGCGCTAGCATAGGAGCGGAAGTCGGTGAGGGTGAGGGCGGTGATCAAGGGTGTGGCGAGGGGCTGGAGATGAGTGGCTGGATCGAGCGCATCCGCCGCCACCAATCACTAGTCACTATTGAGCGCCTTCCCAACCGGCCGATGCCAGGCCCTACCGGCTTCGGCCCGCCGGAACGCCGCGTGCCTTCATCTGGGCGACGCCGAAGGGCGGCATGCTGAAGCCGACGGCCTCGCCGGGATTCACGGCGATGCCGTATTCGTCGCCAACCACATTCAGAATCCAATCGGCGCGAACCAGAAGCGCGTGGGGATATTGAGGCGCGTTGCGGGACCAGTTCGAGCATTTCCCGGCCGTGGTGAAGACGACGAGCGCGAGATAGCCCTGCGGCGTCGACACCGTCAGTGGGGAGAGGGCCTGAGGGTCAGGGCCCGGGTCTTCCGCAAGCATGACGACGACGTACGAGTTCATGAACGCCGACGCGAGCTCATCAAGGCTTCCGCCGTCTTGTGCGGCGATGATCGCCGCTTCGAGCGCCGCGCCAGCCTCCTCCGGCGGGGGGGTCTGCACGCCCTACACCCGCAGCGGCATCAGCACGTACTGCACGCCCGGGTCGCCCGGATCGAGGACCAGCGTCGGGCTGGCCGGGTCGGCGAATTTGAAGTGGGCGGTCTCGCCGGTGATCTGACCCGCCACGTCCAGCAGGTAGCGCGCGTTGAAGCCGATCTCGAACGGCTCCTCGGAATAGCCGATCTCGACCTCCTCGACGCCTTGGCCGGCCTCCATGTTGCGCACCGTCAGGGTGACGCGGTCCAGCTCGAAGGCCAGCTTCACCGAGCGGCTCTTCTCGGCCGAGATGGTGGCGACGCGGTCGACCGCCGAGGCGAAGACGGCGTTGTCGATGTCGGCCTGCTTGTCGTTGCCCTTGGGGATGACGCGCATGTAGTCGGGGAAGGCGCCGTCGATCACTTTGGATGTCAGGGAGGCCTGACCGAACTCGAAGCGGATCTTCTGCGGGCTGACCATGACCTCGACCGGGCCGGAGCCGTCGTCGAGCAGGCGCCGGACCTGGTCGATGGTCTTGCGCGGCACGATGACGCCGGGGCCGCCGGCGGCGCCCTCGGGGGCCGGGGTCTCGGCCAGGGCGAGGCGGTGGCCGTCGGTGGCCACGGCGCGCAGCAGGGGAATGCCGGCCTCGGCCACGGTGTGGAGATACAGGCCGTTCAGATAGTAGCGGGTCTCTTCGGTCGAGACCGCGAACCGGGTCTTGTCGATCAGCCGGGCCAGGTCTTCCTTGGGCAGGGCGAAGCGCGTGCCGTTGGTCTCGGTCGACATGACCGGGAAGTCGCCGGCCGGCAGGACCGGCAGGTTGAATTTGGAGCGCCCGGCCTGGACCACCAGCCGGGGATCGTCGCCGGAGTAGCTCAGCGACACCTCGGCGCCGTCGGGCAGCTTGCGGACGATTTCATAGAGGGTGTGGGCCGGGGCGGTGATCTGGCCCTCGACGTTCACCTGGGCTTCGGCCTCGTCGACCATCTCCATGTCGAGGTCGGTGGCCGCGAACGACAGCTTGTCCCGACCCGCGCTGAGCAGGACGTTGGACAGGATCGGAATGGTGTTGCGCCGTTCCACCACGCTCTGCACGTGCCCGAGGGCCTTGAGGAGCGCGGATCGTTCGATGGTCAGCTGCATGTCGTCTCGCCCGGGGTGCGGCGACTCAAAGCGTCACCGCGAGTAGAGGGCCTTGGACACTAGCGGATTGACGCGCGGGAGCAACGGGGGAGGCGAACGCCGCCCCCGCTGTCCACAGGGTCAGCCGCGCAGCTTGCGCGTCAGGGCCTCGACGTCCCGGGCGATCTGGTCGTCCTGGGCGATCAGCTCCTCGATCTTGCGCACGCCGTGCAGGACCGTGGTGTGGTCGCGCCCGCCGAAGCGGCGGCCGATGTCGGGATAGGAGCGGGTGGTGTGCTGCTTGCACAGCCACATGGCGATCTGGCGCGGCCGGGCGACCGAACGGGTGCGGCGCTCCGACAGCAGGTCAGCCTGCTTGAGGGTGAAATGCTCGGCCACCGTCTTCTGGATCTCGTCGACGGTGATGCGGCGCTCCGGTCCGCCGCGCAGGGCCGAGCCCAGCAGCGTCTGGACCTCGTCGACGGTCAGGGTCGACAGCCGGGCGCCGGCGACGGCGGCGAGGGTGTTCACCGCGCCTTCCAGTTCGCGCATCGAGCCGGGGGTGCGGTCGACCAGGTGCTCCAGCACGTCGGGCCGGGCCTCGCCCGAGACCACGCCGAGGCCGGCGAGGGCGGCGATGCGGTTGCGGGCGACGGCCAGCTTGAGGGCGCGGTCGGCGGGCTCGACCGGGCAGGTCAGGCCCGAGGCGAGGTGGCTGCGCAGGCGCGGCTCGACCTCGGTCAGGGCCATCGGCGGCCGGTCGGCCGACAGGATGATGCGTTTGCCGTCCTCGATCAGGCAGGTCAGGGTGGCCAGCAGTTCGTCCTGGGTCGAGGCCTTGCCGCCGACGAACTGGACGTCGTCGATCAGCAGCATGTCGGCGCCGCGCAGGCTTTCCTTGAAGGCCGCGGTCGAGCGGTCCTGCATGGCGCGCACGAAGGTCGACAGGAAGCGTTCGGCGGTCAGATAGACCACCTTGGCGTCCGGGCGCAGGCGCTGGGCTTCCCAGGCGATGGCGTTGAGCAGGTGGGTCTTGCCGTAGCCGTAGGGGCCGCAGAAGAAGATCGGGTTGAAGTGGCCGTCGGCCCAGGCCGCAGCCTGGCGGGCGATGGCGAGGGCGAAGGCGTTGCCCTGACCTTCCACGAAGCTGTCGAAGTTGAGCCGCTCCTGCAGGCCGGCGGCCCGCACGGCGCGGGCGCCGTCGGCCACGGGACCGACGGTGGCCAGCGGCATCGGCATGACGGTCGCGGCGGCGGGCGCCTCGGCGCGGCCGGCGGCGACCTGCGAGGCCGGCGGGGTCGAGCCCATCTCGGCCCGGCAACGGACCTCGAGCCGACGCGACAGGCCGTCCAGGCCCAGCCACAGTTCGTTCATGCGGCGCAGGGCGTTCTTGCGCACCCAGTCACGGGCGTAGGCGGTGGGGGTGACGAGGATCAGCTGGCCGGCGCCGTCGGCGCGCACCGCGGAGGGCGCGATGTAAGAGCTGAAGGCTCCTTCGCCGATCTCGCCGCGCAGGCGGCCCGCCGCCTCGGTCCAGATACGATCCGGATCGGTCATCCCCGCCATTTGCGCGCCCCCCACCATGTTCAGCCACCCGCCGTTAGATCCCATCACCGACGCCCTTCTGAGCGGCCTGGATCGGGGACGACTTCTCCTGACCGGTGCGGCTGGGCGCCGCCCGGGGTGGGGTCATGCTCTCGATCAGACATCTCACGCCGACGCGAAACGGGTTCCGCGCCGTGTTCATCCGTGGGGATGGAAGTGCGTTAGAGCGCCAAACTTACGCCGGGATCGGAGGGCGTCAACGCTGATTCGATTCGCGATTTGCAGTTAAATTGTTTGACTCCGCTAAAGCCAAACGCCGTCAGCGGAATCCCCCATTTCGCCACCGGGGGGAGCCCGATTTCAGGCGAGGGAGGTTAGCGGCGCACGTGCAAACGGCGAGGGAGCGGTTGCGCCCTCGCCGTTGAATTTTCTCGTATTTACCGTGACAGGCCTGTGAAAGGCCGTCCGGCGCCGTCGGATCAGGCGGCCGACATTTTCTTCAGTTGGGCGGCCAGGCGGGACACCTTGCGCGAGCCCGTGTTCTTGTGAACCACGCCCTTGGTGACGGCGCGCATCAGCTCGGACTGCGCCTCCACGAAAGCGGCCTTGGCGGCGCCGGCGTCGCCGCCCGTCACGGCTTCCTGGAACTTGCGCAGGAAGGTGCGGACGCGCGTGCGGCGCGCCTTGTTCACTTCGGTGCGGGCCGCGATCTTGCGGATCGCTTTCTTGGCGCCGGGGTTGTTGGCCATCAGTCAAACCTTCGAACGGAAAACGCCGCGGAGCACTCGTCCACGGCGCGAAAATCTCAAGAGCGCGCGGCTATAGCCGAAAGGGGCGGAGGGTTCAAGCGCCACGCGACAGGTCCCGGGGCGTGGACCGGGCGGCGACCTGAAACCGCACCGGGCCGGGACCGTTGTCCCTGCATCAAGGGAGAATGAGCCATGCGCATCTATCGCGTCACCGTCGGCGTCGAAGGCGGGACGCCACGAGTCCTGAAGGTGCCGTCGAAGACGGACGTTCAGGCCGGCGACGCCGCCGCCGCCCTGATGAAGAAGGATGAGGCCATCCTGTCGATCGAGGAGACGGACGATCCGTACCAGGAGGTCGACACCCCGCCGGCCGGCACCCAGACCCATCCGGATCAGATCACCTGAGCGCCTAGCGACCGGTGAAGGTTGGCTTCCGCTTCTCGACGAAGGCGGCCATGCCCTCCTTCTGGTCCTCGAAGGCGAACAGCGAGTGGAACAGGCGGCGCTCGAACTGGACGCCCTGGGTCAGGGTGGTCTCGAGGGCGGCGTTGACCATCTCCTTGTTCGCCATGACGGCGAGCGGGCTCTGGGCGGCGATCTTCGCGGCGATCTTGCGGACCTCGTCGAGCAGGGTGTCGTGCGGGACGACGCGGCTGGCGAGGCCGGCGCGCTCGGCCTCAGCGGCGTCCATCATCCGGGCGGTCAGGACCATGTCCATGGCCTTGGCCTTGCCGACGAGGCGGGTCAGGCGCTGCGAGCCGCCGATGCCCGGGGCGACCCCGAGATTGATCTCGGGCTGGCCGAATTTCGCCTTGTCCGAGGCGACGATGAAGTCGCACAGCATGGCCAGCTCGCAGCCGCCGCCGAGGGCGAAGCCATTGACCGCGGCGATGATCGGCTTGCGGAAGCGGGTGATGCGGTCGTGGCCGAGCGAGAAGAAATTCGCCTTGTACATGTCGGCGTAGGACTGGTCCGACATCTCCTTGATGTCGGCGCCGGCGGCGAACGCCTTGTCGCCCGAACCGGTCAGGATCAGGCAGCGCACGGTGTCGTCATGCTCGACCGCGTCGAGGAAGGCGGCGAGGTCCCTGAAGAGCTGGGAGTTCAGCGCGTTCAACGCCTCGGGCCGGTTCAGGGTCACCACCGCATAGCCGTCGGCGTGGCGCTCGATGAGCAGGGTGGAATAGCTGTCCGCCATGGGGGTCTCCTCTGTCGTCAGAGCCGTTTAGCGGCGCCGACGGACCAGCAAAAGGGTCAGCACGGACCGCACGCCTTCGGCGAGGACGATCTCCAGCAGCAGCAGATTGGCCAGCAGCAGCGGAGCCCGGCTGAAAACCGTCGCTCCGACGCCGACCGAGTACTGCCGCTCAATCCAGATCGCCGCTCCCCAGAGCCCCGCGAGCGTCAGGACCAGCAAGGTGATGAGGACCACCAGCGCGACCTGCCCGGCGATCAGGGCGGCGTCGGTCAGCGCCTGATCCTGCGCGGGCCGATGGCGCCGCTGGAACCATGCCATCACCCCTGCCAGCGCGGCCTCGGCGATGACGAACACCACAAGGGCCGTGGCGAAGGCGAGGCCGGTCGCAACTGCGGGATCGGGATGAGCCGGATCCCACAGGATCGGAACGACATGAACCGCATAGGCGCCCCAAACGACCAGGCCGACCAGAACGCTGGCCCAGAGCTGTTTCTCCCGCAGACTCATGTCCCGATCTCCACGCCCGCCATGCCGCCCAGCTTCAGCACAGTGTTCCAGTTGCGGCCCGTGCCCATGCCCAGCAGGCGCGGCGTGGCCTTCTTGAAGATAGCGGACTCGCCTTGGCCCTCGGGGAACCAGAAGTACAGGACGTCCCCGACCGCCTCGACCCGCTCGCCGTCTTCCGCCAGTTCGCGACACGCCTCCAGCGCGCCGGGCTTGATCCCGTCCTTCATGACCATGGCCACCACCTTGGCCGGATGGGCGGCCGCCTCCTTCGGGAAGGGATTGGCGGCGATCAGCTTCGCCCACTGGTCGGGGGTCCGGACCATGGCGGCGACCTTGAGCCCGAAGGTGCGCTCCATCGCCGCCTCGATGTCCTGCTCCAGCGCCGCCGTCGCCTTGCCGCTTTCGACGACGAGGTTGCCGCTGGCCTGAAGGGTGCGCGGGTTCTTCAGCCCCATCTCCTCCGCCATGGCCCGCTGTTCGCCGACTGGGGCGCGCACGCCGCCGGTGTTCATGCCGCGGAACAGGATGATGCGTTGGGTCATGCACTCACCGCTTCTGGCAAGAGGGGCAGTAGAAGGTCGAGCGCCCGGCCTGGACGATGCGTTTGACCACGCCGGTGCAGCCTTCGCCCAGGCAGGGTTTGCCCTCGCGGCCGTAGACGTCGAAGCGGTGCTGGAAATAGCCCTGCCCGCCGTCGGCGTTCGCGAAGTCGCGCAGGGTCGAGCCGCCCGCGGCGATGGCGTCGTTGAGCACGTCGCGGACGACGGCGGCAAGGGTTTCGAGGCGCGGCCGCGAGACCTTACCCGCCGCGACCAGTGGCGAGATGCGGGCGCGGTAGAGGGCCTCGCAGACATAGATATTGCCCAGGCCGGCGACGATGCGCTGATCCAGCAGGCTGACCTTGATGTTCTGTTTCTTGCCGGCGAAGGCCCCGGCGAGATGGGCGCCGGAGAAGCCGTTGCCGAGCGGCTCGGGACCGAGGGCGGCGAACCACGGATGGGCCTCGACCTCGGCCGTCGGGATCAGACCCATGAAGCCGAAGCGGCGGGCGTCGGCGAAGCCGAGCCGGGTGGCGACGGCCCCCTTCACGGCGCACAGGCTGAGGTGTTCGTGCTTGCCGGCGATCGGCGCGGCCTCCTCGAACTCGCCCAGCTGTTGGCCGTCGAGGGTGAAGCGGCCGCTCATGCCCAGATGGGTGACCCAGGTCTCGCCGGTCGACAGCGGCATCAGCAGGTATTTGGCGCGGCGGTCGATGCGCTCGACGGTGGCGCCGTCCAGCCGTTCGGGGAAGCGGTCGGGAAAGGGGAAGCGCAGGTCGGGGCGGTTCTGGCGGACGCGCGCCAGGCGCGCGCCCGCGAGCACCGGCTCCAGGCCACGGCGGACGGTTTCGACCTCGGGAAGCTCGGGCATGCGAAACGGATACCCCGTCCTCGCCCCGTCGAGAAGGATTCTTGCCCGCGCCGCGCTTTCCGGCTTAGGTCCGCGCAAAGGGACGAGGGACCACCATGACCGACACACCCGCTAGCGCGCCGATCAGCGGCGCCAAGCGCATTGAACTGACGCTTCGCGCGCTGGTTCTGGGCTGCATTCTGGCGGTGATCTTCACCGCCGCGAACACCTATCTGGGGCTGCTGGTCGGGCTGACCTTCGCTTCGGCCATCCCGGCGGCGGTCATCTCGATGGCGGTGCTGCGGGCGTTCCGCGACTCGACCATCTGGGAGAACATGACCGTCCAGACAGTGGCCTCTGTCGGCGGCTCGATGAGCGCCATCATCTTCGTCCTGCCGGGGCTGGTGATGATCGGCTGGTGGGCGGGCTTCCCCTTCTGGCAGTCGGTGCTGATCTGCGCCTTGGGCGGCACCTTGGGCGTGACCTTCTCGATCCCGCTGCGCCGCGCCCTGGTGGTCAACAGCGACCTGCCCTATCCCGAGGGCCGCGCCGCAGCCGAGGTGTTGAAGGTCGGTTCGCGCGGGGCCGAACAGTCCGAAAGCGCGGTGCGCGAGAACAAGGCGGGTCTGTGGGTCGTGGTCGGCGGCGCCGTCGTCTCGGCCGCCTTTGCGGTTCTGGTTTCGATGCGCGTGTTCGCTGGCGAGGCGGCGAAATTCATTAAGCTGCCGGCGGTCCTTGGGGGCGGCGCCACGGGGATCGGTTTCGGCATGCAGTTCGCCCTGCTCGGCGCCGGCCATCTGATCGGTCTGACCGTGGGGCTGGCCCAGCTGTTCGGCCTGATCCTGGCCTGGTGCATCGCGGTGCCGATCCTGACCTCGCCGGACGTGATCGCCTGGCTGACCGCCAACGGCATTCCCTCGATCGCCACCACCCTGCCGGCCGGCGCGCCGGCGGAGGAGCTCGCCGGTCTCGTCTGGAGCCGTGAAGTCCGCTTCATGGGCGCGGGCGTCATCGGCGTGGCGGCGATCTGGACGCTGATGAAGCTGGCCGGGCCGCTGGTCGGCGGCCTGACCTCGGCTCTGGCGGCCCAGTCGCGGCGCAAGGGCGGCGAGGTGCTGGACCGCGTCGAACAGGACATGCCGATCAACCTGGTTGGGGCGATTTCAGTGGCCTGTCTGGTCGGCATCGCCGGCCTGCTGGCCTGGTTCGCCCAGAGTTCGCCGGCGCTGGCCGGATCGGCCTGGCTGCTGGTCGCGGGCGGGCTGGTCTATGTCGTGGTCATCGGCTTCGCCGTGGCGGCCATCTGCGGCTACATGGCCGGCCTGATCGGTTCGTCGAACAGCCCCGTCTCGGGCGTCGGCATCCTCGCCATCGTCATCGCCTCGCTGCTGATGCTCGGCGTCCTGGCGCTGGCCGGGCTGCCGGCCGATCCGTCGATCATCGCCTTCGCCCTGATCGTCACCTCGGTGGTGTTCGCCGTGGCGGTGATCGCCAACGACAACCTGCAGGACCTCAAGACCGCCCAGCTGGTCGAGGCGACGCCGTGGCGCCAGCAGGCCGCCCTGATCGTCGGCGTCGGCGCCGGCGCCCTGGTCATCCCGCTGATCCTGAACCTGCTCAACCAGGCCTTTGGCTTCGAAGGCGGTCCGCCGGCGATCGCCGAAAACGCCACGGCCCTGGCGGCGCCGCAGGCGACGCTGATCTCCGCGCTGGCGCGCGGCGTGATCGGGGGCGACCTGCGCTGGGACCTGATCGGCGTCGGAGCCGTGATCGGCGTGCTGGTCATCATTCTCGACGAAGTGCTCGAGCGGACCACCAAGGGCCGGATCAAGCTGCCGCCGCTGGCCGTCGGGATCGGCTTCTACCTGCCGGCGGCGGTGACCACGATGCTGGTCGTCGGCGCGGTCTGCGGCTGGATCTACGAGAGGGGCATCAAGGGCACCCGCTTCGCCGACGTCGGCCGCCGCATGGGTGTGCTGCTGGCGTCTGGTCTGATCGTCGGCGAAAGCCTGTTCGGCGTCTTCAACGCCGGCATCATCGTGGCCACCCAGGACGGCGAGTGGGCGGTGGTCATGCCGGACGGTTCCGGCTGGCCGGCCATGGCCGCGGCGCTCGTGGCCTTCATCGCCCTGACTGCTGGCTTGTACCTGTGGGTGCGGGGACGGTCGGCCAAGGTGTGACCAGATGCGGGCGCTGTTCCGGAAGGCGGTCATCCTCTTCTACTGGCTGATCCTTCCGCTCGTGGTGCTGGCCTGCCTCGGCGGGATCCCCGGGGTGATCTTCAATCCGGCTGCCCCGCGGTCGTGGTTGACCATCCTCGGTGCTGCAGCGTTCGCCGGGCTGGTCTGCTGGCGGTTGTGGTTGAACAGTCGGGCCGTCGGCTGGGGCGGACCGATGCCGTCCGCGCGCCGCCTGCTTCTGGTGTTTGCGCCGCTCGCGGCCATCGCTCTGGCCGGATTGGTCCTGATGGTCTTGGGGCTGGGTTGGCTGGCCTACGGGTTCTGGCTCGCGGACGCGGATTTCGGGGCCGCGGCCGTGGGGCCGCTGATCGGAGGGGTGCTGGCCCTTGCGGCCGGCGCCGCGCTCATAGCGCCGCTGGCCCTCCACCTGAGGCGAAGACCCGCGAAGGATTCGTTCTGACGCCCTCGGCTCGCCGCTTTTCCAGGCGATAAGACACCTCGTTACGCCAGTGCGTGTTCCTCGCGCACTGGCGTTTCGCCGTTCGCCCCTGTAAGAGGCGCGCGCCTTCCCGCAATCACGCTCCTTTGCAGCGGCCCGGACCTTCCGTGGCCGAACACAGTCCGCCCGAGTCCGAAATGAACCTGCGCAACGTCGCCATCATCGCCCACGTCGACCACGGCAAGACCACGCTGGTGGATCAGCTGCTCGCCCAGTCGGGCGTGTTCCGAGCCAATGAGGCGACCACCGAGCGCGCCATGGACTCCAACGACCAGGAGCGTGAGCGCGGCATCACCATCCTGGCCAAGTGCACCTCCGTGCTGTGGAACGGCAAGGCGGGCGAGACCCGGATCAACATCATCGACACCCCCGGTCACGCCGACTTCGGTGGCGAGGTGGAGCGCATCCTCGGCATGGTGGACGGCTGCGTCCTGCTGGTCGACGCCGAGGAAGGCGTCATGCCGCAGACCAAATTCGTGCTGACCAAGGCGCTGAAGATGGGCCTGCGCCCGATCCTGTGCATCAACAAGGTCGACCGCGCCCACGCCGATCCGGACCGCGTCCACAACGCCGCCTTCGACCTCTTCGCCGCCATCGGCGCGACCGACGAGCAGCTGGACTTCCCGCACATCTACGCCTCGGGCCGCGCCGGCTGGGCGACGCTGGATCTCAACCAGCCGTCGGACAACCTGGCCCCGCTGTTCGACCTGATCGTCGACCACGTGCCGGCGCCGAAGCAGGTCGAGAAGGTCAGCGAACCGTTCCAGATCCTCAACGTGCTGATCGAGAGCGATCCCTTCCTGGGCCGCCTGCTGACCGGCCGCATCGAGAGCGGCAAGGCCGTTCCGGGCATGGCCATCAAGGCCCTGTCGCGCGACGGCAAGACCATCGAACAGGGCCGCATCACCAAGGTGCTGGCCTTCCGCGGCCTGAAGCGCCAGCCGGTGGACGACGCCGAGGCGGGCGACATCGTCGCCATCGCCGGCATGTCCAAGGCCACCGTGGCCGACACGCTGTGCGCCCTCGAAGTCACCGAGGCCCTGCCGGCCCAGCCGATCGATCCGCCGACCATCTCCATGACCGTTTCGGTCAACGACAGCCCGCTGGCCGGGCGCGAGGGCGACAAGGTCCAGTCGCGCGTGATCCGCGACCGCCTGCTCAAGGAGGCCGAGGCCAACGTCGCCATCCGCGTCACCGAGACCGGCGGCAAGGACGCCTTCGAGGTCGCCGGGCGCGGCGAACTGCAGCTCGGCGTGCTGATCGAGAACATGCGTCGCGAAGGCTTCGAACTGTCGATCAGCCGTCCGCGCGTGGTCTATCAGACCGGCGAGAACGGCGAGCGGCTGGAGCCGATCGAGGACGTCGTCATCGACGTCGACGACGAATACACCGGCGTGGTCATCGAGAAGCTGTCGGCCCGCAAGGCCGAGCTGAAGGACATGGGCCCGTCGGGCGCCGGCAAGACGCGCCTGACCCTGAAGTCGCCGTCGCGTTCGCTGATCGGCTACCAGGGCGAATTCCTGACCGACACGCGCGGCTCGGGCGTGCTGAACCGCGTGTTCAGCCACTATGAGCCGCACAAGGGCGCCATCGAGGGCCGCCTGAAGGGCGTGCTGGTCTCGAACGGCGACGGCGAGACCGCCGCCTTCGCCCTGTGGAACCTGGAAGAGCGCGGCGTCATGTTCGTCGGCGCCGGCGAGAAGACCTACCAGGGCATGATCATCGGCGAGAACGCCCGCTGGGACGATCTCGACGTCAACCCGATGAAGGCCAAGCAACTCAACAACATCCGCGCCTCGGGCAAGGATGAGGCGGTGCGCCTGACCCCGCCGCGGCGCCCGTCGCTCGAGCAGGCCATCGCCTATATCGAGGAGGACGAACTGGTCGAGGTGACGCCCAAGTCGATCCGCCTGCGCAAGCAGACGCTGAACCCGTCGTTCCGCAAGAAGCGCGTCCGCGAGGACTGATCACGGCCGTCACCGAGCCGGAATCGGTCAATCTTGGCCGTGCCAAGGTGATTTCGGGGCGCCCGGAACCGCGCCGCCGCAAGGCGGTTGCCCGATTGGTGCGAGCCGTCAGCTCGCGTAAATTGAGGCTATCCATCATGCGTAAGACCGCGCTCCTTTCGGGTGTCGCCGGCCTGTTCCTCATGACCGCTCCGGCGTTCGCGCAGGACAGCACGGCCCCGCAAACGCCCCCCGCCACCCCGCCGGGGCAGGCGGCCCAGGCCCCCACCCTGACCCTGCAGCCCGGCATGACCGTGCGCGGCGCGGACGGGGACCTCGGCGTACTGGTCGGCGCCCGGATGAACGGCAATCGCCAGCAGCTGACGGTGCAAGGCTCCGACGGCCTGGTCCGGGCCGTGCCGATCGACGGCATCCGCCAGGAAGGCGACGTCGTGATCGTGGACTTCACCGTTGAACAGTTCGGCGTGGCGGACACGGTCACCGCACCGGCCACGCCGGCGACTCCCGCCGAGCCCGGGGTGACCCCCGCGACTCCGGCGACTCCGGCGATCCCGGGAAACCAGCAGATGCCGGACGAGTCCGAAGAGCCGGACGACGCCGATCCGGCGGCCACCCCGGCCACCCCCGCCGAGCCGGCCACGCCCGCCGTGCCCGGTGTAAGCCCGGCCGTCCCCGCCACGCCCGCCGTCCCGGCGACGCCGCCCGCCGGTGAAGAGGAAGACCCGGCGACCCCGCCGCCGCCGACCCTGCCGCCGGAAAACCCGGCCGCGCAGCCGCAGAACCCGGCCGCGCCCGAGCCCGGGGAAGGCGCCGACCGGAATCCGAACAAGCCCGATTCCTGACTGGCGCAGAGTGCAAAAGGGAAGGGCGGCTCCTCGCGGAGCCGCCCTTTTTTGTCGTCACATGAAGACGTCGGCCGTCAGGTCCGTCGCTTCACGAGTCCGAGCAGGAACAGCAGGACGATCGCGCCGAGGGTGGCCACGATGATCCCGATGATCCAGTTGCCGCCCGCGTCTCCGCCGAGCGTATTGTAGAGGAAGCCGCCGATCAGGGCGCCCACGATGCCGACGATCAAGTTCGTCAGCAGCCCATGGCTCCGCCCCATGATCTGCTCAGCCAGCCAGCCGGCGATGATGCCGATGACAATCCACGCAATCCATCCAAATCCGCTCATAGTCCGCTCCTTCCAGGCATGATCGATGGCCGTTTAATGCGCCGGAAGCTCAACGGTTGCTCGATGCGATGACGAACGCGGTTCACCGGTTATCCCCTGTCGAGGGAAGGCGGCATGGCCCTTGCCCCTCTGGGGGCGAGCCGTCCCGCATCGGGACAGGTTGGGAACAAGGGAAATTGGGGCCATGGCCACCGACATCGACCTTCATCTCGGACGCCGCCTGCGTCGCCGCCGGCGTCTGCTGGGCCTGACGCAACAGCAGCTGGCCACCCAGGTCGGCATCCGCTTCCAGCAGATCCAGAAGTACGAATGCGGCGCCAACCGCATCTCGGCCGCCCGTCTGTGGCAACTGTCCGAGGCGCTGGAATCGCCGGTCAGCTATTTCTACGACGGCCTGGAAGAGGCCATCGAACGCCGGGAGGCGGCCAACCAGGGCGGCGAGATGTTTTCGCGAAAGGAAACGCTCGACCTGATCCAGGCCTATTACCAGCTCGGCGAGCGCCCGCGCCGCCGTCTGCTGGACCTGGCCAAGTCGCTGCACGCCGAGGGCGACGCGGTCTAGGCAGGGGCGGGGTTCGAGGGGCGAGCAAGGTCTCGAGGAAAGCGACTTGACTCGCCCCTCGCCTCTCGCCCCTAACCCCTCCCATGACCGAGTACGAAGAGTTCGCCGTTGATCTGGCCCGCGAGGCCGCGCGCATATCGCTGCCGTATTTTCGGGGCGCCTGCGAGACGGTCGACAAGGGCGGGGCCGCCGGCTTCGATCCGGTGACCCTCGCCGACCGCGAGGCCGAGGCGGCGATCCGGCGGCTGATCGCCGACCGCTACCCGGCCCACGGCGTCATCGGCGAGGAGTATGGCGAGGACCGGCCCGAGGTCGAGCACGTCTGGATCCTCGACCCCATCGACGGCACCCGCGCCTTCATCGCGGGCCTGCCGCTGTGGACCAATCTGATCGCCCTGAGAACCGAAGGCCGCCCCATCGTCGGCGTGATCGGCCAGCCCTATCTCGATGAGATTTTCCTGGGCGGTCCGTCAGGCGGGCGGATGCTGAAGGGAGGCGGCGAGACGCCGCTGCGCGCGCGCGCCTGCGCCCATCTCAACGAGGCCCTGATCGCCACCACCGACCCGGATCTGTTCACCGGGGCCGAACTCGGCGCCTGGACCCAGGTTCGCGCCGCGGCCCGGCTGGCCCGACTGGGTTGCGACGCCTACGCCTACGCCATGCTGGCGGCGGGGCGGATCGATCTGGTGGCGGAGAGCGCCTTGAAGGTCTGGGACTGGTCGGCGCTCGTGCCGGTGGTCGAGGCCGCGGGCGGCGAGGTCACCAATTGGCGCGGCGCCGCGCCGGACGGCGGCGGCCAGGTTCTGGCCGTGGGCGACGCGCGCCTGCGGGACCAGGCCCTGGTGGCGCTCCGGCGGGCGGCGCTCTAGAGCCAGGCTTCAGGCCGCTTCGATGGGATCCCGGGCCTTCGGCTGCGCCTGAACTGGCGACAGGTCCTCGACCGGCGAAACATAGGCGCCCATGGCGTCGAACTCGTCGAGGAAGATCGCGCGCCGCTCGTCGGTCTCCATGATGACCTCGTGCCGGGCGCCGGGAATCTCGACGTAACGACCGCGACCCAGCCGGCGGGCGGCCCATTTGTTGGTCTGCTTCCAGACCCGGTCGTCCTCGCCCGCCTGAACGATGGCCACAGGAATGCGCACCGACTTCAAGGCCTTGGGCTTGAGCGCCCGTTGCCCCGCGTCGAGCGCGAAGGCCAGCCAGCCCCACGTCGGGCCGCCGACCGCCAGATGGGGGCAGGCGTAGAGTTGCTGACGCCACTGTTCGTAGCGGCTCTCGTCGGTGGTCAGGGCGTCCTTCTCGAAGGTGTGGTCGAAGGGGTCGTCCGGATTGTCCAGAACATAGTCCCCGGCCTTGCCGTGGCGCAGGTTCCAGCGGACGGCCAGCTTGACCGACCACATCGAACGCTTGCCGGTCTTGATGCGCAGCATGGGGCCGGTCAGCAATGCGCCGGAGAAGCGTTCTTCGCCGGCCTGCAACGTCATGAGGTTCAGCACGCCGCCCATCGAATGGCCGACCATGATCCATGGCTTTGGCGCGCGGTCCTCGTAGGCGTCGAGCAACCGGGCGTAGTCATCGAGGAACTCCTCGACCGCGCGGGCGTGGCCTTTCAGGCGATCGGGCAGCAGCCGGGCCGACAGGCCCTGGCCGCGCCAGTCGTGGGCCAGGACGCACCAGCCCCGGGCGAGGAAATTGCCGATGACCTCGAAATATTTCTCGATCGGCTCGGTTCGTCCCGGACTGACGATGACGGTTCCGCGCGGCTTGCGGGTGACGAGCGCCGAGGGCGTCCAGAAGGCCGCGCGCAGACGCAGGCCGCCGGCGCCGCGGAACCACTCGCCGGTTCCACCGGGAGGCGCGGAGGCGCCCGGAACCCCCATCAGGGGCGCATTGGCGGCATAGGCGGCGGCTCGGTTCACTCGGGTTTCCTGAATCTCAAGGTCATGCGGTCGCTTTCGCCGATCTCGTCGTACTTCGACCGGTCGAAGGTCGGGTCCGGCGGAGATCCGCGCGGCGCCGTCAGCCCCATCGGCGGCAGGGTCTCGACGCCGAACGGATGATCCTTGGTGTCCCTTTCATTCGCGTTGACTTCCGACGACGCGACGAAGGCGAAGCCGGCCTCGGCGGCCAGCTGTTTGACGAAGGCTTCCTGAACATAGCCGTTGGCGGCGGTCGGGTCCTGGTCCTTGTCGGGGCCCAGCCGGTGCTGTTCGATTCCAAGAACGCCGCCGGGCCGCAGCGCGGCGTAGGCGTCGGCGAACGCCTTCTCGGCGATGCCGGCCGCCATCCACGCATGGATGTTGCGCATGAACAGGGCCAGATCGACCGTGCCCGCCGGGGCGACCGGCCCTGAGGTGGGGCCGAACTCGGACAGCGCGATCTCGCCGTACAGCCGCCGGTCGTTGGTGAAACGGTGCTGGAAGGCGGCCGTCAGCTGGCTCTGCGCGGGATCGGCGCCAGGTCCGGTCTGGAAGCCGGCGGCGATATAGCGACCCCCACCCTCGGCCAGATAGGGCGCGAGGATTTCCGTCCACCAGCCGCTGCCGGGCCAGAATTCAACCACGGCCATACGCGGTTGCAGTCCGAAGAACCGCAGCGTCTCCATCGGATGGCGCCACGCGTCACGGGGGTGATCCTGGGCCCGCCAAGGGCCGGCGACGGCCCATTCCAGCGATCCCTTGGGCGGACCGTCCGGCTGGGGCGGCGGCTCGGCCGTCTTCTCTCGACTGCAGCCGGCCAGGGCGAGCAGGCAGGCGGCGCCGGAAAGTACGCTCCGACGCGACGCAAGCGGTCGCCAGACCTCTGATCGTTCAGCCATTCACGTCCCCCGACGCGTGCGCGCCGTCTGGTTCGCCCCGTTCGCCAAGGGCTTAACCCTGTTCCCGGGGCCGGTCAAAGCGGTTCCGGCGACGGCCGACATCAGGTCGGCTTGCGGAAGCGAAGGGTCATCCGGTCGCTCTCGCCGACGGCGTCGAAAGCGGCGCGCTCAGCCTCGGTCAGAGGAGTCGGCCGGTCGTTGGCGTTACCCTCGCGAGGCGCGCTGACCCGGGTCGGCGGCAGGGTCCAGACGCCGTACGGATGGTTCCGGTCGTCCTTCGGGTTGGCGTTCAATTCACTGCGTGCATCCAGCACGAATCCGGCCGCGAGCGCCGCGTGGATCACATGGCTTTCCGGCACATAGCCGGTCGGCGCGGTCTGGTCCGGGTTGAGGCCGTCGACGCTGCGGTGCTGCTCCACCGCCAGCACGCCGCCCGGCTTCAACGCCTTGAAGAAGGCCGCCAGATAGGGCCCGGTGCGACCGGCCCGATGCCAGTTATGGAA
The DNA here is from genome assembly GCF_964253355.1 of Brevundimonas sp. LjRoot202. Taxonomy (NCBI): domain Bacteria; kingdom Pseudomonadati; phylum Pseudomonadota; class Alphaproteobacteria; order Caulobacterales; family Caulobacteraceae; genus Brevundimonas; species Brevundimonas sp. LjRoot202. Next base: position 95,795 of record NZ_CAXUQW020000004.1, on the reverse strand, counting down.
GGCGCGGGCGACCACGACCATGTCCGCCGTTCCGTCCTCGACTCCCATGCTTTCGAGGGGCCGGTTGACGGCGACGTAGGTCCCGCCCGTGGCCGCCGCGTAGGGCTCGAGGATGTTGCGCCACCAGCCGGCGCGACCCGGCTCGATCTCGACGATCGTCGACCCGGGCGTCAGGCCCCAGAAGGTCAGCGTCTCGAACGGACGGCGATAAACGTCCCGCGCCACATCGGCGGCGGGGCGGGCCGGAGACGCGACCGCGACCTGCAGGACCGTGTCCTCCTGCGGAACCGGCGGCGTCATGGCGGCGCGGCGGGCGGTGCGTTGCGCCGCAGTTTCGTCCAGTCGGGGCAGGTCGGGCAGGGTCTGGGCCACGGCCGCCGCGGGGAAGGCGAGCGCGGCGGTCACGGCGAGTGCGAGCAGTCGCAAGGTCGTCTCCATCGGAGGGAAAGGGTGGCGGAACCCTGCGGGGTTCAGGCGCGCCGGGCAAGTCACGATGCCGGTCCAGCGGCGGATTGAAACCAGCCGGGGCCGGATTCCTACCCCTTGACCGGACTTCCGGACATCCCACATCTGCTCCGAGGACGCCGATATCGGGTCCTCCAGACCGGACGGGGCCGATCATCGGACTGCCCGGGCTGAACTCCCACCGCCGTCCCGGGCCGAAAACGCAGGGGCGGCTCAACCTTGCTGATCCCCAGGAGGATGACATGCGTACCTATGATTTCACCCCGCTCTACCGCTCCGCCGTCGGCTTTGACCGTCTGGCCGGCCTGCTGGAGAGCGCCGCGCGCACCAGTCAGGAAAACGGCTGGCCGCCCTACAACATCGAGACCACGGGCGAGAACGCCTATCGCATCGAGATCGCCGTCGCCGGCTTCAAGCCCGACGAACTGAACCTCGAGGTGAAGGAGAACCTGCTCACCGTCACCGGCCGCAAGACCGCCAATGACGACGCTTCGAACGGGCGGAATTTCCTGCACCGGGGCCTGGCTGAGCGTGACTTCGAGCGCCGCTTCCAGCTGGCCGACTATGTCGTCGTGAAATCCGCCGACCTGGTCAACGGCCTGCTGTCGATCGACCTGGAGCGCGAGCTTCCGGAGGCGCTCAAGCCCCGCCGAATCGAGATCGGTTCGGGCCAACCGCTGATCGAAGGCAAGAAGGGCAAGGCCGCCTAACGGCCGGATTGTTCGCAAAACACGGAAGGGGCGGCGCTCGCGCCGCCCCTTTTTCGCGTCAGGCGGCGGCGTCGTCGATTTCGAGACCGCGGGCGCCGGTGACGATAGCGTCCGTCATCTCGGCCTGGCGCAGGCAGGCGCCGCGCAGGGTGGCCCGGGTCAGGTCGGCGCCGGTCAGGTTGGCCCGCTTCAGATCCGCCCCCGAAAGATCAGCGCCCTTCAGGCAGGCGCCGGTCAGGTTGGCCGGCAGCAGCCGGTCCGCCGCGATCAGCAGCGGGCCCATCTGAGCCCCGCGCAGGTCCGCGCCGTTCAGCCGCGCCCGCGCCAGCCGCGCCCCGCGCAGGTCGGCGCCCTTCAGGTTGACGGAGCGGAGGTCGGCGTCCTCCAGATGGGCGCCCTGGAGCTGCACCCCCTCCATGTCGAGGCCGTAGAAGACCGCGCCCTTGGCCGACAGGGCGGTCAGATTGTATCCGTTGATCGACTTGAGCGCCCTCAGGTCGACCCCGTTGAACACCGACGGCTGACCGTCGGCGCCCCCCGTCTCGCACCAGCGGGCGTGCTCGGCCAGCATCTCGGCGGCCGGCATCTTGCCCACCGGACTGCCCGACGAGCGGTCGTCGGTGAGGACCCCGGTCATGTCCGCGCCGTCGGTGCGCCACATGGCCATCCGGGCTCCGACCAGCACGGCGTCGCGCAGGTCGGCGCCGGTCAGGTCAGCGCCCGACAGGTCCGCCCCCGCCAGGTCCGCGCCCCTGAAACTGGCCTGCTTCAGATTGGCCCGGACCAGCTTGCAATCCTTCATGATGGCGTCGGAGAAGTCGGCGGCGACGGCGACGATGCCGGTCAGCTTCGACCGCTCCAGATTGGCTCCGACGAGGCAGGCGCCCTGGGCCAGGGTGTCGGTGCGCGACTTGGCCTCGACCACCCGGAAGCCGAGCTTGGCGTCGGCGGCGGCGATGGTGCCCTCGCGCAGGTCGGCCTCGAACAGGTCGGCGCCGGTCAGGTTGGCGCCGCGCAGGCAGGCGCCGCGCAGATCGGCGCGCCGCATGCTGGCGTCGATCAGCACCGCGTCCTGCATGTCCGTTCCGAAGAAGGTGGCGTTGTCGAGCTTGGCCCCGGTCAGGTCGCAGCCGTTCAGGCAGGCGGCGGCGAAATCGGCGTCGGCCAGGTTGCGGCCGGCCAGCGACAGGCCCGAAAGGTCCATCCAGGCGAAGACGGCGCGCGCGCCGCCCGGCTTGGCCTGCCACAGGCGATCGTGCCGGGCGCAGATGGCGTCCAGTTCCTGTTGATCGATCCGCTTTCTGGCGGCTGGGGACGCGTTACTCGACATGGTCCCGGTATGGCACAACGCGCTTAAGGAAGACTGAAATGGTTAGCGGCTGTTCGCCTTCTTATACGGTCAGCAGGCCCTGGCTCTTCAAGGCGTCGGCCAGTTCGCCGGGGCCGACCCAGAGGCGGGTGTAGCCGGCCTCGCCGAGGCGGTTCAGTTCGGTGGTCAGGTCGGCCTTGGGGGAGGCGGCGAAGCGGGCGTCGAAGCCTTCGCCGTCGTCGCTGATCCGGACCAGGGGGCGGCCGGTTTCGACCCGGTGCAGATAGCCCTCGTAGAGGACGGCCGCGTCCGGGGCCAGCAGGCCGGTCTCGACCTGAAGGCCCGCCTTGCGCAGCCGCTCCACCCCCCGGCCGGCGGCGAAGGGCGACGGGTCGACGGCGGCGACCACGACCCGGGCGATCCCGGCGTCCATCAGGAAGTTCGAGCAGGAGGTGCGGCCGGACGACCGGGCCCCGCACGGCTCCATGGTGACATAGGCCGTGGCGTCCCGGGCCTTGTCGCCGGCGGAGGGCACGGCCTGCTCCTCGGCGTGGGGGCGGCCGCCGGGGGCGGTGGCCGCCTCGGCGACCACCACGCCGTCCCGGACGATGACGCAGCCGACCGCGGGGTTGGGCCAGGTCTGGCCCATCCGCGCCTTGGCCAGGGCGATGGCCCGGCCCATGAAGCGGATGTCGTCGGAGGCCTGCTGCGCGCTGGTCATGGCTCAGGCTCCCGGCAGGGGCGGCAGTTCGGTCGCCCGGGCTTCGTCGAGGTATCGGGCGGCGAGCGGTCTGAGGGTCTCGTCGAGGTCGATCTCCAGCGGGTTGCCGGTGGGAATTTCGACCCCGACGATGCGGTCGTCCGGCACCGCGAACAGCAGCTTGACGATGGCCCGGAGCGAATTGCCGTGGGCGGCGATCAGCAGGTCGTCGCCGGCCTTCAGACGCGGGGCGATCTCGGCGTCCCAGTAGGGTTGGACCCGCTCCAGCGTGGTCTTGAGGCTCTCGGTGTCCGGGATGGCCTGGCCGGCGTAGCGGGGATCGGCGGTGAAGTCGTACTCGCCGCCGGGCGGCAGGGGCGGGGGCGGGACGTCGTAGCTGCGACGCCAGATCCTGACCTGGTCCTCGCCGTGCTTCGCGGCGGTCTCGGCCTTGTTCAGCCCGGTCAGGCCGCCGTAGTGGCGCTCGTTGAGGCGCCAGTCCTCGACCACGGGGATGTCCTTCAGGCCGGCGGAGTCCAGCGCCAGGGCCCCGGACCGCTTCGCCCGCGTCAGCACCGAGGTGAACATCACGTCGGGGTGGAAGCCCGCCGCCGCGATCAATTCGCCCGCGCGCCGCGCCTCGGCTTCGCCCTGGTCGGTCAGGTCGACGTCGACCCAGCCCGTGAAGCGGTTCTCGAGGTTCCACTGGCTCTGGCCGTGGCGCAGCAGGATCAGGCGAGGCATTCAGGTCTCCGTCAGACGTCGCCCCGGGGGTAGGCCCGAGGTCCGAACCGGTCAAGGTTGGCCGGTTTCCCGGCAACGCGGCGCCCATACCGCCGTTCCCGCGTTGTTGTGGCCCTCAGGCCGCCTGTCTATACCGGGCGGCCGCCCAGCCAAGGACCCGATCATGATCAAGCCCCGCCAGGACCTTCGCCCCAACACGGCCGAGTACGAGACCGTGCCGCTGGTGAAGCCGACGGGGTTCCGGGAATACGACGCGCGCTGGATCCTCGAGAAGGAGATCAACCTGCTGGGTCTCCAGGCGCTGGGCCTCGGGCTGGCGACCTATGTCCACGAGGTCGGCCAGCGGCCGCGCATCGTGGTGGGGCACGATTACCGCTCCTATTCGCTGGCGGTGAAACAGGCGCTGACCCTTGGCCTGCTGGAAGGCGGGATGGAGGTGGTCGACATCGGCCTGGCCCTGTCGCCGATGGCCTATTTCGCCCAGTTCGAGCTGGACTGCCCCTGCGTCGCCATGGTCACGGCCAGCCACAACGAGAACGGCTGGACCGGGGTCAAGATGGGGGCCCAGCCGCCGCTGACCTTCGGCCCCGACGAGATCGGCCGGCTGAAGGAGATCGTGCTGAACGGCGAGGGCGTCAGCCGGGCCGGGGGGACGCTGACCCGGGTCGACGACTTCCGCGAGCGCTACATCGCCGACATCGTGGCCAAGACCAAACTGACCCGACCGATCAGGGTGGTGGCGGCCTGCGGCAACGGCACGGCCGGGGCGTTCGCGCCGGAGGCCCTGCGCCGGATGGGGGCCGAGGTGATCGAGATGGATACCGAGCTCGACTACACCTTCCCGAAATACAACCCGAACCCCGAGGATCACGCCATGCTGATGCAGATGGCGCAGAAGGTGCGGGACACCGGGGCCGACCTAGCCCTGGGCTTCGACGGGGATGGCGACCGTTGCGGCGTGGTCGACGACACCGGCGAGGAAATCTTCGCCGACAAGATCGGCCTGATGCTGGGCCGCGACCTGTCGGCCCTGCACCCCAACGCCACCTTCGTCGTCGATGTGAAGTCGACCGGCCTCTACAAGACCGACGCGGTCCTGAAGGCCAACGGGGCCGAGACCGTCTACTGGAAGACCGGCCACAGCTACATCAAGCGCAAGACCGCCGAGCTGGGGGCGCTGGCCGGGTTCGAGAAGTCGGGGCATTTCTTCTTCAACGCCCCGCTGGGCCACGGCTACGACGACGGCATCGTCGCGGCGGGGGCCGTGCTGGCCATGCTGGACCGCAATCCCGGCAAGACGCTCAGCGAGCTGAAGGCGGCGCTGCCCGACGCCTGGACCAGCCTGACCATGTCGCCGCACTGCGACGACGAGCTGAAGTACGAGGTGCTGTCGCGCATCGTGGCCGAATACGAGGCGCTGGCCGCGTCCGGCGGATCGATCCTGGGCCGCAAGATCGTCGAGGCGATCACCGTCAACGGGGTGCGGGTGCATCTGGAGGACGGGTCGTGGGTGCTGGTGCGGGCCTCATCCAACAAGCCGGAACTGGTCGTGGTGGTCGAGAGCATGCGGTCCGAAGACGACATGCGCGCCCTGTTCCGCGACGAGGTGAAACCGCGGCTGGCCAAGTACGGCGAGATCGGCGCCTACAACCAGGAAATCTGACAGGGTCGGCGAAAAATCGCCAAACCCTGTCATCCCGACACTTTGATGCGCCGCCGACGGAGCGGTGGACGGCCTGTTCGAGACCGGGGCGGAGCCGATTCCTGGGCGGAAGCGGCGGCGATTGACTGTCAAAGACCGTCCCCGTGGGGATGCAGACAACAAAGCATGACGGCCCGTCAAAACCGGACGCAGGCCGGGGCGCGCCGGTGTGGGGCGGGGTCCGGGATGACAGGGTTTGGCCGGGATTGGTCGGGATGACAGGGTATCGAATGGCCGGGGTTCCGGCCGTCGGGACGAGCCGCTAGGGTCGGGGCGCCCGCCGGGTGTAGGTCAGGAGCGGACTTGGTCGAGCGAACCGGGAAGGTGGCGATCATCGGCGGGGGCTTTTCCGGCGCCATGCTGGCCGCGCGGCTGGCGGAAGCGGGCGTCGCCTCGACGCTGATCGACCGCACCCCGGATTTCGGCCCCGGGGTCGCCTATTCGACCCTGTTCGATCGTCACCTGCTGAACGTGCGCTCCAATCGCATGAGCGCGGTTGAAGGACAGCCCGATGATTTCGTGCGCTGGCTGAGGGCGCATCATCCCCGTCATGCCGATGCCGAGGGCTTCGCGCCGCGGCGGCTGTACGGCCTCTATCTAAGAGACCGGCTGGCGACCGTCGAAGCCGCCTATCCGGGCCTGATCGACCGCGTCACCGGAGAGGCGGCCGCCATCGACGGTTCGACCGTTCGCCTGTCCGATGGCCGGCGTATCGAGGCCGGGGCGGTGATCCTGACGACCGGCAACCCCGCGCCGAAGACGGCGGGGCCGTCGGGCGGGGCCGGGCGCATCGTCGACGATCCCTGGGCGGCGGCAGCCCTCGACCGGATCGAGCCCGACGACGACGTGGTCATCATCGGGACCGGCCTGACCATGGTCGACATGGTGCTGTGGCTTCAGGCGCAGGGATGGCGCGGCAAGGCGACCGCCCTCAGCCGGCGGGGGCTGAAGCCGCGCGCGCACGGCGCCGGCCACGATGCGCCGGTCCCGCCGACGGCCGGCCTGACCGGGGGCGCCTTGTCGGCCCGACTAGCCGAGGGCCGCCGTCTGGCGGCGATGGGCGGCTGGCGCGGCGTCATGGAGGGGCTGCGCCCGCTGACCGCCGATCTGTGGGCCGATGCGGACGCCGCCACGCGCGCCCGTTTCCTCCGTCATTTGCGGCCGTGGTGGGACGTCCATCGCCACCGTCTTCCTCCCGCGATCGCCCTGACCATCGAGGCGATGGAGACGTCCGGCCGGCTGGAGATCGTGGCGGGGCGCATCGGCTGGATTGAACAGACGGACGACGGCGTCACGGTGACGTGGAACCCCAGGGACGGCGCCGGGCGACCGCCGTTGCGGGGGGGCTGGCTGATCGATTGCAGCGGGCCCGGGCATGATCCGGCGGCCGACCCCCTGATCGGCCCGCTGGTCGCCTCGGGGCGAGCCCGGCTGGAGGCGCTGGGCCTAGGGCTGGAGCTCGACGCCGGGGGGCGCGTGGTCGGGACCGACAGCGCGGCCGATCCCGGCTTGCTCGTGCTGGGCCCGCCGGCGCGGGCGGCCTTCTGGGAGACGACGGCCGTGCCCGACATCCGCAAGCGGATCGAAACCATGGTCGAAAGACTGGCGGCGGACGGAGCCTGAGTCTCCCGCCCTCAGGCCAGGGCCAGCAGATAGATCAGGCCGAGCGCCACGGCGATCAGGGCCAGCAGCGACAGGGTGACCACGGCGGCGATGCGCAGGCCCGAGCGGGCGACGGCGCGCGCGTCGGTGCTGAGGCCGAGGGCGGCCATGGAGATCACCGTCAGGGCGGTGGCGAGCTGGGCCATCACGGGCAGGGCCGGAACGGGGATCAGCTCCAGCGAGCGCGCCGCCATCATCAGCAGGAAGCCGATCACGAACCATGGCACCAGATGGCGCAGGGGGATGGTCCGCCGGGCGGGCTCTCCCGTCGCGGCGTCCGGCGCGGCCCGGCGGCGCAGGGCCACGGCGAGCGCCAGTCCGAGGCAGACCGGGCCCAGCATCAGGACACGGACCAGCTTGATCAGGGTTCCGGCCTGGGTGGCCACGGCCCCCACCGGCATGGTGGCGGCGAGCACCTGGGGCACGGCGTAGACGGTCAGGCCGGCCAGAACGCCGTACTGGACGCCGCTCATCCCCAGCGCCACGCCCAGCAGCGGCAGGGCGAGGACGACCACCACGCCGAGCACGGCGGTGAAGGCGATGGCGGCCGAGACGTCCTCCGCGTCGGCGTCGATCACCGGCGCCACGGCGGCGATGGCCGAGTTGCCGCAGATGGCGTTGCCGCAGGCGATCAGCACCGCCATCCGGCGCGGCAGGCGCAGCAGCCGGCCGAGGCCGTAGCTGACGCCGATGGCGGCGGCGACGATCAGCGCGGTGCCGGCCAGCAGCCCCGGACCGATGGCCATCACCGTCGCGGCGCTGACCGAGGCGCCCAGAAGCACCACGGCGATCTCCAGCAGGGTCCGGGCGCTGAACTCGATTCCCGGGCGCAGGGCGGCGGGCGGCGTCCACACCGAGCGCACCGCGGCGCCGATCAGGATGGCCAGCACGATGGCGTCGATCCAGCCGCGGCCGAACAGCCGCAACTCCAGCGCCTGGACGGCGAGGGCCGCCGCCGTCACGGCCGCGCAGGCGATCAGGCCGGGGATCAGGCGTGGGATCAGCGACAGGACGGGCGCGCCGCGGGCGAGAATCATCGGGTGAGACTGCGCCACGCAAGCTCTGCTTTCCATCGCTCAGTTGCCAACCGGATGGACGCCGTGACAGGAACCGACGGATGAGACTGACCGGCCTGTTCCTCCCGCTTCTGCTTCTCGCCGCCTGCGACGGCCAGGCCGACCGGCCCGCAACCGCCCCGGGTCCGGTCGCGGTCGCCGCCGCCGAAAGCTGCGTCCTGCCGGCGCGCCTGCCCGCGCCCGAGATGGAGCGGGTGCGGCCGGACGAGGTCGTGGCCGGGCGGACCATCCGCTATCACCTGCTGGCGGTGACCTGGATGCCGGAGACCTGCCGGACGGGCGGCGACGGTCAGGGCGACCTGGCCTGCGACAGCGAGAACCGTTTCGGCTGGACCCTGCACGGCTTGTGGCCCAACGCCGAGGGCAAACCCTATCCGCGCTTCTGCCGTCCGGCCACGCGGGTCAGCGACGCGACCATCCGCGCCAACCTGTGCCGCACGCCCTCGGTCGATCTGGTGCAGCACGAATGGGCGGCGCACGGCGTCTGCGGCTGGGAAACCCCCGAGGCTTATTTCGAGCAGGCGGCGGAGATGTACGACGGACTGAACAAGCCTGATCCGACGGCGCTGGCGTCCGGCGCGCGCGGTCCCACCGCGGGCCAGCTGCGCGACGCCTTCGTCGCCGCCAACCCCGGCCTGCCGCGCAACGCGGTCTATATCTCGGTGGCGTCGGGCAACCGGCTGCGCGAGGTGCGCCTGTGCCATGATCTGGCCTTCGAGCCGGCCGCCTGTCCGGTCGGGGGCCTCGGCGCGCCGGACCGGGTGGTGCTGACGGTGGAGCCGGTGGGGGCGTAGGGGGCTAGCCCGCCGCCTTGACCGCCGCCGCCACGTCGGCGACGACCGACCGGACCAGTTTCGCATCGTCGCCCTCGGCCATGACGCGGATCAGCTTCTCGGTGCCCGAGGGGCGGACCAGCAGCCGGCCCTGACCGGCCAGACGGGCCTCGGCCTCGGCGATGGCGGCCTTGACCCTGGGGTCCTCCAGCGGCTTGCCGGCGGTGTAGCGGACGTTCTCGAGCTTCTGCGGCACGGGCTCGAACTGGCGGGCCAGTTCACTCATCGGCTTGCCGCTCTCGACCAGCACAGCGAGGACCTGCAGGGCCGACATCAGGCCGTCGCCGGTGGTGGCGTGGTCGTGCAGGATGATGTGGCCGGACTGCTCGCCGCCCAGGTTGAAGCCGCCCTCGCGCATCCGCTCCATGACGTAGCGGTCGCCGACCTTGGTGCGCTCCAGCGTCAGGCCGTTGGCCTGCATGACCCGCTCCAGCCCAAGGTTCGACATCACGGTGGCGACCAGGCCGTTGCCTTTCAGCAAGCCGCGTCGGGCCCAGTCCAGCGCCACCATGGCCATGATCTGGTCGCCGTCGACGATCTGGCCCTTCTCGTCGCAGATGATCACCCGGTCGGCGTCGCCGTCGAGGGCGATGCCGATATCGGCGCGGTAGGTCCTGACCGCCTCGATCAGGGTGTCGGGATGGGTCGAGCCGCACTCGGCGTTGATGTTGAGGCCGTTGGGATCGACGCCGACGGCGCAGACCTCGGCGCCCAGTTCATAGAGGGTGGTCGGGGCGACCTTGTAGCCGGCCCCGTTGGCGCAATCGACGGCGATGCGCAGGCCTTGCAGGCTGAGCCCCTTGGGGAAGCTGGCCTTGGCGATTTCGACGTAGCGGGCCTGGGCGTCGTCGATGCGCTTGACCCGGCCCAGCTGGTCGGCGGCGGCGAGGCCCGCGCCGAGATCCTCGTCCATCATCGATTCGATCGTCAGCTCGACCTCGTCCGACAGCTTGTAGCCGTCGGGGCCGAACAGCTTGATGCCGTTGTCGAGATAGGCGTTGTGAGAGGCCGAGATCATCACCCCGATGTCGGCCCGCATCGAGCGGGTCATCATGGCCACGCCGGGGGTCGGCAGCGGCCCGAAGGTGCGCACGTCCATCCCCGCCGACGAGAAGCCGGCCACCAGCGCCGGCTCGATCATATAGCCCGACAGGCGGGTGTCCTTGCCGATCACGACGAGGTGGCGGCGGTCGTCCGAGGACATGAACATCCGGCCCGCCGCCAGGCCGACCCGCAGCGCGACCTCAGGCGTCATCGGGTGGCTGTTGGCGCGGCCGCGAATGCCGTCGGTGCCGAAATAGCGTCTCTCGCCCAAACGTGATCTTCCTCTGGCCGCGGTCCGCAGAAACCTTGCGAAACCGCATTTTAGGTGCAAATCGGGGAGCCGGTCGCTTACAGAAGCGGCCAGCCCGCAAGGTCGGCTTAGACCGTCCGGCCACTCCGCGCAAAGCGTAGAAATCCAGATCACCGAGGGAATTTTCCATGTGCGGCATCATCGGCGTGACCGGGACAGGCCCGGCGGTTCCCCGGCTGATCGACAGCCTCAAGCGGCTCGAATACCGCGGCTATGACTCGGCCGGCGTGGCCGCCCTGGTCGACGGCCGCATCGAGCGCCGGCGGGCCAAGGGCAAGATTCGCGAGCTGGAGGCGGTGCTGGCGGCCGAGCCGCTGGCCGCCACCATCGGCATCGGCCACACGCGCTGGGCCACGCACGGCGCCCCGACGACCGCCAACGCGCATCCGCACAAGGCCGGCCGGGTGACGCTGGTCCACAACGGCATCATCGAGAATTTCGCCGAGCTGAAGGCCGAACTGGCCGCCGAGGGCCATGTCTTCGAAAGCCAGACCGACACCGAGGTCGTGGCCCATCTGCTGGACCGCGAGCTGGACCGGTCGAACGATCCGCTGGTCGCCTTCAAGAGCGTGCTCGACCGGCTGACCGGGGCCTACGCCCTGGCCGTTCTGGTCGAGGGCGAGGACGGCCTGATCCTCGGCGCCCGGCGCGGCAGCCCCCTGGTGGTCGGCTGGGGCGAGGGCGAGATGTACCTCGGTTCGGACGCCCTGGCGGTCGGCCCGTTCACCCAGAAGATCTCCTATCTCGAGGAAGGCGACTACGTCGGCATCGACCGCTCGGGCGCGCGGATGTTCGACCTCGACGGGAACCCCGTCGAGCGGCCGGTGGTGCAGGTCTCGGCCTCCTCGGCTTTGGTCGAGAAGGGCGAATACCGGCACTTCATGGAGAAGGAGATCCATGAGCAGCCGGACAGCGTCCAGCACACCCTGTCCGAATACCTCGACTTCGTGAACGGCAAGGCCAAGACGGGGCCGACGGATTTCGCCGCCGTCGACCGCATCCAGATCGTCGCCTGCGGCACCGCCTTCTACGCCGGCCAGATCGGCCGCTATGCGTTCGAGAAGCTGGCCGGGCTGCCGTGCGACGTCGAGATCGCCTCGGAGTTCCGTTATCGCCAGCCGGCGCTGACGCCGGGGACGCTGGCCGTCGCGGTCAGCCAGTCGGGCGAGACCGCCGACACCCTGGCCAGCCTGGCCTGGTGCAAGGCCGCCGGGCTGAAGACGGCCGCCCTGGTCAATGTCCACTCGTCATCGATGGCGCGCGAGGCCGAGACCCTGTGGCCGACCCATGCCGGGCCCGAGATCGGCGTCGCCTCGACCAAAGCCTTCACCGCCCAGGTCGCCGCCCTGCTGGCGCTGGCGGTGTCGGCGGGGGTGCAGCGCGGCAAGATCGACGCGGCGCGCGAGGCCGAGCTGGTCAAGGCGCTGTTCGAGGCGCCCCGCCTGATCGCCGAGGCCATGTTGATGGAGGACGACCTGAAGGCGGTGGCCCACGACGTGGCCAAGGCCACGGACGTACTGTTCCTCGGCCGCGGCGCCATGTTCCCGCTGGCCATGGAAGGCGCGCTGAAGCTGAAAGAGATCAGCTATATCCACGCCGAGGGCTACGCCGCCGGCGAGCTGAAGCACGGGCCGATCGCCCTGGTCGACGAGTTCACCCCCATCGTCGCCCTGGCGCCGCTGGACGAGGTGTTCGAGAAGACCGCCTCCAACCTGCAAGAGGTGGCGGCGCGCGGCGGGCCGGTGATCATGATCGCCCCGAAGTCGGCCCCCGATCCGCACGGCGCCGGCATCCGCCGCGTCGACGCGCCCGAGTGCCATTCGCTGATCGCGCCGCTGGTCTACGCCGTGCCGGTGCAACTGCTGGCCTATTATGTGGCGGTGCAGAAGGGCACCGATGTCGACCAGCCGCGCAACCTCGCCAAGTCCGTCACCGTCGAGTGATCGCATCGCGGCGCATATGCGTTAGGCTGCCCGACCCCGCCGTTCAGGAATCCGCATGACCGCTCACAGCCGCCGCCTTCGCAAGGCCGTCCTGCCCGTCGCCGGCCTCGGCACCCGGGTGCTGCCCGGCACCAAGACGACGCCCAAGGAACTGCTGAACGTCGTCGACCGGCCGATCCTGAGCTACATCGTCGAGGAGGCGCGCGACGCCGGGATCGAGCACATCGTCTTCGTGACGGGCCGCTCCAAGGGGGCGATCGAGGACTATTTCGACCATCAGATCGAGCTCGAGGCCCAACTGCTGGCCAAGGGCAAGACCGACATCCTCGACATGATGAACGCCGAACTGGCCAGCGCCGGCGAGATGAGCTTCACCCGCCAGATGCAGCCGCTGGGCCTCGGCCACGCGGTGTGGTGCGCCCGCGACATCATCGGCGACGAGCCGTTCGCGGTGCTGCTGCCCGACGTGATCGTCGACGCCGCCCCGGGCGCCCTGAAGCAGTTGGCCGACGTCTATGCGGAGACGGGCGGCAACGTCATCGGCGTCGAGGCCGTGCCCGAGAGCGAAACCCACAAATACGGCATCGTCGATCCCGAGAACCGCGAGGGCCGCCACATCCGCATGAAGGGGATGGTCGAGAAGCCGCCGCGCGGCGAGGCGCCCTCGAACCTGTCGATCTCGGGGCGCTACATCCTGCAGCCGGAGATCTTCGGCATCCTCGAAACCCAGCCGCGCGGCGCGGGGGGCGAGATCCAGCTGACCGACGGCATGGCCCGGCTGATGAAGGACCAGACCTTCACGGCGGTCGAATACGAGGGCGTGACCTACGACTGCGGCGACAAGATCGGCCTGCTGCGCGCCAACGTCGCCCTGGCGCTGAAGCGGCCAGACCTCGGAGAACAGGCGCGGGCCGCGATCACGGCCCTGCTCTGAGCCGTCAGCCGCCGGTGCGGTTCGAGGGCTGGGCGGTGACCTTGCAGACGTTGTCGAGCTGCGGGCGGCCGCTCTGCGACCCCGTCGGCGACAGGATGCCGCCGCGGGCCTCGCAGTCGGCGGACAGTCGCTGCAGTTCGGTCTGGTAGGGGTCCGGCCCCATCGGGGCGGCGCAGGCCGACAGGGTCAGGGCAAGGGCCGCAGGGGCGGCGAAAAGGACGATACGCATGGGCGTTCTCCCGGTTGATTTCACGACAATGTAGAGCTTGAACGGCGGTTCCGTTCAACGGCCTTGACGAGGCGGGCGAGGTCGGCGGGCGACGACAGCCGGTGGTCGCCGCCCTCGATCAGGTCCAGCCGCACGTCGGCCCCGCCCAGTCGCTCGACCAGGGCGATCTGGCGCCGCCACGGCACCACATCGTCGGCCCGGCCCTGCAGGATGTGGACGGGGGCCGCCACCGGCAGGTCGCCGCGCAGCACCAGCCAGTCGCGGGCCTCCTCGAACATGCGGCGGGTCAGGACATACTCCCCCAGCCCCTCCTCGACGACCAGGGTCTCGCCCTCGCGCAGGATCGCCTGCCGCTCGTGGTCGGCGAGGCCCGGCCACATCAGATCCTCGGTGAAGTCCGGAGCCGGATTGACCAGCACCAGACCGGCGAGCCGCTCCGGCCGGGCCAGCGCCAGCAGCAGGGCGACCCAGCCGCCCATCGACGAGCCGACCGGCACCACCGGCCCCTCAAGCCCGTCGATCACGGCGATGGCGTCCTCGCGCCAGCGGCCGATGGTGGCCTTGCGCCAGTCGCCGGAGGACCGGCCGTGGGCGAAATGGTCGTAGCGGACATAGTTCCAGCCCCGCTCGCGGGCGGCGGCGTCCAGCGCCAGGGCCTTGGTTCCCTCCATGTCGGAGCGGAAGCCGCCGATCCAGACGACCGTCGGGCCAGAGCCCCGCACCCGCTTCACCGCCAGGGTTTCACCGTCCGCTCGGGTCAGGCGTTCCAGATCATCCATGGGCGGGCCTCTCGCGAAATCGTTCCGGGACTGATAGCGAACGACCGCTAGCGAAGCGAAGGCCAAACCGCGTGTCCGAACCCAGAGTCCTGTTCGTCACTTCCAACCGCATCGGCGACTGCGTCATCTCCTCGGGCGTGATCCGGGAGATCGGCCGGCAGATCCCGGGCGCGCGGATCACCGTCGCCTGCGGCCGCCCGCCGGCCCCGCTGTTCCGCTCCGCCCCCGGCGTCGAGCGGGTCATCATCCTCGACAAGAAGAAGTTCGCCGGACACTGGTTCGACCTGTGGAAGCAGGTGGTCGGGACCCGCTGGGACATGGTCATCGACATCCGCGGTTCGGCGCTGGCGTGGCAGGTCCGCGCCCGGACCCGCAAGGTCTACAACAGGGGCTGGGAGACCGGCCTGCCCAAGGTCGAGATGGTCTCGCGCATGATGGGGGCCGAGCGGACGTTGGACCCGGAACTGTTCCTCGACGACCAGGCCCGCGCCGAGGCGGCGGCGGTGATCGATCCGCAGCTGGCCACCGCGCCCGGCCCGATCCTCGCCCTGGCCCCGATCGCGCACCAGCCGGGCAAGAGCTGGCCCGCCGAACGCTGGGGCGCGCTGGTCGAACGGCTGAAGGCCGAGCCGCGTTTCAACGGCTGGCGCTTCATGCTGGTCGGCGGACCGGGCGACCACCCCCCGGCCGCGCCGGCCCTGGCGGCGGCCGGCGAGCGGGGCGTCGATTTCGTCGGCAAGGGCGACATCCTGGCCTCGGCCGCGGCCATCGACCGGGCCGCGCTGTTCGTGGGCAACGATTCCGGGTTGATGCACGTCGCCGCCGCGGCGGGTCGGCCCACGCTGGGCCTGTTCGGTCCGACCGAGTGGTGGCTGTACGGCCCGTGGGGGCCGAAGACGCGGACCGTGGCGTCGAACGAGACGCGCGGCGAGTTCGCGCCGATCGAGGCGCTGACGGTCGATCACGTGTTCGAGGCGGTGCTGGGTCTGCACGACGCCTTCATCGGCGCTCCCGCCCCCGTGAAACCTTGAAGAGACGGGCGTTCGCGGTCATATAGGGCCGCTTGAGGGAAACGCCGCGATCCGTCGCGCGCTCCATCCCGTCAGGTTCGCCTCTTCGTCCACTTAAAGGAAACGACGCCCATTCGCCGTCCTATGAACCAGCCGCCCGTCAAGGACGGGCCGCCCATGAACCAAGATATCCGCGCGCCGCGCGTTCTGCTCATTGATCAGAACGGCGAGAAGCAGGGCGTAATGCCCACCTCCGCCGCGCTGGAAGCCGCCGAAGAGGCCGGCATGGACCTGGTTCAGATCGTCTCCACCTCCGAACCGCCGGTGGCCAAGATCCTGGACTACGGCAAGTTCCGTTTCCAGGAGCAGAAGAAGAAGGCCGAGGCCCGCAAGCGCCAGAAGGTCGTCGAGCTGAAGGAAATCAAACTCCGGCCCAACATCGACGTGCACGACTACGAGGTGAAGTCGCGGGCCATGCACCGGTTCTTCGAGGAGGGCGACAAGGTCAAGGTGACCCTGCGCTTCCGCGGCCGCGAGATGGCGCACCCGGAACTGGGCATGAAACTGCTCAACAAGGTTCAGGCTGACTTCGACGAGATCGCCAAGGTCGAATACGCCCCGCGTATGGAAGGCCGCCAGATGATCATGATCCTGGCGCCGAAGTAGGTTTCGGGCTCGATGTGAGATTGAGAACGCCCCGGTCGGAGACGGCCGGGGCGTTTTCGTTTGTCGTCATCCCGGCCGAAGCGGGGCGGAGAGGCGGGACGAAGCAGGCCGAAAGGAGCCGTCGCGCTCTCGGCCGGCGCAGCCTTCGGGATGACGGGACCTTTCCGGGACACGCCCGTTCCGCGCCTACCCGGACCCCGCTAAGCCTGCGGCATGTCCACCTCGCCCGCGCCCCACCCTTCGAGACCCCAGGCGCCGGCGCTGGCCGTGTTGTTCGGGGTGGTGTTCATCAACCTGGTCGGGTTCGGCATCGTCGTGCCGCTGCTGCCGTTCTACGGCCAGACCCTGGACGCGCCGCCGTGGCAGGTGGCGCTGATGTTCTCGGCCTATTCGCTCGGCCAGTTCGTCGGCGAGCCGTTCTGGGGCCGGTTGTCGGACCGGATCGGGCGCAAGCCGGTGCTGCTGATCACCATCCTGGCCAACGCCGCCGGCTACCTGGCCCTGGCCTTCGCGCCGAACATCTGGCTGGCCATCGCCGTGCGCCTGTTCACCGGGCTGGGGGCGGGCAACATCTCGACGGTGCAGGGCTATGTCGCCGACGTGACGCCGCCGGCGCAGCGGGCCGGGCGGATGGGCCTGATCGGCGCGGCCTTCGGCCTGGGGTTCATCGTCGGCCCCGGACTGGGCGGCCTGCTGACGCGACCCGACCTCGGGACGCTGGGCTATCAGCTGCCGATCTTCGTCGCGGCCGGCCTGTGCCTCCTCGCCGCCGTCGGCATCGTCGTCCTGCTGAAGGAGAGCCGCGCCAGGGCCGATCCGGCCGCACCGCGGCCGCCGTTCCTGAGCGGGGTGCATGACGCCGTCGCCAACCCCGTGGTGTCGCGAGTGCTGCTGGTGACCCTGATCTACATGGCCGGCTTCTCGGGCATGGAATCGACCTTCGGCTTCTGGACCGAGGCCCGCTACGGCTGGGGCGCGCGCGAGGTCGGTCTCAGCTTCATGGCTGTGGGCGTGGTCTCGACTCTCTGCCAGGGCTTCCTGGCCGGGCGCCTGGCCCGGCGCTTCGGCGAGGCGCGGGTGCTGGCGGTCGGCTGCCTGATCTTCGGGGCGGGGCTGGTCGGCCAGGTCGTGGCCAGCCGGCTGCTGCCGCACGCCGACCTGCTGGTGCCGGTGATCATGGCCTTCGGGGCCTTCGGCATGGCGGTCACCATGCCCAACATCTCGGCCCTGATCTCGCGTTCGGTCGATCCGGACCGGCAGGGGGCCATGCTTGGCCTGAACATGGCCGCCAGCTCGAGCGCGCGCATCTTCGGTCCGATGGCGGCGGGGGCGATCTTTTCGGGGGTCGGCCACGACTGGCCGTTCCTGATCGGCGCGGCCCTGACCATTCCGGCGGCGGTGATGGCGATCAATGCCGGGCGGGCCTACCGGCGGAGGGAAACGGCGCCGGCTGCGCAAGCGGCGGAATAGCGGCCGCGCTTCCCGCGCTTGGCTCCGGTGTCCGGACGCTCTAGGGTTGCGCCTTAAATCAGGCGGGGGCCCCAGATGTCAGTTCGGAACTTGTGTATCGCCGTGGCCGCCGCCATGGCCTCGACGGCGCTCGGCGCGACCGTAGCCGTCGCCCAGCCGGCCCCGATCGAGGCCTATGCGGCCCTGCCGGCGATCGACGGGGTTTCCGTCTCGCCGGACGGCTCGGCCCTCGCCTACATCCAGCGCAGCCCCGACGGGGACGCGGTCGTCGCCATGAACCGGGCCGGCGAGGCCCTGGTCACCGTCGACGTCAGCGACCGGGCGGCCCGGAGCGTGTTCTGGGCGTCGCCGGACCACGTGGTGATCTCGAGCACGGTCAACGACAAGCTGCCCTACACCACCTCGGCGGGGCTCTATGAGCAGCTCGACATCGTCAATGTCCGCAACCATCGGGTCGCCCGGGCGCTGCGCAGCGCCGACAAGGCCATCCTGACCGCCAATTTCGGCCCGGCCACGGTCGGGACCTACCGCGGCAAGCCGGTGATGTACCTGCGGACCTACACGGTCGAGAACAACGCCTACACCTACGACATCTACCGGGTCGACCTGGATGACGGCCGCGGCCGCCTGCACCAGACCGGCGCCGAGGACACCAACGCCTATCTGGTGCGGCCCGACGGCGAGGTCGTGGCGCGCACCACCTACGATACGGAAACCGGCATGTGGCGGCTGCTGGCCTCGCGCGGCGGCAACTGGAGCGAGATCATGAGCCGCCGCTCGCTGCTCGACCCGCCGGGCATGATGGGCTTCGGACAAAGCTACGACACCGTCCTGGTCAGCGAGGACCGCGAGGACGAGGGGCCGGTGCTGGCCGAAGTCCGCCTGGCTGACGGCTCGGAGGTCATGCAACACGACAACAACAGCCTTCGGGGCGCGGTCAGAAACGGCCTGGGATACCTCGTCGGGCTGAGCCGGCAGGGCCTGACGCAGTCCTACACCCTGTTCGACGAAGGCCTGCAAGCGAACTGGAACAAGCTGGAGCTGGGGCTGTCCGGCCGTCAGCTGTACCTGACCGACGCCAACGATGATCTGAGCGTCCTGGTGTTCCGGGCCGAGGGCGCGGGCGAACCGGGCGCGAGCTATCTGTTCGACGCCAACCAGCAGAGCGTGAACCTGATCGGCCGGGAGTATCCGGGCCTGGCGCCGACGGACGTGTCCCAGGTCAGCGTGGTTCGCTACACGGCCGGCGACGGACGGGAGCTGATCGGCTACCTGACCACGCCGAACGGCCGGGAGGCGCGCAATCTTCCGCTGGTCGTGCTGCCGCACGGCGGGCCGGCCGCCCGGGATTACACCGGCTTCGACTACAAGCCCCAGGCGCTGGCCTCGCGAGGCTATGCCGTCTTCCAACCCCAGTTCCGGGGGTCCGACGGCTTCGGCGTCGAGTTGATGGAGGCGGGCTACGGCGAGTGGGGCCGCAAGATGCAGAGCGATCTGTCCGACGGGGTCAAATACCTGGCCGACGCCGGCGTCGTGGACCCGGCCAGGGTGTGCATCGTCGGCTCCAGCTACGGCGGCTACGCGGCCCTGGCCGGCATGACTCTCGACCAGGGCGTCTATCGCTGCGCCGTGGCGGTGTCGGGCGTTTCGGACCTGACGGCCTTCCTGGCGACCGAGCGTCGGCAGGGCGGCCGGGCGCGGTTCAACAGCGGCCTGCGCTACTGGCAGCGGTTCATGGGCGTGACCAGCGACGACGATCCGACGCTGGCCGAGCGCTCGCCGGCCCAGCTGGTGTCGCGGATCGAGGGGCCGGTGCTGCTGATCCATGGGCGCGAGGACACCGTGGTGCCGTTCGAGCAGAGCAAGATCATGGAAGAGGCCATGCGCCGGGCCGGCAAGGACGTGGAGCTGGTCGCCCTGGACGGCGAGGACCACCACATGAGCTTCCCGGTCACCCGCCGGCAGATGCTGACCGAGACGATCCGGTTCCTCGAGGAGCACAACCCGCCGCGCTAGGGAATCCGGCGGCCCGGAAATGCTGATCCGGCTTGCCATTCCGGCCCGCTTCGACTAGAAGCCGCGCCTTCGCGTACCGAACCGCCGGGCGAACAGGCATGCCTGGGCGGTTCCTAATCAGGGTCTACCACCTCAAGGGCTCACGTAGCCCAAAGGGCGGCAGCCCGCTCAAAAGAGAGTGAAAATGCCGAAACTTAAGACGAAGTCGGGCGCCAAGAAGCGCTTCAAATTCACGGCGACTGGCAAGGTGAAGGCCGGCGTGGCGGGCAAGCGGCACCGCTTGATCAGCCACAACAGCAAATACATCCGCCAGAACCGCGGCACCTCGGTCATGGCCGACGCCGACGCCAAGAAGATCAAGTCCTACATGCCGTACGCCTGATCGGCGCGCGCAGACCTGACCTGATCTCCACACTGAATTTGAAAGGATAGCGACATGGCTCGCGTCAAACGGGGCGTAACGTCCCACGCCAAGCACAAGAAGGTTCTCAAGCAGGCGAAAGGCTTCTACGGCCGCCGCAAGAACACCATCCGCACCGCCAAGGCCGCGGTCGACCGCGCCGGGCAGTACGCCTACCGCGACCGCCGCACCAAGAAGCGCAACTTCCGCGCCCTGTGGATCCAGCGCATCAACGCCGCCGCCCGCCTGGAAGGCTTCACCTACTCGCAGTTCATCCACGGTCTCGGCGAAGCCGGCATCGAGCTGGACCGCAAGGTCCTGGCCGCGATGGCCGCCGACGAGGGCGCCTTCAAGGCCATCGCCGACAAGGTCCGGGACGCGCTGAAGGCCGCCTGAACCGTCTGACGACGATCGATTTCGAAACGCCCGCTCCGGTTCGTCCGGGGCGGGCGTTTTCGTTCCGGGGCAACCCCCGCCGTCCCCCGGCGTTGGACAAGCGTTGCCGCAAGGGCGGCGCGTTCACCGCAAAGGGGGAGCCCTCATGTCCATCGCCAAAGTCACCGAAGTCACCGCCTCGTCCACCGTCAGCTTCGAGGACGCTCTGAAGCAGGGCATCGCCCGGGCTGACAAGACCCTCAACAAGATCGAGGGCGCCTGGATCCAGGAGCAGAAGGTGGTGGTCCGCAACGGCGAGATTGCCGAATACCGGGTCAATATGAAGGTCACCTTCGTCCTCGAGGACTGATCGCGTTCCGGCGAGGGCGGTTCAGCACGGCGGCGGGGTGACGAACGCGCTTCGTCCCGCTAGACGAAGCCCAGCATGACCGATCTCGCCCAGCTCGAACTCGACCTGATCAACGCCATCGGCGCCGCGGAGACCGCGGCGGCCGTCGAGGACCTGCGCGTGGCCGCCCTCGGCAAACAGGGCTCGATCTCCGGCCTGCTCAAGGGCATGGGGGCGATGAGCCCGGACGAGCGGCGCGAGCATGGGCCGATGATCAACGGCCTGCGCGACCGCGTCTCGTCCGCTCTCGCCGCCCGCAAGGCCGGGCTGGAGGCCGCCGAGCTCGACGCCCGCCTCAAGGCCGAGCACGTCGACCTGACCCTGCCCTCCCGCCCGCGTCGCAGGGGCGGGGTGCATCCGACCATGCAGGTGATGGACGAGATGATCGCCCTGTTCGCCGACATGGGCTTCGCGGTGGCCGAAGGCCCGGACATCGAGGACGACTTCCACAATTTCACCGCCCTGAATTTCCCGCCCAAGCATCCGGCGCGGGAGATGCACGACACCTTCTTCCTGACGCCCGACCCGGAGACCGGCGAGCGCAAGGTGCTGCGCACCCACACCAGCCCCGTGCAGGTGCGGACCATGATGACCCAAAAGCCCCCGATCCGGATCATCGCGCCGGGCCGGACCTTCCGGAAGGACAGCGACGCGACGCACACGCCGATGTTCCACCAGGTCGAGGGGCTGGTGATCGACAAGGGCGTCCACATGGGCCACCTGAAGTGGACGCTGGAGACCTTCGTGGCGCGCTTCTTCGAGGTCGAGGACGTCGACGCCCGCTTCCGGCCGCACCACTTCCCGTTCACCGAGCCGTCGGCCGAGATGGACATCCGCTGCGACCGCTCGGGCGGTGAGCTCAAGCTCAATCAGGGCGACAGCTGGATGGAGATCCTCGGCTGCGGCATGGTCCATCCGAACGTGCTCAGGAACTGCGGCATCAATCCGGACGAATACCAGGGCTTCGCCTTCGGCATGGGCGTCGACCGCCTGGCCATGCTGAAATACGGCATCTCCGACCTGCGCCCCATGTTCGAAGCCGACACCCGGTGGCTGGCCCATTACGGCTTCTCCGCCTTCGCCGCCCCCAATCCCGCCAGCGGACTGAGCTGAACGAGACCGTCATGACCGATGTAATGTCCGAAGCCTTCGGCCGCGAGATCGTCGCGCGCGACACCTTCGAGAAGGAGGGCGTGTGGCTGCCGCTGCTGGCCGTCCACACGATGAATTCCGGCGAAGCGGTCATCAAGGGCAAGACCTTCACCGACTGCGTGATCCAGGGCCCGGCCGTCATCGCGGTGCTGTCTGGCACGACGTTCGAGGGCTGCAACATGGGGGCCGCGTCCGACGCCGCCTCCCTGCTGTTCGCGCCCCAGGGGCCGCGTCTGGTCGGCGCTATCGGCCTGCAGGAGTGCCGCTTCGTGCGCTGCCGCTTCGTGCAGATCGGCTACACCGGCTCGGCCGCCTTCCTCAAGGACATGGGCCGCAGCCTGACCCAGGCGGGACAGGCCGGCTGATGGCCTACGTCCCGATCAACCGCCCCGTGCGCGTGGCGACCGACCTGACGGCGTCCGTCTTCGAGGACCTGGATATCAACCTGTTCGAGCTCTACGCGGCCGTTGTCGGCGGCGCCCAGCCGGGCCTGATCGAGGGGCGGGTCTTCCGCCGCTGCCGCCTGCAGGGGCCGGCGATCGTACTGGTCTCGGCCGGCGTCACCTTCGACGACACCAATTTCGGCGACAGCGGCGGCGACATCCGCAACCTGCTGCTCCAGCCGATGGGATCGCGCGCGCTCGGGACGATGCCCATGCGCAATTGCGCCTTCGAGAACTGCGAGTTCTTCAACGTCGGCTTCACCGGACCGCAGCCGGTTCTCGACATGATGGCCGGGGTGGGAACGGGTCGGGGAGGGGCGTCGTGAAATTCACCCTTTCCTGGCTCAAGGACCACCTCGACACGAGCGCCGACGTGGCGGCCGTGGCCGAGGCCATGACCATGGCGGGGCTGGAGGTCGAGGACGTCCACGACCCCGTCGCCGCGCTGGCGCCGTTCACCGTGGCCCGGATCGTTTCGGCCGAACGCCATCCCAACGCCGACCGGCTGCAGGTCTGCCAGGTCGACACCGTCGACGGGCCCAAGGAGATCGTCTGCGGCGCGCCCAACGCCCGCGCCGGCCTGACCACCATCTACGCGCCGATCGGCGCCTATGTGCCCGGACTGGACGTGACCCTGGTCGAGAAGCCGGTGCGCGGCGTGGTCTCGCACGGCATGCTGTGCTCGGCGTCCGAGCTGGAGCTGGCCGACGAGAGCGACGGCATCCTAGAGCTGGCCGACGACCTGACGGTCGGAACCCCGGCGGCGGGCGTGTTCGGGGCCGAGCCGGTGATCGATTTCGAGGTCACCCCGAACCGGCCGGACTGGCTTGGCGTCGCCGGCATCGCCCGCGACCTGGCGGCGGCCAGCCTCGGCCAGCTGATCACCCCGACGGTGGCGCCGGTGGCCGGGACCTTCCCCTCGCCGATCACGGTTCGGATCGAGGCGCCGGAGATGTGCCCGGTGTTCGCCGGCCGGCTGATCCGGGGCGTGAACAACGGCCCGTCGCCGGAGTGGCTGCAGCGGCGGCTGGTCGCCATCGGCCTCAGGCCCATCAACCGGCTGGTCGATGTCACCAACCTCGTCGCCTACGACCGCTGCCGGCCGCTGCACGTCTATGACGCGGCCAAGCTGGTCGGGACGGAGATCGTCGTGCGCGGCGGCCAAGTGGCCGCCGACACGCCCGAACATGACGGCGGCCAGCACGAGCACCTGATCGCCCTGGACGGCAAGACCTACACCGTGGATCCGTCGATGTGCGTCATCTCGGACGCGGCGGGCGAGCGCCCCATCGGCCTCGGCGGCGTCATGGGCGGGGAGTCCACCGGCTGTTCCGACGACACCGTCGACGTCTTCCTCGAGAGCGCCTGGTTCGACCCGCTGGTCACGGCCCAGACCGGACGGACGCTGGCGATCAATTCCGACGCCCAGTACCGCTTCGCGCGCGGCGTCGACCCGGCCTCCGTGGTTCCGGGAATCGAACTGGCGACGAAGCTGATCCTCGACCTGTGCGGCGGCGAGCCGTCCGACATCGTCGTGGCCGGACAGGTCCCGGCGGCGCCGGCGGCCTTCGCCTTCGATCCCGCCCGGGTGGGTTCGCTGACCGGCCTCGCCCTCGACGACGACCGCATCGCCGAAATCCTGACCCGGCTCGGCTTCGAGGTCGCACGCGGGGCCCCGTGGACCGTCACCCCGCCGTCATGGCGTCGCGATGTCGAGGGCCCGGCCGACCTGGTCGAAGAGGTGGCGCGGATCGAGGGCTACGGCGCCCTGCCGTCCACGCCCCTGCCCGACCTCGGCGCGCCGTCGAAGGGCGTTCTGAATCCCCGCCAGGCGCGGGTGCGCACCGCCCGCCGCGCGCTGGCGGCCATGGGCTACGCCGAGGCGGTCACCTGGTCCTTCACCAAACAGGCGACGGCGGCCCTGTTCGGCGGCGGCGACGACCGGCTGATGGTCGAGAACCCGATCGCGGCCGATCTCGACTGCATGCGGCCCTCGGCCCTGCCCAACCTGATCCAGGCGGCCGCCCGCAACGCCGACCGCGGCCATCCGGACGCGGCCTTGTTCGAGATCGGCCCGATCTATCTGGACGACACCCCGACCGGCCAGCGCACCGTCATCGCCGGGCTCGTGTCGCCGCGCTCGCCGCGTCACTGGGGCGGGGCGGCCGGGGACGCCCTGTTCGCGCTGAAGGGCGATCTGATGGCCCTGTTGGACGAGCTGGGCGCGCCGACGGCGTCGCTACAGCTGGTCCAGGGCCAGAATCACGACTGGTGGCACCCCGGCCGCTCGGCCCGGCTGCAGCTCGGCCCGAAGAATGTGATGGTCGAGTTCGGCGCGCTGCACCCGGGCGTGCTCAAGGCGCTGGACGCCGACGCGCCGATGCTGGCTTTCGAGATGGTGCTGGACGCCGTGCCGGAGCCTCGCGGCAAGGCGACCAAGGCGCGGGGGCCGGCCGTTCTGGCGCCGCTGATGCCTCTGACCCGCGACTTCGCCTTCGTCGTCGAGGAGGGCAGGGCGACGGGCGACCTCGTGCGGGCCGTGGCCGGAGCCGACAAGGCGCTGATCGCCGAGGTGCGGGTGTTCGACGTCTATCGCGGCGCCGGCGTGGCCGAGGGTGCGAAGTCGGTGGCTCTGGAAGTTGTGATCCAGCCGCGCGAGGCGACCCTGACCGAAGCCGAGATCGAGGCGTTGTCGGCGAAGGTCGTCGCGGCGGCGGGCAAGCTGGGCGCCGTTCTACGCGGCTGACGGTCGGCGGCGACGCGTACAGGAAAGGGGTATCTCGCGATGAGACCAGGCTGGATCGCGCCGTTTGTTGCCGTGGGGCTGACGCTTGCGGCCTGCTCCCCGGAAGACCGCCCGCGCGACGCCCCGCCGGAAGCGCCTGACGCGCCGACGAATGTCGGCACGGATGTTCCGGCCGGCAAGGACAGTCCGACCGAGCGGCCCGAGGCGGAGTCGGACGTCGAAGTCGATCCCGATCCGCAGGTGGGCGTCGAGCTGCCCGAGCCGCCGCAGCGGGTTCCGGAGAACGCTTCAGCCCCTTGACCGCGTCCCATCCTGTGACGGCGCCGTCCGCCCCCGCGTAGCCGGTGAGCACAGCTATGGCGTGAACGAGCCCTTCATGACTAGTATCCGGGCGCCGGCCTATAGCCGCTTGCTGGACATCCGACATGAAATCCGTGGCCCGATGGCTGGCGCTGCTTTCCTTGATCGCCGCCGCCGCCGCCGCCGGACCGGCCTTGGCGCAAGTCGCGCCTACGGCTCCCCCGCCGCAGGAGTCCGAGCCCACCCAACTGGACGATGTGGTCGTGGTCACCGCCGACGTCGAACAGACTGCACGGGCCTACGTCGCGGCGGTGGGGGCCCCGCCGGAGGGCCGCGAGCCGGCGGCCTGGCGTCGCCGCATCTGCGTCGGGGTCGGCGGCATGAGCCCGGAGCCGGCCCGGGCGCTGGCCGACCGCGTCCTCGATTGGGGCTACAGCCTGGGACTGGAGATCGGCCCGCCGGGGTGCACGCCCGACATCTTCATCGTGGCCACCGACGACGGGAACGCGACCGCGCGCGAACTGGTGACCGCCCGACCGCGCGCCTTCCGGACGGGCGCCGGCGGCATGGACCGGGGCGGGGCGGCCCTGCGGGCATTCCAGGAGTCCGGCCGACCGATCCGGTGGTGGCACGTCAGCCTGCCCGTGAACGAGGACAACGGCCGCCCGGCCATCCGTCTGCCGGGACAACAGCCGTTCGTGGCGCCACCGGAAATCACCCGGCCCTCACAGCTGGGTTCGTTCGCCGTAACCGGCTTGGCGTCTCGGCTGTCGGACCAGATACGCGACGATCTCCAACAGGTCATCGTCGTCCTCGATTCCTCGGCGCTGGAGCAGGCCAGCTTCATGGAGGTCGCGGACTATGTCGCCATGATCGCCCTCGCCCAGGTCGATCCCCAAGCCTCTCCCGAGGTGCCGTCGATCCTGAACCTGTTCGATCCGGACAGACCTCGCGAGGAGACGCTCAGCGCCTGGGATCGCGGGTATCTGCGCGCCCTCTACACGACCTATCTGGATCGCTCGGCCGGGAACGCCAACGCCGCGATCCTCGCCGGGGCCACCGCTCGGGAGGTGCAGGCCCAGCCCGTGGCGGGCGACGAGGGGTCCTGACCGGGCGACTGTCGGCAACCCCTCATTAACCTTGCCGCCGCAAGGCTGACTCAAAGACCGGTGACGGTAGAGCCAGCGCCCGCGCGAGTCGGGCGAGCCGTCCCCGCCTATCGGAGCCATCGCCATGCACCGCCGCCAGCTGATCCTTTCCGGCCTCGCCGCCACCGCCGGCGCCTCGGGCCTGTCCGCCTGCGCCACCAATCCGCCGGCCGACCCGAACTTCCCGATCCGCTCGGACCAGGACGCGCCGGCCTACACCGCGGACGAGCTGATCGCCGCCGGGTCGCGCGAACTGGGCATCGCCGCCGAGGCCATCGGGGCCGCCATCGAGCGCATCTTCGCCGACCAGGGCGACCGTCCGACCGCCTATATCGCGGGGGAGGAGGCGTCCGCCGCCGCCGCCGTGGGCGCACGGTATGGCCGTGGTGCCCTGCACATGAAGGACCTGTCGGCCTCCCAGGAGGTGTTCTGGCAGGGCATCTCGATCGGCTGGGATCTCGGCGGCAACGTCAGCCGGGTCTTCACCCTGGTCTACGGCCTCTATCACCCCGACATGATCTACCGCCGCTACCCCGGCGTGGAGGGCTCGGCCTATCTGGTCGGCGGCGTGGGCGTGAACTACCAGCAGGCCGACGGCATCGTGCTGGCCCCGATCCGCACCGGCGTCGGCCTGCGCCTCGGCGCCAACGTCGGCACCATGTCCTACAGCCGCCAGCGCAACATCCTGCCGTTCTGAGTGATGGCCGGTGATTAGCGGCCCGCCGCCGCGATCACCGCCTCCAGCCCTTCCCGATACGTCGGATAGCGCGGCCGCCAGCCGAGTTCGGCCTTGGCGCGGGCGTTCGAGAGGCGTTTGGAATCGAGATAGAAACGCCGCATGGCGTCGGACACCGACGGATCGTCCAGATCGATCTCCGGCGGCCTCGGCAGGCCCAGCCGGTCCGCCGCCCATTCCATGACCGCGTCGGCCGGGGCGGGCGCGTCGTCGCACAGGGTGTAGGCGCCGCCGGGCCGGGGCCGCGCCATGGAGGCGAACAGGCCGGAGACGGCGTCGTCGACGTGGATGCGGTTGAACACCTGGCCGGGCTTTCTCACCAGCCGCGCCGTGCCGTCGCGCAGCTTCTCCAGCGGCGAGCGGCCGGGGCCGTAGAGCGCGGGCAGGCGGAAGATCTGCACGGTCAGCCCCATGCCCTGGCCGGCGTCGAGCCAGTCGCGCTCGGCCCGCACGCGGCGGGCGCCCTCCAGCGAGGCGGCGTTGAGCGGGTCGTCCTCGAAGGCCCAGCCGCCCCCGCGGTCGCCATAGACCGCCGTCGAGGAGACGTAGCCGATCCAGTCGGGGAAGGCGCCGGTGCGGGTGAGGGCGGGGAGCAGCCGCTTCAGCCCGGGGCAGCCGTCCGGCTCCGGGGGCGCGGTGATCAGGATGGCGGGCGTTTCGACGACGTCGCGATCCAGCGCCGCCGCGTCGTCCGGATCGTAGGCGTGCAGCCCTTCGGCGGCGAGGGCCTCGCGCCGGGCCGGGTCGCGGCTGGTCAGGGTGGCGTGGCCGCCGCGCCGGACCGCCTCGCGCGCCGCGGCCTGCCCCAGCCAGCCGCCGCCGAAGACCAGCAGATTCGAGGGCGTGGCGTCCGCGGGCATGCTTGGAGCGATCAGGCCGAGCGGGCCTGGGGGCTGGCCGGCGGCGCGACGACGACGGCGTCCGACTTCACCGCCTTGGCCCGCTTGCTGTTCCAGGCCGAGACGCAGGGCACCTTGCTCAGATCGGCGCGGTGGGCGTAGCGGCGGGCGATCTCGGTGACGTCCTGCATCAGGCCCTCGGCCAGGGTGATCGGCTTCAGGCCCAGTTCGCGGAATTGGTCGTTGGCCACGACCAGCTCGTTCTCGTCGGCTTCCTGGCGCGGATTGGGGACGTTGTGGACTTCGGCCCCGGTCATGTCCGCGATCATGGCGGCGAGGTCGCGGACGCGGCGGCTCTCGGTCATCTGGTTGAGGATCTTGACCCGCTCGCCGGCCTTGGGCGGGTTCTTCAGGGCCAGCTCGACGCAGCGCACCGTGTCCTGGATGTGGATGAAGGCCCGCGTCTGCCCGCCGGTGCCGTGCACGGTCAGCGGATAGCCGACCGCCGCCTGCATCAGGAAGCGGTTCAGCACCGTGCCGTAGTCGCCGTCGTAGTCGAAGCGGTTGATCAGCCGTTCGTCCTGGCGGGTCTCCTCGGTCTGGGCGCCCCAGACGATGCCCTGGTGCAGGTCGGTGATCCGGACGCCGTCGTTCTTGGCGTAGAACTGGAACAGCAGGGCGTCCTGGGTCTTGGTCATGTGGTAGATCGAGCCCGGGTTCGGCGGGAACAGGATCTCCTGCTCGGTCGGGCCCAGGTCGGTGTCGACCGTGACCTTCAGATAGCCTTCCGGGATGCGCAGGCCGGCGGTGGTGTAGCCATAGACGCCCATGGTCCCGAGGTGGGCCAGATGCACGTCCAGCCCGCTCTCCACGATGGCGGCGAGCAGGTGGTTGGTGGCGTTCAGATTGTTGTCGACGGTGTACAGCTTGTGCCGCGCCGACTTCATCGAATAGGGCGCGGCGCGCTGCTCGGCGAAATGGACGACGCTGTCGGGCTTCCAGTCGCGGATCAGGGCGACGAGGCGGTCGAACTCCTTGCCGACGGTCATGTTGACGAAGTCGATGGTCTTGCCGCTGACGTCCTTCCAGGCGGCGATGCGCTCGCCCATGGTCCGGATCGGGGTGAGCGACTGGACCTCCAGCTCGTTGTCGATGTTGCGCCGGCTCAGGTTGTCGACGACCAGGACGTCCCAGCCTCGCGCGGACAGGTGCAGCGCCGTCGGCCAGCCGCAGAATCCGTCGCCGCCCAGAACCAGAACCCGCATCGCTACACCCTTCCTCATGACTGCATCCTGCCTAGCCCATGGGGGCGGCGCGTCAAAGCTTGGGCGTTAAACGCGCGAGCGGGCGCTCCGGGCTCAGGTCCGCGCGCGGGCGCGCCATTGCTCGCGGCTCTGGCCCCAGCGATCGACGGCGACGGTGTCGAACGGCGGCGGCAGGCGGGTCGGGCCGAGGTTGCGCGAGCCCAGCCGCTCGGCGAGGCGCTGCGACGGGGTATTGTCCGGGTCGATGCAGTGGATCACATCGGTCCAGCCCAGCACGTCGAAGGCGTAGTCGATGGCCGCCGTCGCCGCCTCGACGCCGTATCCCTTGCCCTGCGCCTCGGGGTGCAGGCCCCAGCCGACCTCGGTCCCCGGCCAGTCCAGCGGCGTCCACGGTCCGATCCGGCCCAGCCAGCGGCCGGTGTCGCGCTCGATCAGCGAGAACATGCCCACGCCCGTCAGGCTCCACGCCCCGGCCATGGTCATGAAGCCGCGCCAGGCGGTCGCGGCCGGCATCGGGCCGCCGATGAATTTCGCGGCCTCCGGATCGGCCATCATCTCGGCCCAGCGCGGAAAATCCTCCATCGCCGGGGGACGCAGGGTCAGCCGGGCGGTCTCGATGACGGGTGTGTTCACAGCGGGTATTCCTGTTCGAGCTGGTAGCGGCTGCCGTCGCGGGTCAGCACGCTGGACCACAGGCCGAAGCGGTCCACCCGGATCGGCGGCGAATGCAGCAGGTTGTGTCCGGCGATCCAGGCCCCGATGCGGTCGGGATTCGTCTGCGGCTTCAGATAGGCCAGCGTCACGTGCGGGCGGTAGTCGCGCCGCTCCATGACCACGCCGGCGCGCTCCCCCGCGGCGCGGCAGCGGCCGGCCAGCACCGAAAGCCGCTCGTTCGGCTCGACTCCGGCCCACAGGGTGTGGCTGCGATGGGCGTCCCCGAAGGCGCCGACGCCGTGCAGGGCGAATTCGAACGGCCCTCCGGCGGCGGCGCGGTTGAGCTCCGCCGCCAGGTCGTCGGCGCGGCGTTCCTCGATTTCGCCGTAGAAGGTCAGGGTCAGGTGCAGCTGGTCGCGCGTGCGCCACCGGGCGCCGGGCAGGCCGGACTGGCGTCGCTCGAGGGTGTCGGCCACGTCGTCGGGGATCGACAGGGCGGTGAACAGCCGGATCATGCGACTGTTCGTAGCGGTTGAAACCCGAGCGCCCAAGTCCGGTTTTCCTTGCGTCAAAGGGTGGCGACCCCGATATTTGACCCAGATCCGGGGACGACCCCGGTGGACAAGGAGATCGAACTCGCGATGAGCGACTTCAACAACGGCTACGCCCGGCCGCTTCCGCAAAGCACCGACATGTCGGTGGACGCGGGCCTGCGCGCCTTCATGCTGGGCGTCTACAACAAGCTGGCGCTGGGCCTCGTGCTGGCCGGGGCGCTGGCCTATGTCACCGGCACAGTGCCGGCGGTGCAGCAACTGCTGTTCGCCGTCACCGCGGATGGCCGCATCGGCCTGACCATGCTGGGCATGATCGTCCAGTTCTCGCCGCTGGTGCTGCTGTTCGGCTCCATGTTCTTCATGAAGAACCCCACGGCGGGCGGTGTGAACCTGCTCTACTGGGCCGTGGTCGCCTCGATCGGCGCGGGCCTGGGCATCGTGTTCCTGCGCTATACCGGGACGTCGGTCGCCTCGACCTTCTTCGTCACGGCCGCCGCCTTCGGGGCGCTGAGCCTGTTCGGCTATACGACCAAGAAGAACCTGACCGGCCTCGGCAGCTTCCTGATCATGGGCGTGATCGGCCTGATCATCGCCATGGTGGTCAACATGTTCCTGCAGTCCAGCATGATGGCCCTGATCATCAGCGCCATCGGGGTGCTGATCTTCTCGGGCCTGATCGCCTACGACACCCAGCGGCTGAAGATGACCTACTACGCGCTGGGCGGCGACAAGGCGGCCATGGGCGTGGCGACGGGCTTCGGCGCCCTCAGCCTGTTCATCAACTTCATCAACCTGTTCCAGTTCCTGCTCATGTTCATGGGCGGAAATCGCGAATAGGCGGAGCCACAGCGATACGGAAAAGGCCCGGAGCGATCCGGGCCTTTTTTATTCCACGACGCTGAAGCGGCGGCTGTCGAAGACGCGCAGCACCTGGGGCAGTTCGCGGCCGCGGCGCAGCACCACGCCGCCCTCGCCGATGACCGCCCACTGGCCCTGTTTGAGGCGCAGCGACGGGCGCTTCTCGATGCGATAGGCGGGCGCGTCGCCGGAGCGGCGGAAGACGGCGAACTCGGCCACGTCGCGATGGCCGGCCATGGCGTAGTCGCGCCACTCCCCGGCCGCCACCATCCGTCCGTAGACCCTGAGGATCAGCTCGAGTTCTCGACGGTCGAAGAAGACCGGACCGGCCTGTGGCTGCAAATCCGCGGCGTCGCTCATGGATCGAAGGTAGGCCGACCGTGGGGAAACGCCAGACCTTGTGAACCGGGGCCGTTCGGGCGACCGGCGTGTCGCGAACGTCACTCGTTCAAGAAATCGCCCGGAACACGAAATAGCCGCCGTTCCGCCCATCGACCGCCCCCTTGGGGGGCGACACCGGAGACATCGGCTCGTCGGAGTCCGGAGCGGTCCCGGATCCTGAACAGCCCCCCCAGCCCCCCTGGATCACTCCATCAAGGGCTCCGGCGGGTCGATGCTTCCTCCAAGCGAGACGCCCGCCCAGCCACTCCTCCCCCCTCCGGCTGAGCGGGCGTTTTGCTGTCCGGCCTTCGGCGGCCGGGATCAGGGCAGGGTGATCTCGACCGGCTCGCCGTCGCGCATGACCGACAGAATGCGTTGACCGTCTCCCCCCAGGGCCGCGGCGAGAGCATCAAGGCCCGTGACGGCGCTGTCGTCGACCAGGCGGATGAGGTCCCCGGCCTGCAGTCCCGCGCCGGCGGCGACGGAACCGCCCTCGACCGCGAACACCTGGAGCCCGTCGGGTCCGGAACGGGCGCTGAGCCCGCGCGCCATCACAACCTCGGCCCCCGTCACCACCGGCCGGTCGCCCGGCGATTCGACGCTCAGCGTGGCCCGGCCCTCGCGGCCCTCGCGCAGATAGACGACCTCGACCCGGGTGCCGGGTTCGGCGATGCCGATGGTGGCGGCGACGGTGCCGGCGTTGGAGACGGGGCGGTTCTGGATGCGGGTGACGACGTCGCCCCGCCGCAGGCCGGCGGCCTCGGCGGACGAGCCGGGGGCGACGCTCTCGATCACCGCCCCGCGCACGATGCCGAGGCCGAATTCACGGGAGCGCGCGGCGTTGAGCGAGCCGAGGATGGCGCCGGTCGAGCCGCGCTTGACCTCGCCCGTGGTCCGCAGTTGCTCGACCACATACATCAGGATGCGGCTGGGCACGGCGAAGGCGATGCCGTCGTTGCCGCCGCCGCCGCCCGACAGGATGGAGGTGTTGATGCCGATCAGCCGGCCGCGGCTGTCCAGCAGCGGACCGCCCGAGTTGCCCGAGTTCACCGCCGCGTCGGTCTGGATGTAGTCCTCGATGCGGTCGCCCATGCCCGAGCGGCCGAGGCCCGAGATCACGCCCATGGTCAGGGTCTGGTCGAGGCCCAGCGGATAGCCGACGGCGAAGGCCAGATCGCCGGTGCGCAGCTGGTCGGAATCGACCACCTCGATCGCCGACAGGCCTGTGGCGTCGAACTTGAGCACCGCCAGGTCGGTGGCCTTGTCGGTGCCGATCAGGACCGCGTCGAAGATGCGGCCGTCGGTCAGGTCGACGGTGAATTTTCGCCCGCCCTCGACCACGTGGTTGTTGGTGACGACGATGCCCTCGGCGGCGTCGATGATGGCCCCGGAGCCGCTGGAAACCGGCTTGGGCTCGTTCTCGCCGGAGCTGGGCCCCTCGGACTGGCCGAGGGTGGTCACCTGCACCACCGCCGGCAGGGCCTGCTCCAGTCCGCTCGCGAAGGAGAATACGCCGCGCTCGGCGTCGTAGGGGACAGGGCCTCGCGACTGCGCCGCCGCGGGAGCGGCCGCCAGCAGGGGGGCCGCCGCGACCAGCGCCAGTATCGACAGGCCGTGAGCCCGGTTGGTGGAACGCCGCATCGCCAATCCCCTGTTGTTGGGGCGAGCCTAGCGCGAGAAACGCGCCGTGACGACAGCGCCGGGGCGGCCGTCATCAACCGTCATGGACGCGCCGTGGCGTTTCAGGATCGTCCGCACGAAGGCCAGGCCCATGCCGTGGCTCTCACGGTCGCCCCCGGACGCGGCGCCCGGCGCCTGCGCCTGCGTGAAGCCGGGTCCCTGATCGGCGACGGCGAGCATCGGCCGGCCGTCGCGGAGTCCGGCCGTCAGGGTCACCACGCCGCCGTCCGGGGAGAATTTGATGGCGTTGTCGACCAGGTTGGTCACCGCCCGCTGCAGCAGGGAGTGGACGCCCAGCACCGACGCGGGTTCGCCCTCCACCCGGATCGAGACTCCGCGCTCCTCGGCCAGCGGCTGGTAAAGCTCGGCCGC
Source organism: Brevundimonas sp. LjRoot202 (assembly GCF_964253355.1). Classification (NCBI taxonomy): domain Bacteria; kingdom Pseudomonadati; phylum Pseudomonadota; class Alphaproteobacteria; order Caulobacterales; family Caulobacteraceae; genus Brevundimonas; species Brevundimonas sp. LjRoot202. The sequence continues at coordinate 61,881 of NZ_CAXUQW020000004.1, read as the reverse complement.
CTGCGCCGCCAGTTCGTCCAGACGCACGCTCTCGAACACCCAGGCCTCGCCGTCGCGCAGCGCCATCGCCTCATTCATCGACCGGGTGATCTGGGCCAGGTCCGAGCGGGCCTCGTCGATCAGCTTACGCGCCTCGGGCGTGGTCGCGACGCGGCGCAGCTTGTCGAGGCGGACGGAGGCGCGCGCCAGCGGCGTGCGGAAATCATGGGCCAGCTGGTCGGCGGAGTCTCTCAGCCAGCTCAGCAGTTCGTCGAGCCGGTCCAGCGTGCGGTTCACGTGGCCGGTCAGTTCGGTCAGCTCCGGGGCCACGGCCGTCTCGGGCGCGCGCAGGGAGAAGTCGCCGACGGCGGCCCGGTCGAGGGCGCGGCTGACCTCGGCGACCGCGCCGGTCAGGCGGCGCCGGGCCACGGCGGCGGCGGCGAGTCCGATGACCAGGAGCAGCAGCCCGGTCGCGATGACGGCGGCCACGGCCCAGCCCCAGGCCTGGCCGGAGCGGTCGACCACCCGGCCGACGGCGATGTCGAGCGCGCCGAACGGCCGCCGCACCACGACCGCCTCGACCGCGCGGGACGGACACAGCACGCCGCGGCCGAGCCGGACCACATAGACGTCCTCGCCCAGCCGCCCGATCCGCTGGGCCGGCGCCGACTCCAGCGCCGCCAGACCAGCCGGCTTGCCGACGGGCGCGCGGATGAAGCGGACCCCGGCGCCGCCGCGGCCGGTGCGGCAGGTTTCCTCCAGCGTCCGCGCCTCGCGGGCCGGGCCGCTCTGGAAGGCGCTCAGCCAGGCCGACAGCCAGGCGGCGTCGGCCTCGGTCAGGCGTTCGGCGGACAGGCTCGCTTCCGAGCCCAGTTTCGAGACCATGGCGCCGTAGTCGTCGAGCGCCGCCAGCGCCGCCTTTTCGCGCTGGTCCATGCGAACCGCCGCCCCGGTGACCAGCAGGGAACCGGATAGCGCCAGCGCCGCCAGCACGCCCATGGCCGCGGCCAGCTGGGTCGAGGTTCGCCGGGCCAGCCAGCCCCTCAGGCCCGGGAATCGTCCGGCCATGTCCGGCTCAGCCCGCCGCCGCAGACAGATCGCGGAAGATCAGGCTCTGGCTGCGGGCCGAGACGATCAGGGGATGCAGGCCCTCGCCCAGTTCAGGCGCCTGTTCCTTGAGCCGGCGGCGCAGGGCGCTGATGCGCGCGTCGATGACGTTGACGAAGTTGTCAGGCAGGAAGCGCCATTCGACCCAGCATTTATCCCACAGCATGGTCTTGGTCACCGGCTGGCCGCGCGCGGCCATCAGTTCGGCGACGATGGCGAACTCCAGCGGCGACAGCTCGATCAGCCGGCTCTCGCCGCCGGGCAGGTCGAGCTTCAGGGTGCGGGCGCCCGGCGACAGCCGGAACGGGCCATTGACCAGTTCGGCGCCGACGGGGCGGGCCCGGCGCGCCGCGCGCCGCAGCTGGGCGGCGATGCGGGCCAGCAGCTCCTCGTCGCCGACCGGCTTGGCCAGATAGTCGTCCGCTCCGCCCAGCAGGCCCTCGACCTTCTGCCGCTCGCCGCCGAGGGCGGTCAGCATCAGGGCGGGCGCGTCCGAGGAGCTTCCGCCCCCGGCGCGCAGCCGCTTGAGCATCTCCAACCCATCCATGCCGGCGGTGAGCCGGTCGAGGATCAGGATGTCGTAGGGCGCGCGACCGGCCGCCTCCAGCGCCGCCTCGCCGGCGCCGAAACGGTCGACGGCCTCGAAGCCGGCGGCGGTCAGCCGTTCGGCGACGTGGTCGGCCAGGGCCGGATCGTCCTCGAGCAGCAGGGCGCGGCGGCCCGCGAACACCGGCCCGAGCCGGGCGAAGGGATCGTCGTCCTGGATCGTCATGTCCCCTTCCACGCTGAACTCCGCCGTCGCACCACGTTAGGGCGCCGGCGCTGAATGACAACGCCGCCGCTCATCGCTGCTCTAGGCCGGTGGGGGAGGAAAGGGGGCTGACCGTTCCTGACGGCCGGCCCCCGACCCGTCTAGTGCTCGCCGTGCCCGTGCGAGTCGGTCTCGCTGGCCTGGGCCGCCCAGCCTTCGCCGCCGGCCTCGGCGAACCAGAACGGGGCCCGCGCCCGCCGGCGCGGCGCGATCTCGTTCATGCCGGAGTCGTAAACCCGCCCGTTGAGAACGGTGTAGGCGATCGAGGTGGTGTTGCGGATGTTCTCCAGCGGATTGGCGTCCAGCACCACCATGTCGGCCAGCTTGCCGACCTCGAGGGAGCCGATGTCCCGGTCCATGCCCAGCGCCTTCGCGCTGTTCAGGGTGCCGGCGCGCAGGATGTCCAGCGGCGCCATGCCGCCCTGCGCCAGGCTCCACAGCTCCCAGTGCGCCGCCAGGCCTTCACGCTGGCCGTGGGCGCCGATCTGGACGTTGACCCCTTCGGCGGCGAGACGCGTCGCCTCCCGCGCGACCGAGATGTGGTTCCATTCGTTGTCCGGCGCGGTGACCGGGCGGCGGGCGCGGGCGTCGAGCAGGCGGCGCGGCACGTATTGGGTCAGGATCGGATCGTTCCAGACCTCGCTCTCCTGGTACCAGTAGTTCTCGCCGTAGCTGCCGCCGTAGGCCACCACGAGCGTCGGATTGTAGGCCGTCCCGGTCTGGCGCCACAGCTGGTGGACGTCGTCGTAGAGGCGGGCCAGCGGGATCGAGTGTTCGATCGTGGTGTGGCCGTCGACGATCATCGACATGTTGTGCTGGAACAGCGAGCCGCCCTCAGGGACGACCATCATGTTCAGCTGGCGCGCCGCCTCGATGATCTGCTGGCGCTGGTCGCGGCGCGGCTGGTTGTAGCTCTTGACGCTCCAGGCGCCGGCCGCCCGCATGCGGCGCAGGGTCGACATGGCGTCGTCGAGGTCCTCGATCTGGGCCGTGAACGGGGTGGCGGCTCCGTAGAGGATGGTCCCCGTCGAGAAGATGCGCGGCGCCACCACCCGGCCGGTCCGCGCCAGCTCGCTGTGGGCGAAGATCTCGCTGGTGTCGCTGGACGGGTTGTGGATCGTGGTCACCCCGAAGGCCAGCGAGGCGTAGTCGACCCAGCTCTGCTCGGGGATGATCTCGTCCGAGCCCATGGCCCCGTGCCAGTGGGTGTCGACCAGGCCGGGCATGATGGTCTTGCCGGCCATGTCCACGACCGGAACGCCCGCCGGAACGGGCGTGGTCGAGGCCGGGCCGATCGCCTCTATGCGGTTGCCGTCGACGATGACGACGCCGTTCTCGATCACCTCGGCCCCGTTCATGGTGATCAGGCGCGCGCCGGTCAGGGCCATGCGGCCGGCCGGCTTGTCGGCCTGGGCGCTGAAGCCGAGGTTGATCCCGTGCTCGTCGGGCTTGGGCAGGTCCTCGGGCGCGCCGTCGACGAAGGCGAAGGACTGGTTCAGGTCGCGGGTGAACAGCTCCGGCCCCTGGGACCAGTGCAGGCGGCGGGAGTCGCCCGACCAGCTCAGCCACTCGCCGGAATCGCGGGTGACCCGGGCCTGGGGCAGGGACTTGCCGTCGGCGCTGATGGTGACCGGCCGCCCGGCGGCGACGAAGGGGGCGACATAGGCGTTGAACCGCTCGGTCCAGCTGATCCAGGCGCCGTCGGGCGAGACCGCGAACTCGCTGGCCCATTCCGAGGTCAGGTGGGTGCGTTCGTCCTGACCGTTCAGATCGACCGACGTCAGGGTGCGCTTGTCGCCGTCGCGGCCCGACAGGAAGATGCGCTCGCCGTCGGCGCCGAACTGGGGCGCCGAGCCCTCTTCGGTGACGAACACGGGCTCGCCGCCGGCGGCGGGGATGCGGTAGATGCCCGGGTCGCGGCTCCACAGGGCGGTGGTCAGGAAGCCGTCGCTGGCGGTGCGGTAGACGATGGTCTCGCCGTCCGGGGAGAACACCGGCTCGAGGTAATGGCCGGGGTTGCGGGTGATCACGCGGCCGGCCCCGCCCGAGGCCGGGATGACGCGGATCGAGCCCAGGTCCTGGTCGTCCCAGGTGGTGTAGACGATCGAGCGACCGTCGCGCGACCAGTTCGGATAGAGCTCGAAATGATCGCTCTGGCGGGTCAGGCGGCGCGCCGTCCCGGTCGGCAGGTCGCGGATCCACAGATGGCCCAGCGCCTCGAACACCACCCTGGAGCCGTCCGGCGAGGGGCGGGCCCAGCGGACCATCTTCACCTCGAAGGAATCCGGCGCGACCTCGACCGGGAAGCGCACGGTCTCGTGCACCCGGCGGGTGTCGGCGACGTGGAACGGAATGTCGGACACGGCCCCCGAGGCGACCTCGACCTTCTGGATGCGGCCGTCGGCCCAGAACACGATCGAGCGGTTGTCGGGCGTCCAGCTGATGGCCGGATAGACGCCGTGGATGGCCCAGGTTTCCTGAAGGTCGCGGTCGAGACCGGAGAAGACCGGCGTCTCGCGGCCGGACTCGATGTCCATCACATAGAGGACGGACTGGTAGCGAACCCGCCGGATGAAGGCGAGCGACTTGCCATCGGGCGAGGGGGTCGGCCGGATCGACCCGCCCGGGCCGGTGACATAGGGGTTGATCTCGCCGGTCTCCCGGTCGAGGCGGCGGATGATGTAGATCTGGTCGTTGACGTCCTTGGAATATTCGAAGGTGTTCCCGGGCGTGGCGTCGTCGCTGAAATACAGGTAGCGGCCGTCGGGCGAGAAGGCCGGCTCGCCGGTGTCCTTCTGCTGGGTGCGCCGCTCGGTCATCTGCACGCCGCCGCCGCCCGAGCGGTGGTACATCCACAGCTCGCCGGCCCCGAGCGAGCGGGCCGAGGTGAAGTGTTTCCGCGCCACGATGAACTGGCCGTCGGGGGTCCACTCCGGCTGGTTGAGCAGGCGGAAGGTCTCCTTGGAGATCTGCACCGGATTGGAGCCGTCGGCCTCCATGGTCCAGATGTTGTCGCCGCCGGCGCGGTCCGAGGTGAAGGCGATGTGGCGGCCGTCGGGCGACCATTTCGGCTGCATGTCCCAGGCCACGCCGCTGGCGATGGCGCGGGCCTCCCCGCCCGAGACCGGCATGACGTAGATGTCGCCAAGCATGTCGAACGCGATCGTCCGGCCGTCCGGGCTGACGTCGACCGACATCCAGGTGCCGCGGGTCACGTCGATGGGAATGGCGCGCGACGGTCCGGGCGGCGCCTGGACGTCCCACTTGGGCGCGTCGGCCTCGGCGTCGCCGGGTTCGGTCGCCTCCGCGGGCGCCTCGACCGGGACCGGGGCCGGCTCCGGAGTCTGGGCCCGCGCAGGGCAGGCGAGCGCCAGCAAGGCGGCCGTGGCCAGGAGTTCACGCTTCATGGTTTTACAATCCCCGAACAGGTGGACGTCCTGCGCGGCCTGTCCGGCCGTCGCGTCCGCCCCGAGGGGTCAGATGAGCATTGTCGGGCCGTCCAAGTCCAGCCGCGTTCGGACTTTCAGGCCGCCTGGATGTAGTCGCGGGTCAGGGGCACGGCGTCGACGTGCTTCGACAGCTGGATCTGGAACACCATGCAGCCGCGGTGACGGAAGGCCACCTCGCTGACGCAGAGGTAGAACTCCCACATGCGGCAGAAGCGCTCGTCGTAGAGAGCGGCGATCTCGGCCCGGTTGGCTTCGAACCGGTCGCGCCAGGCCTTCAGGGTGTCGGCGTAGTGCAGGCGCAGGATCTCGATGTCGGTGACCCACAGTCCGGCGCGCTCGATGGCCGGCAGGATCTCCGACAGGGCCGGGGTGTAGCCGCCCGGGAAGATGTATTTGCCGATCCACGGCTGGTTGCTGACCGAGACGTGGTTCTGGCCGATGGCGTGGATGACCGCCACGCCGTCGTCGGTCAGTTGGCGGGCGACGGCGTCGAAGAAGGCCTGGTAGTTGGGCACGCCGACGTGTTCGAACATGCCGACCGAGACGATGCGGTCGAACCGCTCCTCGACGTCGCGGTAGTCCTGCTTGCGGAACTCGACACGATCGGCGAGGCCGCGTTCGCGGGCGCGGCTCCGGGCCACCGCGAGCTGTTCGTCGGACAGGGTGATGCCGGTGACGCGCCCGCCCGCCTCTTCCGCCAGGGTCATGGCCAGACCGCCCCAGCCGCAGCCGATGTCGAGCACCGACTGGCCCGGCTCGAGCAGGAGCTTGGCCGCCAGATGGCGTTTCTTGGCGACCTGGGCCTCGTCAAGCGTCATGCCCGGCCGTTCGAAATAGGCGCAGGAATACTGCAGGTCGGCGTCGAGGAAGCGGCGGTAGAGGTCCAGCGACAGGTCGTAGTGGTGGGCCACGTTGCGTCGCGCCGCCGCGCGGTCGTTGGCCTGTTCGATCCGGCGCCAGAGGCGGGCGAGCCGGCCCCGCCGGGGCGGCGGCCGCAGGGCCAGGTTCCGTCCGACCAGGTCGAGCAGGTCCCACAGCGTGCCCTTCTCGAGCACCACGTCGCCGTCCATCCACGCCTCTCCCAGCGCGAGCCCGGGGTAGAGGGCGAGGCGCCACGCCGTGCGGTTGTCGCGCAGCCTGATCCGGACCGGTTCGTCGGTCTCCCCGTCGCCGGCCCGCAGCGCCTCGCCCGAGGGGAGGACCACGGTCAGCGAACCCGTGTGGATCAACTGCTTGAGCAGGCGCCCGAGGGCGAACCGGGTGATGGCGCTCAAGGGGTCCGAGGGTCGGGATCGGGTGCGCGCCTCGTCCGGGCGATCGAAACTGACCGACGCTTGAGAGCTCATGCTGGCCTCCACAAAGGGTTAGGGCGCCGCTTCTGCGTAAGTGAACAGTTGGGTCGCGGTTCCGCTTGGTCAAGTCCCCGCGATTGGGCGGAACAAAGCCCGGGATCGGCTATTCGTTGTCCGCCGGGATCATCTCGCTCTGCGCAGGAGGCTTCCGATGTTCGCCCAAACCCCCGTGCTGCTGGCCGCCGCCGTCGTGGCGTCCGCCTCTCCGGTCGTCGCCCAGGCGCCGGCGGGCCAATCGCCCGCACTGGTCGCGGCACCGCTCTCCGGACAGACTTTTCCGCCCGGCGCGGAGGTACTGAGCGTCGACGGCGAGCTCCTGGGCGTGCTCATACTGGTCGAAACCCGCCCCGGCGGCGAACGGATCCTTCACATCCGACGGGCGGAGGGATCGATGACGACGGCGCCCGCGATCGTCGCCTCGCGCGGCGAACGCGCGGTCGTCCTCGACTGGACCCGGGCGGAGTTCGAGTCGGCGGCCACGACCGTCGGCGCCGGGCTGGCCGGTCCGTCGCCCGCGCCCACGCCGCCCGCCCTCTGATAAAAAACGCGGGTCCCGGTTACAGCCCGAACGGCCAGGTATCGTCCACGCCCTCCCGCCGGGCGGTCGGCAGGGGCGTGACCGCGGTGGTCTGGTCGAACCACACCCAGGCGTCGAACTGCTGGGGCAGGGAACAGCCGGAGTAGTGACTCCAGCGCTCGGTCTCCGGCCGGTAGATGACGCCGATGAACCGTTCCAGCTTCGGATCGAGCAGGCGCTGGCGCAGCGGATCGTGAACGCCCTCGCGTAAATCGAGCAGGAAGCGCCCGACGCCGCTGTCGTGGGCCAGCCGTTCGTAGCTGTCGGGCCGCGACGGGTTGATCCGCTTCACCTCCATCGGCGCGCCCCAGTCGGAGGCGCAGGCGACCTCGCCGCCGTGGGCGCCGAAGCCGATCAGGACGGCGTCGCGGCCGAAGCGCTCCCGGCACAGCTGGCCGATGTTGAGCTCCTCGCGCACCAGGCCCATCTCGGTCCTGGAGGCGTCGCCGATGTGGGAGTTGTGCGCCCAGACCACGGCCTTCGCGTCCGGCCCCCGCGCCTCCAGCACGGCGCAGAGCGTCTCGAACATATGGGTGTCGCGCCGGTTCCAGCTCTCCGCCGCCCCGTAGTAGACGGCGCGGTAGTAGGCCTCGGCGTTCTTGACCAGCCGGGCGTTGGCGCTGGCGTCGAGGAAGCTGTCGCCGTCGTGGACCTCATACTCGAGTTGCTTCTCCAGCATGTCGGTCAGGGTCGTCACCACAGCGCGTTCGCACCGGGAATAGCCCGAGGTCAGGACCATGCGGCCGTAGGCCTGGGGTTCGCTGGCCCAGGGGGTCAGGCAGCCGTAGCGCTCGCGCGCCACCTTGCCCGCTTCCGGATCGACGCGGTCGAGGTAGTCGAGCACGCCCTGGATCGACGCCGACAGGTTGTAGAGGTCGAGCCCGTGGAAGCTGACGCGCGCCTCGACCGGCCGGTCCTCGTTCCACCCGCGCAGCCATTCGATGAAGCTCTCGACGTCGGTGTTGCGCCACATCCAGGTCGGGAAGCGGCGGAACGGCGGCTCCGCATGCTTCGGGGACGGCCGCCGGCGGACGTAACGGTCAAGGCTGGCGGCGTCGGGCCAGTCCGCCTCGACCGCGACGATGGTGAAGCCATGCTGTTCGATCAGCCGGCGGGTGATCGCCGCCCGGGCGCGGTAGAACTCCGAAGTCCCGTGGCTGGCCTCGCCCAGCAGCACCACCCGCGCGTCCGCGAACCGGTCGAACAAGGCGCCGAAGGCCGCGTCGTCGAGGTCCGGAAGCGGCTCGGCGGCCTCGCGGATCAGCGCGGCGATCGACGCCTCGACCGGCGGCTCCTCGAAGGCGCGGGGCTCGGGGGCCCGCCGCGCGGCATCGGCGTCCGGCCAGCCCTGCTCGCCGATCAGGGGCACGAAGCGGACGCCGCCGAGGTCATCCTCCTCGAAATGGTTGGCGCCGGTCCGGGTGACCTTGACCAGACGCTGCTCGTCCTGCGTCGGGCCGACCGGCATGACCAGCCGGCCGCCGAGGTCGAGCTGGTCCTTCAGGGCCTGCGGGATGGCGGGGCCGCCCGCGGCGGCCAGGATGGCGTCGAAGGGGCCGGCCTCGGCCCAGCCCCGGGTGCCGTCGCCGGTGCGCAGTTCGACGTTGTCGTAGCCGAGCTTCTGCAGGCGCCCCCGCGCCAGCTCCGTCAGGTCGCCGTGGCGTTCGATGGCGAAGACCTTGTCGGCGATCCGGCTCATCACCGCCGCCGCATAGCCCGACCCGGCGCCGATCTCGAGCACCCGGTCGCCGGGACGGATCCCGGCCGCCTGGATCATCAGGCCGACGATGTAGGGCTGTGAGATGGTCTGGCCGGCCTCGATCGGCAGCGGCGCGTCGTCGTAGGCGAACTCCTGCAGGCTCTCAGGCACGAACACCTCGCGCGGCACCCCGCGCATCGCATCCAGCACATAATCGTCGCGGACCCCGCGCCGGGCCACCTGGCGTTCGACCATCCGCTCGCGGGCCTGGGCCAGTTCGAGCATGGCGCGATTCCTTCTATCGTCCGGACGTGGGCGGCGGGGGCGAGTCCGGCGGCGTGCCCTCCGGGGGCTCCTCTCCCGGCGGCAGGGGGTCGGGCCTCATGTCGGGCGGACCGACGTCGGGCGGCGTCTCCTCCGGCGGGATAGGCGGTTCTGGCGGCGTGGCCTCGTCCGGCGGTTCCGGGGTGGCGTCGTCCGCCGGTTGGGCCATCGGTTCGGACAGGGCGGCGGCGCCGGTGTCGGTGGCCTCGTCCCCGGCTCCGGTGCAGGCCGCCAGGGCGGCGCCGACGAGGAGAGGCAGCAGTCCCGTTGTCGCGCGCATGATCATCTCCAGCGCCCCCGGGGTTCCCCCGATCAACCGTCGGCGGGGACGGGGGTTCCGCATCCGGCGCCGGGCCCGGCGGGCTATTTTTGCAGCGCCGCTTGAACCCCCGGGCGGTCCGGCGGTTGGACAGCGAGGGGCGTCGTTCGAGCAGCGAAGGATAATCGCCATGAACGTCAGAGACTGCATGACCCCGAACCCCCGGGTCTGCGCCCCGGACGCCACCATCCAAGATGCGGCCCGCACCATGAAGGAGATCGACTCCGGCTTCCTGCCTGTCGGCGAGAACGACCGGCTGGTCGGCATGATCACCGACCGGGACGTCGCCGTTCGCGCCGTCGCCGACGGCATGGGCCCCGACACGCCCGTGCGCGAGGTGATGAGCCGGGAGGTCTGCTACTGCTACGAAGACGAGGTTCTGGACGAGGTGGCGTCTCAGATGAGCGACCTGCAGGTGCGCCGTCTGCCGGTGCTGAACCGCGAAAAGCGGCTGGTGGGCGTCATCTCCCTCGGCGACATTAGCCACGCCGACGACGACGGCGGTCTCCGCAGCGCCGCGGCCCTGAGCCAGGTCACCGAGCCGAGTAGTCGACACAACCAGCATTAACGCCCGCCGCAAGGGAGTTGGAGATGAGCGCCAACGGACTCGAGGTTTTTGACAAGACCATCCAGACGACTCACATCTGGCTCAATGAAATCACCGAAGTGATCGGACCCGACCGCCACCTGGCGTGGAAGGTGCTGTCGACGGTGCTGCACAAGCTGCGGGACCGCCTGCCAGTCGACGTGGCCGCCCATCTGGGCGCGCAGCTGCCGCTGTTGATCCGCGGCGTCTACTACGACCAGTTCCAGCCGGCGAAGCAGCCGACCCGTTGCCGCGACCTGGACGAGTTCGTGGCCGAGGTGCAGGAGTGGCTGTCGGACGTCCGGCCGGTCGCCGCCGTCGATGCGGTGGACGCCGTGTTCGGGACCCTCAGCCGGCACGTCCCCGAGGGCCAGCTGGCCATCGTCCGTCACGCGCTTCCGGAGACCATTCGCACCCGCTGGGAGCGGCTGTCGGACTTCACGCCGCAACGGCCGGCGGCGACGGAGGCTCCGGGCGCGGGACTGCGCGGCCACTAGGCGGAGGACGCCATGAATGTGGAGTCTGCACATCACCTGATCATGTCGAGCCGGGTCACCGGCACGGCCGTGTTCAATCCCGCCGGCGAACGGATCGGCCACGTCGACGACCTGTCGATCCACAAGGTCTCCGGTCAGATCATCTATGCGGTGATGTCGTTCGGCGGTTTCCTGGGCGTGGGCGAACGCTTCCACCCGGTGCCGTGGTCGATGCTGGAGTACGACATCGAGAAGAACGGCTACGTTGTGCCGCTCGACAAGGCGGCGCTGGAAGCGGCGCCGTCGCTCGACCGCGCCCAGCTGGAGTCGCTGGGCGCCGGCGACGCCTGGCGGACCCGGCTGTTCGATTACTACGGCACCTACGGGGCGCTGCCCTACATCTGAGGCCGGCCGCGCTCCCTGAGGCGCTCGCGGCCGCCGAACTCCTGCTACAGTCGATCGAGGGCAGGAGGAGAAGACCGGTTTGATCGTGGGGGCGGACATCGGCGGGCACCATATCGCCGCGGCGCTGGTCGACGGCGCGACCGGCGGCCTGGTCGAGGGCAGCCCCCGCCGCCAGGCCCTGGACCGCAAGGCGTCGGCGGAGGCGCTGATCACCGGCTGGGCGGCCCTGATCGACGAGCTCGACGACCTCGCCGGCGGTCGGGTGACGGGCGTCGGCGTGGCGATGCCGGGGCCGTTCGACTACGCGAGGGGCGTGGCCCATTTCGAGGGCAACGACAAATTCGAGGCGCTGAACGGCGTCAATGTCGGCGCCGCCCTGCGCGAGCATGCGCGGCGGCCGCACAACATCCGCTTCCTCAACGACGCGACGGCCTTCGCGGTCGGCTGCAGCCGGATGGGCGACGCGCCGCGGACGGGCCGGGCGGTCGCCCTGACCCTGGGTACCGGTCTCGGGGCCGCCTTCCTGGAGGACGGCGTTCCCGTCATCGCCGGCGAAGGCGTGCCGCCGGACGGCTGCCTCTGGAGCCTGCCGTTCGGGGCCGGGATCGCGGACGACCATGTCTCGGTGCGCTGGATTCTCGACCAGGCCCGCATGACCGGTCTGGCCGCGGAGGGCGTGGCCGAGTTGGCGTCACGGGCGCGACAGGACTCCGCCGCAGCGGCGATCTTCGAGAGGTATGGCGAGAATCTGGGAGCCATCGCCGGTCCGTGGCTCGCGTCGTTCGGCGCCGCCGATGTCGTCCTCGGCGGCCGGATCACCGGCGCCTTCGACCTGTTCGCGCCGTCCCTGCGGCGGGCCCTGGAGTCCGCCGGCGCGGTCGTGTCCGTGCGCACCCATCCGAACACCGAGGACGCCGCCATCGTCGGCGCCGCCACGACCTTCGACGAGACCTTCTGGTCCCGCGCCCGGACCCGGCTGCCCCGGCGATAGCGGGTCTTCGGCCTATTCGGGCCGTTCACCTCCCCCGACAGCCCGGCTGTCCCGCAGGTAGCGATTCAGCCAGGTCGTGATCTCCCACAGCGCGTGCTCCAGCGACTCGCGGGCCCGGTAGCTGTGGCCCTCATGGGGCAGCAGCACATAGCGGGCGGTGGCGCCGTGGCCCTTCAGGGCGGCGAAGAAGCGTTCGCTCTGCATGGGCTGCGCGCCGCTGTTGGCGTCGGCGGCGCCGTGCATCAGCAGGATCGGTTCATTGATCCGGTCGGCGAAAGCGAAGGGGCTGATCGCCATGTAGTGTTCCGGGGCTTCCCAGAACGTCCGGCGTTCGGTCTGGAAGCCGAACGGCGTCAGGGTGCGGTTGTAGGCGCCCGACAGCGCGACGCCGGCGCGGAACAGGTCGCTGTGGGCCAGCAGGTCGGCGGCCATGGCGGCGCCGAAGCTCCAGCCGAGGACGGCCGCGCGGTCGCGGTCGACCGCGCCGGTCGCGGCGGCGGCGTCGAGGGCGGCGGCGGCGTTGGCGACCACCTGCGGCGCATGACCCTGCAGGGTCTCCGGGTCGCCGTCGGCGACGACCGGCATGGCCATCCGCATCACCGCATAGCCCTGGGTCAGCAGGTAAAGTTCGATGTCACCGAAGCCGTCGGGGCGGGTAAAGCCCTCCGCCTCCCGCCCGCCGGCGCGGACGGCGGCACGGTCGGCCGCCAGGACCGGATAGCCGGTCGCAAGGAGCGGCAGGGGATCGTCGATCCCGACGCGGTGACCGGCGGGCAGGAACAGGGTGGCGCTCAGCGGGACGCCGTCCGACCGGCTGTAGGTCAGGACACGCTGTTGCACGCCGGCGAACTGAGGGGCCGGGTCGACGAAGGCGGTGACCGCCCGGGCGGTCTCGCCGGACCCGTCGGTCACGAACAGGTTGGGCGGCGCGTTCTGGTCCCGGCGCCGGACCAGCAGCCGCTCGCCGGCGTCGTCGAGCAAGGCAACCAGCACGGTCCCGTCGCCGGCGGGGACCCGGTAAGGCGTGCGCTCGCCCGTCTCGAGATCGACCCGCTGCACGCCGCCGCCGCCCCGAACCAGCAGCGCCTCGCCGTCGGGAGTCAGGTGCAGGCGCCCGCGGCCGCGGGAGTCGGTGCGCATGACCGGTTCTCCGACGGCGCCGCTGCCCAGCTTACGGCCGTGGCCCGGCCGGGACGGATCGACCACGGTGCGCTGCTGGCGGCGGTCGACGGCGCTGGCGACGAGGGCGAGGTCCTCGCGGCCCCAGAAGACGCGGCTGAAGCGGCCCTCGAGGTCGATCAGCCGGAGCGGGTCGCCGGTGAACGGGGCGGCGAGCATCAGCAGCTGGTCGTGGACGGCGACGTCGGCGCCAAGGTCGCCACTGTCCCGGGCCTCCGCCCAGACCAGGGTCGCGGGGGCGTCCTCGCGCCACTGGATGGACCGCGGACCCGTCGGCACGGCGCTGGACGCCAGTTCCTGAAGCGGCCGGTCGACCACCCGCCGAACGATCTCGCCGCCCATGTCGCGGACCACTACGACGGTGGGGAAGGAGCCTGCGCCGACGCTGTAGCTGTACGGGCGTTGCAGCCGCGTTTCGAGGAGGTATCGGCCGTCCGGCGACGGCTGGCTGTCGAGGATCAGGCCGGGCGGCGCCAACGGGCCCGAGGTCACGCCGTCGAGTCCGACCCGCGCCAGGGTCGAGGCGAAATAGTAGTCGAACAGAGCCTCGTCGGCCGGGCCGGCCAGCAGGTTCTGGAGCGTGGTCAGCGCGGCGGTCCGGCCCGGCTCGCTCTGCTGCACGATCGGCCCGACGGGAACGCGGTTCGGTTGGGGCGGCGCGCCCCGTTCCCCGGGGACCAGCCTGACGAGGAAGCCGCCGCCGTCCGGCAGCCAGGCGTAGGCCTGGGGAAAGGCGGCGTTGATCCGGCCCGTCACGCGGCGGGCCGCGCCGGTCGCGGCCGAGGCGGTCCACAGCTCGACCTCCTCCGGCCGCAGCATCAGGAAGGCGAGGCTCTGGCCGTCCGGAGACCACAGCGGCGCGATGATCCGGGCGTCGGCCGGCAGCGCGGCGCGGCGTTCGGCCCCGCTGGCCAGGTCGATGAAGACGACGCCGTCATAGGCGGAAATCCCGCCCGGTCCGTTGTTCAACGGATCGACCATATGACCGGCGAGGCCCAGCACGGGCGCCGCCAGTTCGGCGATCGGCGGCGCGGCGGGGCGCTCGAGCAGCGCCAGGCGGTCCCGGCTCGGACTGACCATGACCATTGGCTGGGCCGGCGCCGCCAGCAGCGCCGGGATGGGGTCCGGCGGGACCTGGTAGAGCAGCGGTCCGTCGTCTGGCCCGCCGGCCGCCGCAGCGGGGCCGCCGGCCAACAGCAGGGCGGCGGCAAGGCCCGCCGCAATCCGGCCGGCCGTGCTCACGTCGCCGCCGGCCGGTTGGAGCCGGCGGTCCGTGGGCAGGGTTCCGGTCCCGTCATCCGGTCCTCAGAAGCGGGCCCGGAGGCCAAGCGTGACCGTGCGTCCGCCACTGTACTGGTAGGTGTTGGGGAAGAAGAAGGAGGCGTCCGACCGGTCCAGGCTGTTCGAGGTGGCGCTGCGGATGTCCGCCTCATCCGGCCCGCGCAGCAGGTCGTCGCCCTCGACGAAGATCGTGTAGCGGTTGTCCTCCGGTCCGCCGAACGCATAGCTCATGCGCAGGTCGAGCGTCGAATAGGCCGGAACGATCGTGTTGAGGTCGTGGACGTCGTAGGCCGACACGGACTCGGTCTGCTTGGTGTAGACCAGCCGCCCCTCGAAACCGCCCTTCGCATAGGTCAGGCCGGCGTTGTAGGTCCAGGCCGCCTGTCCCTCCAGCGACCGGTCCAGGGAGACCACGATCGTGTCGCCGTTCTCGTCGCGGCCCGAGACGAGGGTCGGGAAATCGCCGCTGGTGTAGGTGACGTTGCCGATCACGCCGAAGTCGCTGAGGACGCCCGGCAGGAAGTCGAGCTGGCGGATCGCCTCGAGCTCGACGCCCCAGATGGTGCCGCCCTCGCCGTTCTGCGGGCGCCGGTACAGGAACTCGGTGTCGGCGTCGAACGCCGTCAGATCGGGCCGCGTCGCCGCCAGGGGCTGGAAATAGTCGAGGATGCGGTCGCGCACCTCGGCGGCGGGGACGTCGGACGTGAAGACGTTGGTGAAGTTGTTGGTGATGGTCTTGTGGAACACGGCGGCGCGCAGCAGGCCGGGCGTGTCCTTGAAATACCAGGCGACATCGAGGTCCCAGTTGTCGGTCATCGTGGGTTCGAGGTCGGGGTTCCCCTCGGCCAGGATGGCGCGGTTCTGGCTGGGCCGCAGATCGATGAAATACTGCGTCTGCCGGCGCAGCAGCTGCAGGTTGGGGTGGACGGTCGAGCGGAAATAGCCCAGCCGCGCCACGACGTTGGACGCCGGGCGGTAGTTGACCAGGAAGCTCGGGGTCACCGTGGTGTCGACCGCTTCCAGGTTCTCGATATCGATCATTCCCGCTTCAGCGAAGGTGCTGCGCGGCTCGCGCTGGAAGGTCGGCGTATTGAGCGTGACGCTCGGAACGGCGAAGGCCGATCCGGTGCGGTCGGTGCGCTCGACGCGGAGGCCGCCGATGATGTCGAACTGGCCCAGTTCGACGTGGGTCTCGATATAGCCGGCCCACCGCTCCTCGACCGAACCGGCCGGCGTCAGGGCGCTGTCGCTCAACGCCGGATCGAAGTCGGACGCGTCGGTGAAGGTGAACCGGGCCTCGTTGAAGGACGTCGAAGGGTCATCTACCAGGAGACCTTCGAGGCCGCGGAAGATGGCGCTGTTCCCCGCCTGGCTGATCGACGGGACGGTGAAGTCGCCGAAGCCGAGGAAGCCGAGATCGCGGGTCAGCAGGCCGGTGTCGAGATCCGACAGGAAGGTGTTGCGGCCCGCAATCGGCCTGAAGCTGTTGATTTCGGTCAGCAGGTTCGGGTCGGTGGTGAAGGAATCGTCGAGCGCCGACCGTTCGCTGCGGTCGTATTTGGCCCCGACCTCGACATAGTCGAGCCAGGACTGGGCGTAGTAGCGGGCGCTGGCCTCGCCGAACCAGGCGTCCGTGGGGCTGTCGGTGATCGACCGGCCCGCGCTGAGAATCCGGTAGGTGGCCGGGTCGAACAGAAGACTCTGGCCTTCGGCCGTCAGCGACGGGATCGGCACGCCGTCCGGCCCCTCGACGAAGGCGCCGCCGATGATCCGCTCGGTCTGCGCCGCGTTGTCGTCATTGGCGAACTGGATCGTGGTCGGATCGATCAGGTCGCGGAGGTTGGTGAAGGGCGTGCTGGTCAGGGTGACTTCGTCATTGCTCGACCGGGACCTCGCGCCGGTATAGCCGGCCTTGTAGCGCAGCTGCCAGCGATCGAAATTGGTGTCGCCGCGGAAGCTGAGGGTGTTGGTCACCAGTTCCACGTCGGACGACTGCAGCGACAGGCCCGGACGCAGGCTGTTCAGCACGAAACGGCGCCGCACCTCGCCGCCCAGTTCGGGGATCGGCATGTCGAAGCCGCCGGTCAGGAACTGCACCGCGGAGCGCGAGAAGAAGGTGTAGGCGTCGCGCTTGTTGTGCGAGACGTCGAAGCGCAGCCGGGTGTGATCGCCGATGTCCCAGGCGGCGTTGACCCCGATCGCCAGATTGGTCTCTTCGCGGTCGCGGCCGATGTAGGTGGCGCTGCTGTTCAGCCGGTCGTTGAACTCCGGATCGAACGGGAACTGCATGCTCGCCGGGACCTGGAAGATCGAGGTGTAGCCCGCCGGCAGGACCGCGGGCGTGGTCCCGCTGCTGTTGTTGAAGACGTCGAAATTGCTGCGGCTGGTGTCGCGGTAGGAGACGTTCGCCGCCAAGCCGAAGGTCGAGGTCAATTTCCCGCCGACGGTGGCGTTGACCTGATACTCCTCGCCGAAGCCGCTCTCGACCGGCTGTTCCTTCTCGACGCCGGCGCCGAAGAAGAAATCACCGTAGTCGAGGCCCGATCGCGTCTCGATCTCGACCAGGCCGCCCGAGCCGGTGGCCTCGTGGCTGGGCAGCAGCGACTTGTGGATGGTCACCTGCGAGATGTTGTCGGCCAGCATGCCGCTGAGGTCGACCGACCGCTCGAAATTGGTGCCCTGCAGATCGGCGCCGTTGACCTGGACGTTGACGGCTTCCGCATTGAAGCCGCGCACGAGGATTCTCGAACCCTCGCCGGTATCGTCGGCGCGCTGGAAGGCCACGCCCGGCACGCGGCGCAGGGCCTCGGAGACGGTCTCGGCCGGGAAGCCGCCGAGGCTGTCCTCGGACACCACGGTCGAGGCGTTGCTGGCGCTGCGCTGCTGGTTCAGGGCCCGCTGGATGGCGCTCATATAGCCGCCGATGACGACATCCCCGACCTCGATCGCGTCGGCGTCGCCCTGCAGGAAGTTCAGGGTCGCTTCGCTTCCTGCCGCCACGGTGACCTGCCGGGCCTGGTTCCGGGCGCCGAGGTAGTCCAGCACCACCGTGTGCTCACCCGCAGGCACGCCCGGGATGCGAAAAAAACCGCGTTCGTCGCTCACTGCCGCCAGGTTGGCGCCCTGGACGCTGATGGAGGCGCCCGGGACCGGCGCGCCGGTCGCGGCGTCGGTCACCGCGCCGCGCACCGCGCCCACGCCGACTCCCCGCTGGGTCGCCGCCTGCCCGGCCGCCTGCAGCACGAACACATTGCCGCCGGTCTGGCGGAAGGTCAGGTCGGTCCCGACCAGCAGACGCTGCATGGCGGCCTCGGGTGTGAAGGAGCCGGAGACGCCGGCGGTGCGGCGGTTGGCGACCAGTTCGGGCGCGTAGAGCAGCTCCACGTCTGTCTGACGGGCGAACTCCTGCAGGCCGGCCGCCAGCGGCTGCGGCTCGATGTTGAAGGCGACGGCCTGGGCCAGGGCCGCGGACGGCGTGGCGACGGCGACGACGGCCGCTCCGCCGAGCAAGGCGTTTCGGAAGGAGATCGCGGTGGTCATGAGTCATTTCCCCGAGGATGCGAGACCGCTCTTTTTGGCGTTCACATCGGGTAAGACGCGCCAGCGCCGGAAACCCTCACAAAAAACTTCCAGCCGCGCGCCGACGGCCTCAGCGGCGGGTCAGGACCACGACGTTGCGGCGCTGGTCCAGTTCGGCCTCGACCGGGAAACCGATCTCGAGCGCGGCGACAAACCGCTCCGCCGAACCGGGCCGGAACACGCCGCTCACCTTCATCTCGCCGAGGTCGCCATCGCCGAGCACGACCTTGCGGGTCGAGTAGCGATTGATCTCCTCGATGACCTCCGCCAACGGCTCGTCCGAGAAGACCACGCGGCCCTCGCGCCAGCTGACCGCCTTCTCGAGGTCCGCCATGCGAACCACGAACGGCCGCTCCTCGATCGCCACAAGTTGCTCGCCCGCCGTCAGCTTGCGCACCTCCGGGGCGACCGGGAACAGCGTGGTGCCGTTGACGCGTTTCACCTCGATGCGGCCCTCGACCAGCGTCACCCGCGTCTCTCCGGCCCCGACACGCACGTCGAAGGCGGTGCCCAGCGCGGTGATCGTCTGGCCGCCGGCCTCGACCACGAAGGGTCGGTTGCGGTCGTGTGCGACCTCGAACAGGGCCTGGCCGCGCAGCAGCCTCAGATCGCGCCGCTCGCCGATGTAGTTCACCTCCAGCACGCTGTCGGTGTTCAGCTGGACCACCGAACCGTCGGCGAGGGTGATGGAAGAGCGCTCGCCGACCTCGGTGCGGTAGGTGGCGGGCGCGCTTCTGCTGGCCGCCTGGGGGACCAGCGCCGGGCTCTGCAACAGGATCCATCCGCCGACCAGGACCGCAGCGACGCCGGCGGCGATCGCGCCCATCGGAACCCAGCGTGGACGCGCCCGGGAAGGCCGGCGGGTCGCCTTCAACGCTTCACGCCGCATCGCGAGGATCGGCCCCGTCGCCGCCACCTCGTCGAGATCGCTCCACAGTCCCTGATAGTCGGCGTAGGCCGAGACATGGGCGGTATCGGCGGCCAGCCAGCGGGAAAAGCGGACACGATCCTCCTCGCCCAATTCGTCCGAGCGGAGACGCGCGAACCAGAACGCCGCCTCCTTCTCCACCGCCGTATCGTATTCCGCCGTCATCGGTCCTCATCACGCTCGAAACGGGTTTTGATCTGGCGCATCGCTTCCATCATGTGCTTCTCGACGGAACTGACCGATATCTCCAGCCTCCCGGCGATCTCGGCGTATTTCAGCTCTTCGAAGCGATGCAGCAGGAAGATCACGCGCGTTCTTTCCGGCAGTTCGCCCAGCACCCGTTCCAACAGCGCGAGGCGCTGCTTTCCAAGTAAGACGCGCTCGGGGGAGATTTCCTCAAATGAACTCGCGCCGCCGGCTTCCATGGCCCGGTCGGCCGCGGTGCGGGTGGCGTACCGGCGCGCCCTGTCGCGGAGCAGGTTGGCCGCCATCTGGAAGATGTAGGCCTCGGCGTTGTCCATGGCTCCGGGCTGTTCGCGCGCGGCCAGCCGGCAGAAGACCTCCTGCACCAGGTCGTCCGCTTCCTGTTCGTTACGGGTGCGCTTGCGAAAGAAGCTGCGCAGCGGGCGGGCAAAGCGCGCGGTGATCTCGGCCAGGCCATCGCCGTCCTGCCGCCGCGCTCCCTGGCCTGCCTTCTGCGTCATGCCAACAAGATCCGTGTCGCCGGTTCGGCACAAGAGCGGCGCGGGGACCGCTTGTCCAGCGCCGAACCGCATCCGGGAAGGACCGGTCGGAGGGAAGGACGAGCGCTCGTCGGCCTAGCAGGCGCAGCCCGGGCAGGCCGGAGCCCCGCCAAGCCGTGCGCTCTTCAGACTTCTGATTTGGAGAAGAAATGGCGCGCCCGGAACGATTCGAACGTCCGACCCTCAGATTCGTAGTCTGATGCTCTATCCAGCTGAGCTACGGGCGCGCTTGGCCGCGAACGGCGAGGGCGGGTATCTAGCGGACGAGGGGGCGGGGGGCAAGACCGGTCGGCGGCTTTCGTGCGACGATTTCAGGGCCGGCCGCGCAGGTCCTCCGGAATGGGGGTTTCCGGCGTTTCCCCGGTCCAGACGATCGAGGTGATCCACAACCGCCGGCCGTCGTCGAAGAGGGTGATGGCGTTGACGCCGCGCTGGACCGGCTCGGCCGCATCGCGCGCCGTGCGGATCTCGTAGGCCGACAGCACCTGGATGAGCGGCCCGAACCGGGTCACGCGCCGGCCGGTTTCGCGCTCGTAGAAGGCGTTGGCCTGGAAGTGCGGCGTGTTGCGCGCCACATAGTCGGCGGCCGAACTCACCCGCATGCGGGCGCCGCCGTCGGGGGCGCGGCCGGCGCCGCCCATGATCGCGCCGGGCAGGAACAGGCCGTGGAAACGGGCCCAGTCGCGGGCCTCGCCCGCCTCGCCCGAGATCACCTCGTAGAGGGCGGCGATGATGGCGTCGATGGAGGCGACGTCGCCGGGCCGGGCTTCGGCGGCGGGCGTGGAGGCTGGCGCGGCCGGGGCGGTCTGGGCCAGGGCGGGGCCGACGGCGAGCGCGACGGCGGCGACGGCGAGAAGGACGGGGCGCATGGCGGGCTCCTGCGGCGGACGGCCGACCTTGCCGTGGCCGCGCCGGATTGACCAGCCGGCGTCGATAGTCTCTTTCGCCCGCAGCTTCGGGACCCCAGCTTGGAGCTTCGCCAATCCGCCGCCGAGAGACGCCAATGACCTTCGCCGCCCCGCCGTTACGATCGTGGATCGCCGTGAGCCTGTCGCTGGTGCTGGTGCTGGGCGGCTGCGCGGCGCCGGTGGTCGGGGACCGGACGGCGCCCGTCGCGGCCGCCGCGGCGCCGCCGGCGCGCGGCCCGTTCGTGGCGGCGGCCAATCCGCTGGCGGTCGAGGCAGGGCTGGCGGTGCTGCGCCGCGGCGGCTCGGCGGTCGACGCGGCGGTGGCGGTGCAGGCGGTCCTGGGTCTGGTCGAGCCGCAGTCGTCGGGCCTCGGCGGCGGGGCCTTCATGATGCTCTACGACGCCGCGTCCGGAGAGGTGACCAGCTATGACGGCCGCGAGACCGCGCCGGCGGCGGCGACGTCCGGGCTGTTCTACGAGAACGGGCGCCCGCTGGCGTTCGGGGACGCGGTGCTGAGCGGCCGCTCGACCGGCGCGCCGGGGGCGGTGGCGCTGCTGGCCATGGCCCAGGCGGAACACGGGCGACTGGCGTGGCGGGACCTGTTGGGCGACGCCGAGCGGCTGGCCCGCGACGGCTTCGTGGTCAGCCCCCGTCTCGCCGGCATGATCGCCGGCCAGAGCGGGCAGGCGCGGACGCGCTGGGCCGAGCGCTATTTCACCAAGCCGGACGGGACCCGCTACGCCGCCGGCGACGTGCTGCGCAATCCCGCATACGCCGAGACCCTGGCCGAGATCGCGGCGGGCGGGGCGGACGCCTTCTACCATGGCCGGATCGCGCGCGAGATCGTCGACACCGTGGCCGAAGGCCCGCGCCCCGGCGCCCTGACCGGGGCCGATCTGGCCGCCTATGAACCGCTTGAGCGTGGGGCCCTGTGCCGGCCCTACCGGATCTATGTCGTCTGCGTGCCGCCGCCGCCGTCCAGCGGGGTGGCCGTCCTGCAGCTGCTGGCCATGGCCGAGCTCACACCCGACATCGTCGAGGGGCCCGACAGCGCCGACGCCTGGGTCGCCTTCGCCCAACTGCAGCGGCTGATGTACGCCGACCGCGACCGCTACGTCGGCGATCCGGCCTTCGTGGGCGTGCCGGTGCAGGGCCTGCTCGACCCCAACTATGTCGCCGCCCGGGCGGCCCAGGCGCCGACCCTGGTCGGGGCGGCCGAGCCGGGCTTCCCGCCGGGCGGCGTGTTCGCCGGCCCCGACGCGACGCGCGAGCCCGCCGGCACCTCCCACTTCGTCATCGTCGACGCGGCGGGCAATGCGGTCAGCATGACCACCACGGTCGAGAGCGTATTCGGCTCGGGCCGGATGGCGGCGGGCTTTTTCCTCAACAACCAGCTGACCGATTTCTCGTTCGAGCCGCTGAGGCCGGACGGCGCGCCGGCCGCCAACGCCGTCGCCCCGGGCAAGCGGCCGCGCTCGTCGATGTCGCCGGTGATCATCCTCGACCGCGACGGCCGCTTTATCGGCGCGCTCGGCTCGCCGGGCGGGACCTCGATCCTGGCCTACAACGCCAAGGCCCTGATCGCCGTTCTGGACTGGAGGATGTCGATGCAGGACGCCTTCGCCCTGCCCAATCTGGTCGCCCGGGGCGACGGCTTCGGCGCGGACACCGACCGCTTCTCGCCCGACCTGCAGGCGGCGCTGGCGGCGCGCGGCGTCCCGCTGCGGCCCAACGCCAGCGAGAACTCCGGCCTGCATGGCGCGATCTGGCGGCGCGGTCCGGACGGCTGGTCCTGGGACGGCGCGGCCGACGACCGCCGCGAGGGCGTGGCCAGAACGGAGTAGCGCCTACTCCGGCTTGATCGACAGTTGGAACGCGATCAGCCCCTCGGACACGTCGGTGTCGACGCCGTGGCCGGCGCGCAGCCCCTCGGCCTCGATCTCGCGATAGACCAGGCCGACCGAGCCGTGCACCGGTCCGCGCCGCAGGGCCACGCCCAGGGAGGCGTCGCCGAGGAAGGCGCCGGAGTCGTGGCTGACGCCCGAGCGGGCGAAGTCGCCGTCGCGGTTGCGGGCCCAGTTGTAGCCGACCGCGCGGCCTGAGCCGGCGGCGTAGAGATACCATCGCGCCCGCTCGCCGAAGGCGTCCTCGCCGTCGGGCACCAGCCGGTCGAGGTTGCGGCCGACCCTGAGCGTGGCGCCGGCCTCGGTCACCTGGCCCCGGCTGCCGACCCCGACCCCCAGGTGCGGCGTCAGGGTGACGTCGAGGCCGTTCTCGGTCTGGCCCAGGGTCTCGGTCCAGCCGCGGGTGTAGGTCAGGTCGTAGTGTTCGGCGTCGTAGGCGGCCGGGTCGAGCGGCCCGGGCGGCAGCGGCGAGCCGTCGGCGCGCCGCAGGCGGCCTTCGGTGCGCAGGCGCAGCCGGTCGCTGTAGGCCTCGCCTTCGTACCAGATGTCACGATTGGTGGCGGCCCAGGAGGAGGACACGGTCCGGGCCGGGTCGTAGCCCGTCCAGCCGTCGGCGCTCGCGAAGGCGCGCTCGCCGGCGTCGAACCGCGCGTCCCGGTCGAGGCGGGTCAGCAGGTCGGAGACCGTGACGGGGCGCTCGCGCTCGACCCGCCAGGGATCGGCGATCGTCTCCTGGGGCGCGACCATGGCGAAGGCCGGGGCCGAACAGGCCGCCGACGCCACCACTCCCGCACAGAACGCCGTAAGACGCATCAACGGTCCCCTCAGTCCGTTAACGTCCTCGACCCTGCACGATCATAGCGGGAACGCCAACTGACAATTTCATGACCGTCGAACGTCCACCGTATGGCGGAGTTCCCCTGGTCAGGACCAGGCGCGGAAATGCTTGGACAGCTTCAGGCCCTGGCTCTGGTAGTGGCTGCCGCCCTCGCCATAGAGGCGCGACGGCCGTTCGGTCAGCGGCTCATAGACCAGCCGGGCGACGATCTGGCCGTGCTCCAGCAGGAACGGCGTGTCGTGGGTGCGCACCTCCAGCACGCCCTTGGACCCGGCCCCGTGCGCCTCGTCGGTGCCGAAGCCCGGGTCGAAGAAGCCGGCGTAGTGGACCCGGAACTCGCCGACCGACGGGTCGATGGGGGTCATTTCGGCGGCCTGCATCACCGGAATCTCGACCGCCTCGCGCGACGCCAGGATGTAGAACTCGCCGGGGTCCAGCAGCAGTTCGCCGCGCCGCACGCCCAGCGGCTCCCAGAAGTCGCGCGGATCGTGGCCGTCGATGTGGTCTAGATCGACCACCCCGGCGTGGCGGCGCCCGCGGAAGCCGACGATGGTCCCGTCCGGGCCCTCGAGGTCGACGCCGACGCTGCGGGTCTCCAGCTTGGGCGGCTCGCCGGCCTTGAGCCGCAGCTGGTTCAGCCGCGTGCCGGGCCGCACCAGGATGGAGAAGGTCTGCGGCGCGATCTCCAGATAGAGCGGCCCGTCATAGCCTTCGTCGACGTCGTCGAAACTGGCTCCCCGGTCCGTGAGCAGCCGCACGAAGACGTCCACCCGTCCGGTCGAGCTCTTCGGATTGGCCCGCGCGATCAGCCCCTTGGGCAGGGCCAGCCGCTCCTGCAGCCGGGCGATGTAGACGCAGCCCTTCTCCATTACGTAGCCGGCCGACAGGTCGATGGTGTGCATGGCCACGTCGGCGATGCGGTCCTCGACCTTGCGCTGTCCCGGCAGGAAGGAGGCCCGAACCCGCCACGCCTGGTCCGACAGGCGCAGATCGAGGCTGGCGGGCTGCACCTGGTCCGCATCGAACGGCGTGACCGACGCGATCGCGCCGCCTGCGATCAGCGCCTCGAGGGACTGCGACGGCAGGATGCCGGGGAGGGAGGTCGAAAAGCTCTGCATGGCTTCCGATTACACGATTCCGCGCCCTGTCTCCCCCAAAGTGTCTCCGCCGGAGTCGCCGGCTCGCCTCACGGTCGCCAACGCTTGACCTGCGGGCCGCTTGGGCGACGATGGGCGGATGCACGATACGCCCGCCTATGAAGCCGAGACCGAAGGCGTCCTTGTCCGCGTCCGCCCCAGCTATCTGGCCGGCCAGTCCGATCCCGACGGCGGCCGGTGGGTCTGGGCCTACCAGGTCGAGATCGTCAACCTGACCGCCGTGCCGCTGCAGCTGATGGCGCGGCGCTGGGTCATCACCGACGGCCAGGGTCGGGTCGAGGAGGTGCGCGGCGCGGGGGTGGTCGGCGAGCAGCCGGTGATCAAGCCGGGCGACAGCTATTCCTACGCCTCGGGCTGCCCGCTCGGCACCCCGACGGGCTCGATGGTCGGCGGCTACTATATGACGGACGCGTCCGGCCATTCGTTCGAAGCGGCCATCCCGGCCTTCAGCCTCGACGTGCCGGGCGAGCGGCGGGTGCTCAATTGACGGCTGGTCCCCGGCCGATCCGGGAGTGGCGGGACATCACCCCGGCGGTCTTCCAGGAGATCCGGCAGCGCGCCGAGCCGGCGGTGCTCAAGGGCGTGGTGGATGACTGGCCGATCGTGCGGGCCGCCCGGGCAGGGCAGGCCGGCCAATACCTCCGCGCGCTGGCCGTGTCCGCGCCGGTCCCCTTCATGCGCGCGCCGCCGGAGGTTGAGGGCCGGCTGCACTATGAGACCGCCGCCGCCGGGCGTAATTTCGAACAGCGAGAAGCGCCGCTGGCTGTCTTTCTCGACCAGCTGGAAGCCGAGAGAGACAAGGCGCGTCCCGCCTCGCTGGCCTTGCAAGGCATGCCGGCCCCCGAGCGGCTGCCCGGGTTCGCCGAGGCCAACCGGCTGACCTTGCTGCCCCCGGCGATCGTGCCCCGGCTGTGGATCGGCAACGCCGCCAAGGTGGCCATCCACCACGATCCGACGGAGAACGTGGCCTGCGTCGCCGTCGGCCGGCGCCGCTTCACCCTGTTCCCGCCCGAGGCCGTGGGCGACCTCTACATGGGACCGTTCCATCAGACGCCGGCGGGGGTGCAGGTCAGCCTGGTTCACCTGACGGCCCCCGACCTGGAGCGCTATCCGCGCTTCTCGAAGGCGCTGGACGCCGCCGTGACGGCCGATCTGGGCCCGGGCGACGCGGTCTACATTCCTTACCAGTGGTACCACCACGTCGAGTCGCTCGAGCCGTTCAACGTGCTGGTCAACTACTGGTGGGACGCCGCGCCTGCCGAGGCCGGCTCGCCGTGGGACGCGATGATGCACGCGATGATGAGCTTGCGGCTGCTGCCGCCGGATCAGCGCCGGGCCTGGCGGGCGATGTTCGATCACTATGTCTTCCAGACAGACGGCGATCCGGCCACCCACCTGCCCGAAGAGGCGCGCGGCATCCTCGGCGCGCCCACCGCCCAGAGCCTGGCGCAGATGCGCAGGGCCGTGCTGGAGCGGCTGAAGGCCGGGCAGGTTCGATAGGTGTGGGATGGACCGGGCCGGGTGAGGGGCTGCGTCAACCCGGATAACCGCAGCCCCGCCCCAGACTCTCGCCGCGCGGAGGCGGCGGGAGGCGGACGGCGGCTCCCGTAGGAGCCATTCGTGACAGCCGTGAGGCCGGAAAACGTCAACGGTCGCTCGCGCTCAAGCAGCGAGCGACCGCGTCGCGAGCGCTGGCGCCCTTCCTAGATGTACCGGCGCAGGCTGCGGGCCAGTTCCGTCGCCCCGTCCTTGCCGCCCTTGCGGACCGCCGGCTGGTAGGCGACGCGGGCGTGTTCGACGCAATAGACGCCTTCCGAGGCGCGGCGGCCGCAGAAGCTGAACTCGGTCGAGGACGGGTCGCCGATCGGCCATTTGCACATGTGGGCGCCCAGGGTCATGACCGTGGCGGTGCCGGGCAGGTCAGGCATCGGGGCCGGAACCTGGGCCGCCGGACGCGGCTGCACCGCCTCGATGCGGCGCGGCGCGGACGGCGCCTGGGTCGGCGGGGCGGCCGGGCGCGGACGCGACGGGCGGAAGGTGGCTCGCGCCGGCTGCGACGGCGCGGCCCGGCCCGACAGGCCCAGCCGGTGGACCTTGCCGATGACGGCGTTGCGGGTGACGCCGCCGCCCAGCTGTTTGGCGATCTGGCTCGCCGACTGGCCTTCCAGCCAGAGCTTCTTCAGCGCGCCGACACGGTCTTCAGTCCAGCCTGCGGTCATAACCACCCTCCGGGTCACGGATTCAATATATGGGGTCGAGCCGTCTCTCCCGGGCTCTCGACCTACCACTAATCGTAAACCAGACCCTAACAGACGCAATATGTGCGAATCAGTCCGTCCACAGAAACCAGATGTAGGGATGGTTAACGAAAGCGAGGCTGCAGGCCGCCGCAATGGGCCGCCGGGCGCACGTCGATCCGCCGCTCATCCGACTACTGTCTGGCTCGCTCCCCCTTGCGTCCCGGCGACCGCCACCGCATCTGGCCCTCCATGACCGATCTCGCCTCGACCCGCCCCCCGGGCCTTCCGCAGCCGCGCCGCTACGACGGCGTCAACTGGGTGGGGGTGAAGACCCTGTACCTGCGCGAGGTGCGTCGCTTCTGGAAGGTCGGGGCGCAGACGGTCGCGGCGCCGGTGGTCACGACCCTGCTCTACATGCTGGTCTTCGTGGTGGCCCTGCAGGGCGCGCGGCCGCCGCTGCACGGCACCCCCTTCGCCGAATTCGTCGCGCCGGGCCTGATCATGATGGCGGTGCTCAACAACGCCTTCGCCAACGCCTCGTCCAGCCTGATCCAGGCCAAGATCATGGGCACCTCGACCGACTTCCTGACGCCGCCGCTCAGCCCGCTCGAACTGACCATAGGCTTCGCGCTGGGCGCGGCGACGCGGGGCGTCGTGGTCGGTCTGGTCACCGCCGTCTGCGTCATGCCCTTCGCGCGCCTCGGCGTGGCCAACCTCGCCGCCGTCGTCTGGTTCAGCCTGACCGCCTCGCTGCTGATGGGCATGCTCGGCGTCTTCGCCGGCCTGTGGGCCGAGAAATTCGATCAGCTGGCGGCGGTGCAGAACTTCCTGATCATGCCGATGACCTTCCTGTCCGGCACCTTCTACCTCGTCGACAGCCTGCCCGAGCCGTTCGCGACGATCAGCCATTTCAACCCGATCTTCTACATGATCGACGGCTTCCGTTACGGCTTCATCGGCCAAGCCGAAGGCAATATCTGGATCGGCGTGGCGATGAGCGCGCTCCTCACCCTGGCCATGGCGTACGCCTGCTGGCTGGTGTTCCGCTCGGGCTGGCGATTGAAGAGCTGAGCCGGTAACCCTCCCTGTCGGAGGGCCCATGATCGAGATTGCAGACGTCTGTCCCACACCGCGAGAGGCTCGCCCCCTGACGCGGGGCTGGGGCTCCGCACACTGGGTCTGCATCTTCCCGACCTATGCTTTTCTGATCGGTTTTGTGACCTTCGGCATTCTGGCGGTGAGCCTGGCCGGAGACAGCCTTCCGTCTGGACTGTTTGGCGGCCTTCTGTTCGGCAGCTGGCTGGTGTGGACACTGGGACTGCACTGGCAGCGGCGTAGCTATGCGGCGGAAGCCCGAAAGGCTCCGGTCGGCGGCCTGGCGTGGCGGTGGCGCATCGATCGGGCTGGCTTGCGGTTCGACAACGGTCTCCAGTCGAATTGCGTCGACTGGCGAGCCGTCAAAATGGTGCGTGACGAGAAAGACCGGTTCTTGTTTCTCGTGTCGCCCGCCTACAATCCCGTCCTGCCGAAGCGGCTGCTGGACGAGCAACAGCTGTCTGACCTTCGCGACCTGATCTCCGAGGTTCGCGCCGGCGGCAGGCTCGGCGCCGGCCTTGACGGCGCGTGACCGACGAGCGCCATCACGCGTTATGGCGCCCGCGATCGTCCGGGTTCACCGCTCCGCCGGGGCCGGTGTTGTTCTCGACGTCGCCCTCCACGGTGCTGGCGCCCTCGATCTCGTCGAGCCCCTCGCGCCGGTTCAGGCCCGGCGACTGGCCGATTCCCGGGTTGCGCTTGAGGTCGTCCGGCCCCTTGACCGGTTGATGCTGCGGGTCGGGATGATTGGACATGGCAGGCTCCTTCCTGGCCCGGTCAACCGGCCGTCCCGCCCCGGGTTCCGGCGCGCCCGCCCAAGGTGACCGCGTTTCAAGGTGCGTCGGGCGTCCGGCCACGCCAGCCATGGCGGCACGTCTTCAAGGGGGTCCAGGCTGTTCCGTTCGCTCGCCGCCGCCGCGGCGGCGGCGGTGTTGACTAACCCCGTCCCCCGTCCGACAAGGCCTGACCCTTTTTCAAGCGGTCCCGACGCTCTCCGGCGCCGGGGCCGTCTCGCTTTTGGAGGCCTTCGCCGTGTCCACTGACCATCTGATGGGTGTCTACAACCGCGCGCCGCTGGAGGTGGATCGCGGGCAGGGCGCGCGTCTGTGGGGCAAGGACGGCACGGAATACCTCGACTGCGTCATGGGCATCTCGACCAACGCCCTCGGCCACGCCAATCCGATCCTGGTCCAGGCCGTCAAGGACCAGGCCGAGAAGCTCTGGCACGTCTCCAACATCTTCAAGATCCCGGGCCAGGAAGCCCTCGCCGACGCCCTGTGCGAGAAGAGTTTCGCCGACGTGGTCTTCTTCACCAACTCGGGCACCGAGGCGGTCGAGTGCGCCCTGAAGACGGCGCGCAAATACCACTCCGCCAACGGCCAGCCCGAGCGGATCGACATCTACGGCTTCGACGGCTCGTTCCACGGCCGCACCTACGGGGCCATCAACGCCGCGGCCAACCCCAGCTACACCAACGGGTTCGGCCCGCCGATGGCCGGCTTCCACCAGCTGGTCTGGGGCGACAGGGAAGCCCTGACGGCGGCTTTCCAGAACCCCAACACCGCCGCCATCATCCTCGAACCGGTGCAGGGCGAGGGCGGCTGCCGCGCCACGCCCGACGAGGACCTGCGCTGGATGCGCCAGATGGCCGACGACAACGGCGTGCTGATCATCTTCGACGAGGTCCAGTGCGGCATGGGTCGGACCGGCAAGCTTTGGGCCCACGAATGGGCCGGCATGACGCCCGACATCATGGCCATCGCCAAGGCGCTCGGCGGCGGCTTCCCCGTCGGCGCCTGCCTCGCCACCACGAAGGCTGCGAGCGGCATGACCGTCGGCGTGCACGGTTCGACCTTCGGCGGCAACCCGCTGGCCATGGCGGTCGGCGGCGCGGCCTTCGCCGAGATCTCGAAGCCGGAGACCCTGGCCAACGTCAACGAGATCGCCGGTTATCTGAAGCAGCAGCTTCACGGCCTGGCCCAACGCTTCCCGGACGTTATCGTGGACGTGCGGGGCAAGGGCCTGCTGATCGGCATCAAGCTGGTCCCCAACAACCGTGAATTCATGGGCTGGGCCCGCGACGAGGCCCGGCTGCTGGTCGCCGGCGGAGGCGACAACTGCGTCCGCATCCTGCCGGCCCTGAACCTCACGCTGGACGAGGCGCGCGAGGCGGTGGAACGCTTCGAACGCACCTGCGAGTTCGCGCGCGGCAAGCTGGCCGCGGCCTGATTTCTCCGGAGGGGCCGATGGTCCGCCATTTCCTCGACATCCATCGTCTCGAAGCCGCCGAGCTTCGCGCCATCCTCGACGACGCCCATGCCCGCAAGCGGGCCCGCAAGGGCTGGCCGAAGGGCCGCGCCGACGCCGACGCGCCGGCGAAGGACCGCGTCCTGGCCATGGTGTTCGAGAAGAACTCGACCCGCACCCGCTTCAGCTTCGACGCCGCCATCCGCCAGCTCGGCGGGGCCTCGATCATCGCCAACGCCGGCGACATGCAGCTGGGCCGCGGCGAACCGGTCGAGGACACCGCCCGCGTGTTGTCGCGCATGGTCGATGCGGTGATGATCCGCGCCAACGACCACGAGGACGTCGAGCGCTTCGCCCGCGTCTCGACCGTGCCTGTGATCAACGGCCTGACCGACCGTTCGCACCCGTGCCAGATCCTCGCCGACCTGATGACCATCGAGGAGCATCGCGGCCCGGTCGCCGGCAAGACCATCGCCTGGGTCGGCGACGGCAACAACGTCTGCCACAGCTTCATGCACGCGGCGCCCAAGCTGGGCTTCCATCTCAAGGTCGCCTGTCCGGCCGACTACCATCCCGACCTGCATGACCTGGCGCGGGGCGGCGACCACGTCACCCTGACCGGCGATCCGCACGAGGCGGTGCGCGGCGCCGACGTGGTCGTCACCGACACCTGGGTGTCGATGGGCGATCAGGACTACGAGGCCCGGCTCGAGGCCTTCGACGGCTACGGCGTCGACGACGCCCTGATGGAGGCGGCCGCCTCCGACGCGGTCTTCCTGCACTGCCTGCCGGCCCACCGCGGCGAGGAGGTCACCGACGCCGTCATCGACGGCCCGCAGTCGCTGGTCTGGGACGAGGCCGAAAACCGCATCCACGCCCAGAAGGCCGTGCTGGCCTGGTGTTTCGCGGGCTGACGAGCGGACCGGGGTTCAGCCGAGGCGAACGTCCGTGACGGCGCCCTCGTCCGGCAAGGTCTTCGTCAACCGGGCCTTGGCGATCTCATAAAAGAACCGCACCGGTCCCTGTTTCGACACCCAGATCCGCCCGTCGTCGGCGTCGAAGCGCAACAGCGTCAGATGCGGGTCGTCCT
The DNA here is from genome assembly GCF_964253355.1 of Brevundimonas sp. LjRoot202. Classification (NCBI taxonomy): domain Bacteria; kingdom Pseudomonadati; phylum Pseudomonadota; class Alphaproteobacteria; order Caulobacterales; family Caulobacteraceae; genus Brevundimonas; species Brevundimonas sp. LjRoot202. The sequence continues at coordinate 30,617 of NZ_CAXUQW020000004.1, read as the reverse complement.
TGCCCTCGGGGTACCAGGCCGCGACCACAGGATTCCAGTAGCGGTCGATCTTCTCCCGGTCATGCGAGACCGACAGCGTCCCGTGGATGCTCGCCCAGACTTCCTGGTCCTTCGATCCGTAAGTGAACAGCGCTGACTGGTCCGGCAGGGCGGCGTCCCTGGCCAGATCGGTGTCGTCGCGGGTGAAGAACCAGATCGCTCCGCTGTCCTCGTCGCGAAAGGCGGTCATCGGCTGGCTGTGGTAGCCCGGCTGGTCCAGGCCGAGCATGCCCGTGTTGGAGCTTCCGAGGTGGTCCCAGAACTCTTCTTCGGCCTCGGCGGCGGTCAGAACCTTGTCGGCCATGTCTCGTCTCCTGATCTTTCGGGGTGGATCAGGAATGGCCCTTGGCCCCGGCGGGTTCCCCTATCGCGGCGGCGGCAGCATGCCGAGCAGCGCCGCGAGGTGGACGATCAACACGAAGGCGATCACGCACGACAGCGCCATGATCAGCCGCCACGGGACCATGCGCACCCCGAGATGCGGCTGGGACGGCTGCGCTCCCCGCCAGCCGGCGAAGACCGCAAGGGCGAGGGCGGCGGCGATCAGGACGAGGGTCAGGGGCAGGCTCATCGGCGCCAAGTGGCCCGCCCGGAGCCTGCGCGCAAGCGGGGACGCTTCCAGGCGCCAAATTCCCCCGCCCGGCGGCTGACGGAGCGAAGTTCTTTCCGAGGCGTTAATGTTTGCGAACCGTTAACGGATCGAAAGCGAGACTCCCCAGCAGTGCAGGGGCTTTCCCACAGGAAGATGGGGCAAACCCTACATCTTGGGGTTAACCGCACGTTTACACCCCTGATCTGGATGGGTAGCGTCGAGTCAAAGGTCGGGAGGCGAATCAGTGAGCGCAGCCGCGCCGTGGAGCGTAAAGGGCATCGAGCCCAAGGCGCGTGAGATCGCCAAGGACCTCGCCCGCCGCTCCGGCATGACGCTGGGCGAGTGGCTGAACACCATGATCATGGAGGACGGCGGCGAGGATGAGGGCGTGGTGCCCCTGCCGCGCCGGCCGCACGCGGCCGACAGCTACGAGCGTCGGTCCCGCAGTCGCCGCGTCGACGACGCCTATGGCGCGGGCGAGGATCCCTGGCAGCGGCTGAGCGCCTCCATCGACACCATCGCGGCCCGGCTGGAGGCGGCCGAGCGCCGCTCGACCGTGGCCATCCAGGGCGTGGACCAGGCGGTGTCGGGTCTCGTCCGTCGCCTGGAGAGCCAGGATGAGGCGGGCCGGGCCTACGGGCGCCGTATCGACGACATCGCCGAGGACCTGCGCGAGGGCCATCGCCGCCTGCGCAAGTTCGAGCAGGAGGTCGCGCCCAAGACCAACGAGACCCTCGGCAAGGTCGAGGCCACGCTGGGGACGCTGGCGGGGCGGCTCTACGACATCGAGGAGCGCCAGCGCGGCAGCGTCAACGAACTGCGCCAGCGCATGGACGCGGTCGAGAAGGTCGCCGGTCCGGGCGCGGGCGCCGACCTGCTGGCCCAGGTCGGCCAGCGGCTGGACCAGGCCCAGAACCGCACCACCGAGGCCCTGCGCGGCCTTGAACGGTCGTTCGCCGGGCTCGATCAGCGGCTGCGCGCCGCCGAGGGCCGCGTCGAACCGGAGGGCGTTCGCGAGGCCGCCCGCTTCGAAAAGCTGGCCGAGACCCTGAGCCGCCAGGTCGAGGCCAACCGGGCCGAGATGATGCGCCGGATGGACACGGCCGAAAACGAAGGCCGGATGGACCGCATCGAGCGCGCCCTCCTGTCCATCGGCGACCAGGTCAAGGCCTCCGAAGAGCGTTCGGCCAAGGCGGTCGAGGCCATGGGCCGCGAGGTCCTGCGCATCGCCCAGAACCTCAACGGCCGTCTCGGCAAGATCGAGGCCGACGCTCCGCTCCGCCTCGAGCAGCTGGGCGAAACCCTGACCCGCAAGGTCGAGGCCGACATGGGCCGCTTCGCCCAGGGGCTGGAACAGCGGCTGGTCGCCGCCGACGATCGTCACGCTCTCGCCCTTGAGAAGCTGGGCGGGGAGATCACCCGCATCTCCGACCGTCTGAGCGAGCGGATCGCCCTGTCCGAGCGTCGTTCTCAACAGGCGCTGGAAGACATCGCCCGCCGGCTGGCCGACAGCTCGACCCGGATCGAGCAGCGTTACGACCGCGCCTCCGGCGAACTGGCTGAACGCATGCGGCTGTCGGAGGAGCGCACCGCCGCGCTGATCGCCGAGACCCGGGAGACCATCGGCCGCCGGGCCGCGCCCGCCGCTCCTGCCGAGGCGGCCGAGCCCGACTGGCGCGCCGCAGCCTTCCCGGAGGCGCCGTTCGCCGACGGGTTTGACGATCCGGTCTTCGCCGAGCAGCAGGCCTGGTCCGCCGACCTGGCTCCGCCCGAGGCCGAACCGCCCGTCCGTGCAGAGGTCCTGACCGCCGATACCGTCTTCGACGCCGTGATGCGCGGTCCCGACGCCGCGCCGTCGGCGCCCTTCGGCAGCCGCGCGCCGGAGCCGTCCCCGGCCGACGAGGTCGGACCGGCGCCGCAGGCCCCGACCCCCACGCCTTCGACCGCGCCCGCGGCCGCGCAGGTTCCGTTCGGCCAGGGCTTCGGCGGCGCCGACGTGTCCGATGCGCTGGCGGCGACGGCCCCGCCGACCTTCGACGCCGGCCAGGAAGACTTCGCGGGCGAGACCGACTTCGTCGACCCGCGGGCGCTGCGCGCCGCGGCGGCCCAGGGCCGCGCCTCGTCCACCCGCCAGACCATCGACGCCGCCCGGGCGGCCATGGCGACTCCGGAAGAGCCGTCGGGCCGCTCCGGCTTCGGTCTCAAGCGCGGCGGCAAGTCCAGGCTGCAGGAACGGCTGGACAAGCAGGCGGCCAAGGGCAACGACACGATCCGCAAGGCCCTCGGCGCGTCCGCCGTGGCCGTGCTGCTGACCGCGGGCGGCGCGGTGGCGTTCGGAGAACTCACCGGCGCCGGTCTGAACTTCGCGGTTCCGGGCGGCCCCGACGACGAGGTCCAGCCGATCGCGGCCTTGGCGGCGACTCCCGCCGATGCGACGCCGCGCGATCCCGAACGGGGCGCTGAACTGTATGGGCAGGCGGTCGAACGGCTCAACGCCGACGACGCGACGGGCGTCGAGGTGCTGAAACAGGCGGCCGGCCTCGGCCATGCGCCGGCGCAGCTGCATCTGGCCGGCCTCTACCAGGAGGGCGGGATGGGCCTGCCGGCCGACCCCCGGGAGGCGCGGGCCTGGGCAAAGCGCGCGGCCGATGGCGGCGACGCGCGCGGCATGCACGCCTACGGCATGTATCTGTTCGACGGCGTCGGCGGCGCCCAGGATCCGGTCGGGGCCCTGAACTGGCTGCGCAAGGCGGCGGAGAGCGGCCTGATCGACAGCCAGTTCAACGTCGCCAAACTGTATGAGACCGGGGACGACGGCATCGAGCCGAACCTGGCCGAAGCCTACAGATGGTACCTGATCGCGGCCCGCGCCGGCGACGCCGACGCCCAGGCGGCGGTGGAGCGCCTGCGCGGGGACCTTCCCGCCTCGACGCAGAGCTCGGCGCGGGCGGCGGCGGACGCCTTCCAGACCGAGCCGCTCGCCTGACGCGCGGTTCCAGCCTTTCTGGCGCATACGGTGGCGGTCGCCACGGCTTGCGTCTAGGACACTCTCACCGTCGCCTTTCCGGCGCCTAGCCTCAGTTCCAGCCGAAGGCGCGTCCTTTGGATATCTATCTGCCGATCGCCGAGGTTTCGGTGAACTGGCCGCTCCTGGTCCTGCTGGGGGCGGTGGTCGGCTTCGTGTCCGGATTGTTCGGCATCGGCGGCGGCTTCCTGATGGCCCCGATCCTGATCTTCCTCGGCATCCCGCCGGCGGTGGCCGTGGCCAGCCAGGCCAGCCACGTCGTGGCCTCGTCGACCTCCGGCGTGATCGCCTACACCCGTCAGAAAGCCGTCGACTGGCGCATCGGCGGCGTCATGGCCGGCGGCGGCGTGCTCGGGGCGCTGCTGGGCGTCGAGCTGTTCCGCTACCTGCGCCTGCTGGGCCAGGCCGACCTCGCCGTGGCCCTGTCCTACCTGCTGTTCCTCGGCGCCATCGGCACGCTGATGCTCTACGAGAGCCTCGGCCAGATACTGCGCCGGGTGAGGGGCGAGGTCGTGCCGCACAAGGAGCGCCGTCGGCCGCTGTGGCTCTACGGCCTGCCGCTGCGGATGCGGTTCCCCCGGTCGGGCCTCTACATCAGCGCCATCCCGCCGTTCGCCCTCGGCGCGTTCGCGGGCGTGCTGTCAGCGATCATGGGCGTCGGCGGCGGCTTCTTCCTCGTGCCCGCCATGCTCTATGTGCTGCGGATGAAGGCCAGCGTGGTGGTCGGCACCAGCCTGTTCCAGATCATCATCACCACCGCCATGACCACCATCCTGCAGGCGGGTCGGAACCAGACCGTCGACATCGTCCTGTCGATGCTCCTTCTGCTCGGCGGTGTGGTCGGGGCCCAGTACGGGGCCCGGTGGTCCGGGCGGTTCCGGGCCGAGGAGCTGCGCGCTGTCCTGGGGCTGATCGTCCTGCTCGTCGGCATCCAGATGGGGCTGGAACTGTTCGTGCGTCCGTCCGACCTGTTCGCCTTCGCGCCGGGGGTGGCGGAGTGATCGCCGCCCTGCCGCCTCCGCCTCCGGCCGTCGTGGCGCCCGCGCCCGAACGGTCGGCCGCCACCACCGGACAGGTGCGGGTCGCGGCGGCGATGACCGACGCGCGGGTCATGGTCGACTCCAGTTTCCGCGGCGCCTCGATCGTGCTGTACGGGGCGGTCTTCAACCCGACGGACGTTCCCACCGACGTCGTGGTGGTGGTGCGCGGGCCGGACAGTCCGGTCCGCCTCGTCAAGAAGACCCGCAACATGGGCATCTGGCTGAACAGCCGGCCCGTGCTGTTCGAGGGCGCCCCCGGCTTCTACATGACCGCCTCGACGCGGCCGCTGGGCGACATCGCCGATTTCGGCCAGTTGCGCCGGCTGGGCGTCGGCGTCGATCACCTGCGCATCAACGCGCCGGAGGAGAGCCGCACCGTCACCCGCTACGGCGTCCGCGACGTGGTCGTCAGCCGCCTCGGCGAGGACTATCTGGACTGGCGCCGCGCCGTCATCCGGCTGCGCGAGGCGGCGGCGCTCTACGACACCGATCCCGACGGCGTCGATTTCGTCGATCGGGGCCTGTTCCGCGCCGAGATCGAACTGCCCGCCGTCGCGCCCACAGGCCAGTATTTCGCCGAGGTCTGGCTGTTCCAGGAGGGCGAGCCCGTCTCCGTCTCCAACCTGACCCTGACGGTCGAGAAGGTCGGATTCGAGCGCGACATCTTCGAGTTCGCCCACAACCGTCCGTGGACCTACGGCCTGCTGAGCGTGTTGCTGGCGGCCCTCACCGGGTGGATCGCGAGCCGCGTCTTCCGCCGCGACTGAGTTAACCACCTTGCCCCGGAACCCGGCCGTCACGGTCAGGCTTATGTCCAGGCAAGGAGGGTTTTGTCATGCGCAAGCTGTTCAGCCTCGCAGTCCTCGCCGCCGCGATGGCGACGGCCACGGCGGCCCAGGCCCCCGACGGGCCGATCCAGCGAAACGACCTCTGCTATCTGGAGTGCCAGTACCGCTGCTACTACACCAATCCGGGCGGCGGTCCCGACTGGACGGCGTGCTACGTCGCCTGCGGCAAGGCCAACTGCCAGTCGGGCTGACGTTCAGGTCGCCGCGAATTCGCTGAGGGCGTCCAGCACGGCGCGATTCTGGTCCTCGGTGCCGATGGTGATGCGCAGGCAGTCGGGCAGGCCGTAGCCGCCGACCGGCCGGACAATGACGCCCTTCGAATTCAGGTAGTCGTTGGCCGCGGCTGCGGTGCGTTTCTCGTCGGTGAAGCGGACCAGCACGAAATTGCCGGCGCTGGGCAGGACCTCGAAGCCGAAGCCTCGGATGGCCTGGGTCATGCGCGGCCGCCAGGTGTGGATCAGGTCGCGCGAGGCCTGCTGGTGGGCCTCGTCGCCGAGCGCGGCGACGGCGGCCTCGATGCCCGGCACCGAGACGTTGAACGGCAGGCGGATGCGGTCGACCGCCTCGGCCACCTTCACCGGCGCATAGCCGAAGCCGATGCGCAGGCCGCCGAGCCCGTGGATCTTCGAGAAGGTTCGCGTCACCACGATGTTCTGGCTGTCGCGGGCGAGGCCGAAGCTCGTCTCCCAGTCCGGCTCGGTGACGTATTCGGCATAGGCCTCGTCGATGACCAGCAGGATGTCCGGGCGCAGGCCCTCGTGCAGGCGGCGGATTTCCTCGGCGGTGTTGTAGCTGCCGGTCGGGTTCGACGGGCTCGACACGTAGACGATGCGGGTGCGCTCATCGACCTCGGCCAGCAGCGCCTCGGGCGTCGCCTTGAACTGCGGCTCCGGCGCCAGCTTGACCTCGGCCTGGTTGGCCTTCGCCGAGATGCGGTAGGCGAGGAAGCCGTACTGGCCGGTGACGATGTTGTCCCCCGGCGTCAGGTAGCACTGGTTCAGGAGAGCGAAGACCTCGTCCGAGCCGTTGCCGAAGATCAGCCGTTCGGGCTCCAGCCCGTGATGTCCGGCCACGGCGTCGCGCAGCTTGCTGGCCCGGCCGTCGGGATAGATGTGGATGTTGCGGACCGCCGCCTCATAGGCCTCGCGCGCCTTCGAACCGGCCCCCAGCATGTTCTCGTTGGACGACAGCTTCATCGGCTCGGCCACGCCCTCGATGCGCGACTTGCCGCCGACGTAGGGGGCGATGTCGAGGATGCCGGGCTTGGGCGCGGGCGCGGTTGCGTCGGTCATGCGATATCCTCGAGAGTCAGAAAACGGGCGCGGCGCCGATGACGCCTTGCAACGAGCCGGGCGCGTCGTTCAGCCGCCCGTCCTGCGCCTGCACATAGCCCGCCAGGGCGAACAGCTTCAAGCCGCCCGCCTCGATCAGCGGACTCGCCGCCAGTCCGGCGGCGCCGAGGGCGGAGACGATCCGGTCCGCCGCCAGCGGACTGTCGGTGACCCAGAAGGTGCGGTCGTCCCCGGTCGGGCCGGACGGCGCCCGCTGGATCATCAGGGCCCGCGGCGGACCGGCGCCATGGTCGGGCAGGGCGGCGACGACCCTCAGCTCCGGCTCGGCCAGCAGCCGGCCCCACCAGGCCGAGGCGGCGGTCAGGTCCATCAGCGCCCGCGCCCCTTCGCGGGCGGCGGCCAGCGCGGCCTCCGGCCTGGCCGCGACCCTGGCCCCCAGCCCATGGCGGTCGGCGGCCAGCACCTGGCTGGCCGGGCCCCAGACGATCAGCGGCGCGCCCTGGGCGGCGTCGATGCGGCCCAGCACCGAGCGGACGGCCGCCGCTTCCGGCGGCGACAGGCCCTTCAGCGCCTCGCGCAGGGCGATGGCGTCGGCGTCGGGCGAGGCCCGGCCGCCGCTCGCCATCCGCGCCCGCACGGCTTCAGCCACCGCGCGGTCCTGCGCCAACCGCGCGGGGTCTTCGGGGGGCTCGACCAGCATCAGAACAGCTTGGGCGCCGGGGCCAGGGCGAACGGCCCCAGCCAGGTGCGCCCATCGCGGAACCGGAGCGTCAGGTCCATCGGCCGGTCCCCCTGCACGCCCGCCGCCGCGGCCGCGCCAGCGGCGGCGGCGCGGTTGACCGCGCCGGAGCGGGAGCCGGCCAAGCCGGCCATGACCTCCCCGGGCCGTTCGGCGGTCAGGGCCAGCTCTCCCTCCAGCCGGCCGTCCTCGCGCGCCGACAGGGCCTCGCTGGCGATCCGGGCGCTGCTCTCGCCGGCCTGCAGACGTCCCTTCACCGCCGTGAAGCGGCCGCCGCCCGCGGTCCAGTTGGCGAACACCCCGGCGCTGTCGACGCCGCGCAGCCGGCTGGCCTGTTCGATGGTCGCCTCGATTTCGGCGCTCAGCCGGCCCGACCGGGCCGCGCCCTCGACGGGACCACCCGGGCGGCCGCGCGCCTCGATCAGGCGGAACAGCACGTCCAGCTCGTCGGTCGCCGCCACGCCGTCGGTCAGATGCGGCCGCATCTCGAACTGGACGTGCTCGGCCGAGGCGATCGGGAACGGCTCGGCCCCCTCCCGCGCCGTGAAGGTCGGCCGGATCAGTTCGGCGCGCAGGTCGGGGAAGCGGTCGCGCAGGCGGTTGATGCTCATCCGCGCGCCGCCGCCGATGTCGACCTGCCCCTTGCCGGCCCGGGTCAGGGTCAGGCCGTCCGGCGCGATGACCACCCAGTGGCCCGGATTCCAGGCGTTCGCCTCGGCCACCAGCTCGGGCGCCGAAACCCCGTGCCCTGACGGCGCGACGATCTCCGCCGACGGAAAGGCGACCCGCGCCCGGAACGGCCAGCCGCCGACCGACACGGGCTGGTGAGAAATCCGCCAGCCGTCCTCGCGCAGCACCTCTTCGTGCGCCGCCAGCCGGGTCTCGACCTGGTCCGTCAGGTAGAACCACCAGCCGGTCCAGATCGCCAGCAGCACGCCCACGATCGTGAAGGGGACCACGAGGCCGCGGCGGGAATGGCGGGGAGAGGTCATCACGGCTCCGGAGGAAGGGCTCGGGGCTGTGAAGCTCCGAAGCCCGGCCGCGTCAAGCGCGGGTCCGGTCGGAACGCCTTCGTGGCCGGTCCGTTCGACTCCGCCGGACCGGGAGAACGCCCATGGAAGCCCAACGTCTGCATCGCGGCCGCCTGATCGACCACCTCCAACTGGTGGTGAAGGACCTCGCCGCCACCCGCCGCTTCTACGAGGCCGTGCTCGGGGCCCTCGAGGTCCCGATCGGCGGGGAGGCCGACAGCTACTTCTGGTCCGACGAGCTTTTCATCTCGTCCGTCGACAGCGAAGCCGCCCTCGGCCGTCCCACCGGCCGCTGCCACCTGGCCTTCCAGGCCAGGGACCGGGCCATGGTCGAGGCCGTCCACGCGGCGGGGCTGGCGGCGGGCGGGACCGACAACGGCGCCCCCGGCGAGCGGCCCTACCACCCCGGCTACTACGCCGCCTTCCTGCTCGACCCCGAGGGCAACAACATCGAGGCCGTCTTCCACGGACCGGCGAACCGTTCGGCCGACAGCGTCGAGATCACCTTCGAGGCCTGAGCTCAGGCCAGGAAGGCCCCGACCTGCTCGACCGCCTCGGCCAGCCCCATGCGCTGCACCTCCGCGCCCGGCGGCAGGCTGCCGAACAGACGGGTGGGGCAGGCGGCGTCCAGCATGACGAACACTCCCTTGTCGTCCCCCCGCCGGATCAGCCGGCCGAACGCCTGGGCCATCCGGGCCCGCGCCAGGGCGTCGTCGAAATTGCGTCCCCCCGCCCCCTCGCCGCCGAAGCGGGCGCGCCGCGCCTTGTGCAGCAGGTCGGGACGCGGCCACGGCACGCGGTCGAAGGCGAGGATGCGCAACGACCGGCCCGGCACATCGACCCCGTCCCTGACGGCGTCCGTGCCCAGCAAACAACTGTCCTGCTCGGCGCGGAACACGTCGACCAGCGCCCCGACCTCGAGCGGATCGACGTGCTGGGCGTAGAGCGGCAGGCCCGCCTTCGCCAGATCCGGCCCCAGCCGCTCGTAGACCGCCTTCAGCCGCCGGATGGCGGTGAACAGCCCCAGCCCGCCGCCGCCCGCGGCCAGGAACAGCTCGCGCATCGCCGCCGCCGTCTGCCGCGTGTCGTCCTTGATCAGATCGTTGACCACGATGACCCGGGCGTTGGCCGCATAGTCGAACGGGCTCTCGACCTTCAGCGTCCGCGCCGGCTCGATCAGCCGCGCCGAGCCGGTGCGCAGCCGCGCCATGTCGAACGGATCGTCCGAATTGGGATCGGACAGGGTGGCCGAGGTCACCAGCACCCCGTGCGCGGGCATGATCACCGCCGCCTCCAGCGGCACGGTCGGATCGATCCAGTGCCGCCGCAGGGCCACATCCATGATCCGGCCGAACGCGGCCTCGGCGGACAGCCAGTCGACGAAATCCGGGTCCGGCTCGTCCGACGAGACCTCCAGCGCCGCCAGCATCGACCGCCACCCCGGCAGGGTCATCCGCGCCCGCCGGTCGAGGCCGCGCAGCGCCCCCTCGATCCGCGACCGCTGCGAACCGTCCAGTTCGACCGCCTCGTCGTCGAGGATGTCCTCCAGATGCCGCGACAGGGCCAGCAGCGGCGCCTCGAGGGCGGCCAGCGCCTGGGCCGCCTCCCGCGCCGTCTCCAGCACCGGATCGGTGACCGGCCGCAGGGCGCACTCCATGCCGAACTCGACCCCGGAGCCGGAGGCGTTCTCGCTCGTCCGCGCCCTCAGCTGCTCCAGCCCGGCCAGCAGGAAGCGCTCGATCGGCCCGACCGGATTGACCTCGCCCGAGGCCGGCGCGATCCGCCCGGACACCCCTTCGCCGGGCAGTTGGGCCGCCGCCCGCACCGCGTCCTGCAGCGCCTTCATCGCCGCCTCGTTGTCGGCGCACAGGTCGCCCAGCCGCTGCTCCAGCCCGCGCCCGCGCCGCCCGCGCCCCTCCGGCCCCCGGATCCAGCGCCGCAGTTCGGCCGCCTCCTGCCCCGACAGGCAGGCCGAGAAGGCGCTGTCCGCCGCATCGAACAGATGGTGGCCCTCGTCGAAGACGATCCGCTTCAGCGCCGCCGTCTCGCCGTCCTGTTTCAGCCCCCGCGCCGAGCGCGCGCCGTCGAACGCCGCCTGGGTCATGACCAGCGCGTGGTTGGCCACCACCAGATCGGCCCGGCGACTGGCGCGGATGGTCTTTTCGACGAAACAGGTGCGGTAGTGCGGACAGGCGGCGTGGACGCACTCGCCGCGCCGGTCGACCAGATTGGCCGCGCTGGCCTGCTGCCCCGTCCCCACCGCGAACAGCCCCGGCAGCCAGCCCGGATAGTCGCCCCCGGTCATGTCGCCGTCGCGTGTGTGCAGCGCCCACCGGCTGGCCAGCGCCATGCCGATCAGGTCGCCGTTCCCCAGCTGCGCCGCCTGCACCATGTCCTGCAGGTTCAGCAGGCAGAGATAGTTCTCCCGCCCCTTGCGGACCACGGTCTTCTTCTTGCGCTCCACCGGATCGGGCCACAGCGCCGCGCTCTCGCGGTCGATCTGCCGCTGCAGGGCGCGGGTGTAGGTCGACACCCACGCCGCGCCCGCATTGCGCTCGGCCCACAGGCTGGCCGGCGCCAGATAGCCCAGCGTCTTGCCCGTCCCGGTGCCCGCCTCGGCCAGCAGCACGCGCGGCCGACCCTCCTCGTTGCGTGGCGAGAAGGCGAAGGCGGCCTCGGCGGCGTAGTCGGACTGGGTCGGCCGCGTCTCGTCGAGCCCCGACGCCTGCAGCAGCTTCTCCAGCCGGATGCGCGCGCTCTCGGAATCCACCGGCGCCGAGCCCGCCTCGCCGCGCGGCGCCTCGTCCTCCCATTCCGCCAGCCGCGACCAGGCGTCGAGCCCGCTGCCGCGATGCTGCCGCTCCCGCACCGGCTGGTGCTGCAGCGCCCCCAGCACCCGCCAGCCCCAGGCCCAACCCGCCCGGCTTAGCGTCTCCGCCAGGGTGAAGGCGTCCTCCCGGTGTGGATAGGCGGAATCTGCGAGCTCCCGCAGCAGTCCGTCCGCCGCCCGGCGCAGCGCCCCGGCCTGCGCCTCCGCCCCTTTTGGCTCGCTCTGCCCCATGGCCAGCGCCAATCCGCTGGGGGAGGGGGCGCAGAACCGCGCCGGCCGCACGAAGGCGAACAGCTCCAGCACGTCGAGCAGGTCGTTCGACCGAGGCGGCGGCGCCAGCCCCAGCCGCCGCGCCGTCAGGCTGGCGTGCGCCACCAGCACCGGCCCGGTCGTGAACGCCCCCTCGGCCGCGCCGCGCCCGATCTTGCGCGCGCCCTCGTCATCGCAGGTCGCCCCCGCGCCCGGCGGCACGGCCAGCGCCGGCGGCAGCGCCAGCCACGGCTCGGCGCCGGTCAGGGCGGCGGAAGGGGAAAGGGAGTCGATGGACACGCCTGTCAGATAGCGCGGAAGGGCGTGAAACGGAACGGGAACATGCTATAGGCGCGATGTGACGCCGCCGCCCGCTCCCGCAACGCTTCCGCCGCTTTTCGCCGACTGGTTCGCCGGCCGCGGCTGGGCCCCGCGCGGTCATCAACTCGAGATGATCGCGGCGGCGCAGGCGGGCTCGCACGCCCTGCTGGTCGCCCCGACCGGCGGCGGCAAGACCCTGGCCGGCTTCCTGCCCTCGCTGGTCGAACTGGCCGAGCGCGGCCCGAAGCCGGCCACCGGCCCGGGATCGGGGGTCCACACCCTGTATCTCTCGCCGCTCAAGGCCCTGACCACCGACATCGAGCGCAACCTGATGACGCCCATCCGCGAGATCGGGCTGAACATCCACGTCGAGAGCCGCACCGGCGACACCAAGGCCTCGAAGCGCCAGCGCCAGCGCGACTTCCCGCCCGACATCCTGCTCACCACCCCCGAACAGCTGGCCCTGTTCTGCGCCTGGGACGGTGCGCGGTCGTATTTCGCCGACCTGAAATGCGTCGTGCTGGACGAGGTCCACGCCATCTGGAGCGGCAAGCGCGGGGATTTGCTGAGCCTGGGGCTGGGGCGGCTGCAGACGTATGCGCCGGCGATGCGCCGGGTGGCGCTGTCGGCGACGGTGGACGACCCGGAGATGATCGCGGGGTGGCTCAGCCCCGGTCTTCCTTCTCCCCTCGGGGGAGACGGTGGGCGGCGGAGCCGCTCGGATGAGGGGGATGTTTCCTCATCCGCGCCGCTGGCCGTTCCAGAGCCGGCCTACCCCTCATCCGGCCCTGACGGGCCACCTTCTCCCCCAGGGGGAGAAGGACATGTGGTGATCGTCCGCGGCGACCCCGGCGCCCCGCCGGTCGTCGATGTCCTCGTCTCCGAGGGCAAGGTCCCCTGGGCCGGCCACACCGGCCAGCACGCCATCCCCGAGGTCTACGACGCCATCCGCCGCGCCGGCATGAGCCTGATCTTCGTCAACACCCGCTGGCAGGCCGAGTTCGTCTTCCAGCAGCTGTGGGCCATCAACGACGACAACCTGCCCATCGCCCTCCACCACGGCTCCCTCGCCGCCGAGCAGCGGCGCAAGGTCGAGGCGGCCATGGCGCGGGGCGACCTGCGCGCCGTGGTCTGCACCTCGACGCTCGACCTCGGCATCGACTGGGGCGACGTCGACCTCGTCATCCAGCTGGCCGCGCCCAAGGGCGCCAGCCGCCTCGTCCAGCGCATCGGCCGCGCTAACCACCGCCTCGACGAGCCGTCCCGCGCCCTGATGGTCCCCGCCAGCCGGTTCGAAATGCTCGAGTGCCAGGCCGCCCGCGAGGCGGTGGCCGAGAACGCCTTCGACTGGGAGCCGGTCCACACCGGCACCCTCGACACCCTCGCCCAGCACGTCATGGGCTGCGCCTGTTCCGAGCCGTTCACGATGCAGGACCTGTTCGCCGAGGTGACCGGCTGCGGCCCCTACCGCGGCCTGACCTGGGAACAGTTCGAGGAGGTCGTCGATCTGGTCGCCACGGGCGGCTACGCCCTGCGCACCTATGAGCGGTTCGCCCGCATCGTGCGAGACGGCGAGGGCCGCTGGAAGGTGCGCAACGCCCAGACCGCCCAGCGCCACCGCATGAACGTCGGCGCCATCGTCGCCGCCGCCACCCTCAACGTCCGCGTCGCCTCGCGTCGCGGCCAGCGCCTGATCGGCGGCCGCAAGGTCGGCGAGGCCGAGGAGAGCTATTTCGAACCGATGACCCCCGGCGACACCTTCGTCTTCGCCGGCCAGGTCTGGGCCTTCCAGGGCATCGCCGGCATGGACGCCCTGGTCACCCACGCACAGGCGCGCGACCCCAAGATCCCGTCCTGGGGCGGATCAAAATTCCCCATGTCGCGCTCGCTGGCCGACCGGGTCCGCACCATGATCGAGGACCGCGACCACTGGCGTGTCCTGCCGCCCGACGTGCAGGAGTGGCTTGCGCTGCAGGAAGAGAAATCCGCCATCCCCGATGCCGAAACCATGCTGGTCGAGACCTTCCCGCGCGGCAGCCGGCATTTTCTCGTGGCCTATCCGTTCGCCGGCGGGCTGGCCCACGGCACCCTGTGCATGCTGCTGACCCGGCGTCTGGACCGGCTCGGCGTCGGACCGCTCGGCTTCGTCTGCACGGACTATTCGCTGGCCATCTGGTCGATCCGGCCGATGGACGATCTCGACCTCGACGCCCTGTTCGAGCCCGACATGCTCGGCGACGACCTCGAGAGCTGGCTGGAGGAGAGCTTCATGATGAAGCGCAGCTTCCGCAATTGCGCCCTGATCTCCGGCTTGATCGAGAAACGCCAGCCGGGGAACGAGAAGACCGGCCGGCAGGTGACCTTCTCGACCGACCTGATCTACGACGTGCTGCGCCGCCATCAACCCGATCACCTGCTGCTCAAGACCGCCCGCGCCGACGCGGCCGCAGGCCTGCTCGACGTGGCCCGTCTGGGCCAGTTGCTGGAGCGGATTCACGGCAATATCCGACTGGTTCGGCTCGAACGCCCCTCGCCCTTCTGCGTCCCGGTATTGGTCCAGATCGGTCGCGAGCGCGTCGGCGGCGGGCAGGCGGCCGAGATGATCCTCGACGCCAGCGCCTACGGTTTCGACGAGGCCGACCTGATCGCCGAGGTCATGGGCGACGCCCCCGCCGAGGCCGCCCAGTGAACGCCGCCCTCAGAAATCTCCTCTCCCCCGCCCGCTGCCCCAGCGGCGGCCTGCGCGTCTCCATCGAGGGCGAGCCCTGCGTGCTGCGCCGTTCCGGCGCCCTGTGGGTGCTCAATCACCGCACCCTCATCGCCGCCGACCTGCATCTGGAGAAGGGCTCGGCCTTCGCCGCCCGGGGCCAGATGCTGCCCCCCTATGACAGCCGCGCCACCCTCGACCGGCTCGAAGCCGAGATCGACGCCCTGCAGCCGGCCGCCGTGGTCCTGCTCGGCGACAGCTTCCACGACTCGAAATCGATCGGCCGCATGGCGGCCGACGACAAGGCCCGGCTCGACCGGCTCGCCGCCGGCCGCGACTGGATCTGGCTCGAGGGCAACCACGACATCGCCGCCCTCGCGGGGAGCCTCGACACCCTGACCGGGGAGGTGGTCGAGACCCTCTCCCTCGGCTCGCTCCGCCTGATCCATGAGCCCCGGCCCGGCGACCGCCCCGGCGAGATCGCCGGCCACCTCCACCCCGCCGCCCGCGTCGCCGCCTACGGCCGGGGCGTCCGCCGTTCCTGTTTCGTCACCGACGGCCGCCGCGCGATCCTGCCCGCTTTCGGTGCCTTCACCGGCGGGCTGGACGTGAGAGACCCGGCCATCGCCGGCCTGTTCGGGGATCCGCCCATGGCGGCGGCGCTGGGCAAGGACCGGGTGCACGCCCTGCCGTGGGACAGTCTGCGCTAGACCGCCGCCTCGACCGCGTACCCCGCCGCGCTGGCGTCCTTGAAGGCGCCGAGATTCAGCACCTCGGGATAGCCCATGGCCTGCAGCGTCCGACCGGCCAGCGCCGACCGCCCGCCCGAGGCGCAGTACAACACCACGGGCCGGTCCTTGCGGAACTCCGGCAGGTGGTAGGGCGTCTCTGGATCGGCGCGGAACTCCAGCATGCCGCGCGGCACGTTCAGCGCCCCGGACAGCTTCCCCGACGCGGCGACCTCGGCCGGGTCGCGCACGTCGAGCAACAGGGCGTCGCGCGCGGCGACCAGGGTTTGCGCCTCATCGACCGAAATGCGCGGCACGGCGGCGTGGGCGGCGTCGAGGAGGGACTTCACGGACTCGGGCATGGGCGATCTCCTGTGAGGAGCCGCACCCTACGTCCGCGGGCGAAGGGCGGGAAGCCGTCGCTAGTGGTCTTCGGACCGCATCAGGGCGTTCGACGCCCCCTCGATCCGCTCTTCCAGCGCCGCCATGAACTCGGCCCGCTTCAGCCCCGCCGGGATCGCCGGCAGCAACTCGTACACCACCGTCCCCGGATAGCGCCGGAACCCGTGCGCCGGCCAATGCACCCCCGAGTTGGTCGCCATCGGCGTGCAGGGACACTCAAGATCGCGGTACAGCGCCGCGATCCCCGGCTTGTAGTCCGGCGCCGCTCCCACCGGGGTGCGCGTCCCCTCCGGGAAGATCAGGATCTGCCGCCCCTGCGCGAAACGCGTGCGCGCCTGCCGCACCATCTCCTTCAGCGCCTTGGAATGCGCCGACCGGTCCACCGCGATCATCCCGGTCTTCCACGCGAACCAGCCGAAGAAGGGCAGGGGCCGCAGCTCCTTCTTCATGATGAAGCAGTTGTCCGGCAGCACCAGCCACGGCGCGATCACGTCGAGCATGCTCTGGTGCTTGCCGGCGACCAGGGCGGCACCCTCGGGGCGGTGCTCCAGCCCACGGAACTCGACCTTCACCCCGACGATCCAGCGCAGCCCGAACAGCACGAAGCGCGACCAGCCGCGGATCACGCCCATGGCGTAGCGGTGCGGCAGCAGCAGCGCCGGCGACAGGCCGACCGCGAACAGGGCCATCGACAGATAGAGCCACAGCACGAAGACGAGCGAACGCAGGCTGGTCACCTCAGGCGGCCTTTTCGGCCGGGGCGTCCGCCGCCGTCGTCTGGCGCTCATAGGCGCCGCCGCCCACCAGGGCGCGGCCCAGGGCGGCGAGATACTTCATATACTCCAGCGTCATCCGCCGCGCCGTCACGGCCGCCCGCCACCAGCGCGAATTGTCCAGCGACGGCGTCTCCACGGCATAAGGCGTCAGCTCGAGCTCCGGCGAAGCCGCCCGGATCTCGGTCAGGGCCCGCGCCATGTGATAGTCCGAGGTCACCACGATCAGGCTGTCGTAGCCCTTGGCGTCGGCCCAAGCGGCGATCTCCTGGGCGTTGCCGATGGTGTCCTCGGCCTCGAAGCCGAGGTCGACGCAGCAGTTGAACAACTTGTTCGAGCCCGGAGTCAGGGCGCGCAGCTCCTGGCGGCGGACCTCGCGGTTGACGCCCGAGATCAGCACCCGCTTGCCCTTGTCCTGCTCCAGCAGGCGGATGGCGGCGTTGACCCGCTCGGACGACGGACCGGTCAGGGCCACGATGGCGTCGGCCCGTGCGGGCTCGGCGGCGGGCGTATAGCCGCGCACCCGGTCGGCGAAGGCGAACAGGCCGACCAGCCAGATCACGACAATGATGGCGATGAAGGTGAGAAACTTCATGGCGTTAACCTAGCGACCGCCCCGCAAACGCGCCAGCGCGGTGATCCGCGCCGCGACAAGCGCCACCGTAGCGGCCAGCAGCGGGCATGGCGAGAGCATCAGCACGTCGCTCCACGCCAGCGGCAGGGCGGGGGTCACGCCGTCCGCCCCGCCCAGGAACCGCAGCCCCGCGACCAGCACCATCGCCGCGCCCGCCCCGGCCGCGCCGGCCCCCGCCGCCAGCAGGGCGTAGCGGGTCTGGAACAGGCCGGCGATCCGCCCGTCGTCGGCCCCGTTCAGGCTCAGCGTCTCGATGAGGGACGTCTGCGCCGCCATCCCCGCCTGGACGGCGTAGACGATGGCCGCCCCCGCGGCCCCCGCCGTCAGCAGGAAGGCGGCGAGGGCCAGGGTGGTGATCAGGGCCGCTGACCGCTCGGCCTCGCCGCGCCACAGGCTGTGGTCGTCTACGGTGGCGTCGACGCCGCCCTCGGCGAGGGCGCGGCTGAGGCTGACGGCGCTGGCCGGGGCGTCCGGGTCCAGCCGCACGGTGACCAGATAGGGCAGGGGCAGGTCGGGCAGGACGGCGTCCCCCACCCACGGCCGCAGCAGGGCCTCGGCCGTCTCGCGGTCCATGGCCGCCGCCTCCTCGACCCCGGCCACGCCGGCCAGCGTCTGGGCGGCGCGGGCGGCGGCCTCGGCCCCGGTCTCGCCGACGCGTGGCCGGACCTGCACCGTCGCCTCGGCGCGCAGCTGCCGGGCCCAGCCCTGCGCGGCCCGGTCCGCGGCCACGGCGCCCACGGCCGACAGGCAGGCGAGGAAGAGCAGCGCGGCGATGACGGCGGCCAGCCATGGCTCGCCCCCGCCGTTGCGCGGGACGATCCTGGCCTGCCTCGATATCAGCCGCCCGATCACGCCGGGACTCCGATCAGCCGGCCGCCCTCGAGCCGCAACAGTGAAGCGCCGGACGCCGCCGCCAGCGCCTCGTCGTGGCTGGCGATCAGCACTGTCGTCCCCACCCGGTTCATCGCCTGGAACAGTCTCAGCAGTCGCCCGCCCATGGCGGCGTCGAGGCCGACGGCGGGCTCGTCGGCGAGAATCAGTTCCGGGCTGGCGACCACGGCGCGGGCGAAGGCCAGCCGCCGTTTCTCGTCGCCGGACAGGGCGGGGGGGCGGTCGTCGCCGCGGTCGCCGAGTTCGACCCAGTCCAGAACTTCCATGACGTCGGCGGCGTAGGCGTCCCGCTTGCCGCCCGCCAGCCGCAGCGGGAGGGCCGCGTTGTCGAAGACGGACAGATGGTCCAGAAGCCGCAAGTCCTGGGACACGATCCCCATCCGCCGCCGGGACGCCGCAACGGCCGACCGGGGCGGCGACCCGGCGTCCTCGCCGAACAACTCGACGCGGCCGGCCGTCGGACGCGTCTCCAGGGTCAGCAGCTTCAGCAGCGTCGACTTCCCGGCCCCCGACGGCCCGGTAAGGAAGTGGAAAGAGCCGGCGGGCAATATGAGGTTAACGTCCCTCAGCACGTCAGGGCCGCCCGCATAGCCGAAGCCGACGTCCGAAAGGCGGGCGGTGTCGGTCGCGGGGGCGGTCAAGGCGGCGCGGTGGGGCTGAACGGACATCGATTTTGGGTCAGGACGCGGCCGTGAGCCGCGACGGGAGGGGGCGGAACGCCTCTCAGTCAGCGCACATGATACTGACCTGTCCGTCCTGCGCCACCAGCTATTTCACCCCCGACGAGGCGATCGGCCCCGACGGCCGCACCGTGCGCTGCAAGAGCTGCAAACACACTTGGCGCGCCACGCTGGAAGAGCCGCTGGAGCTGTCGGCCTCGCCGCCTGGCGTCGAACCGTCCAGCTTCGCCCGCCGCGACGAGCCCGTCGCCGAATCGCTGGCCGAGACGCCGGCGCCCGAACTGCCGCGCGCCTTCCGCGCCCGGGCCGAGCAGCAGCGCCGCCTGCGCCGCGCCGCGACCCATGGCGCGGTCTGGGCCGGCATCGCCTCCGGGTTCGCCGCCCTGCTGGTTTCCGCCTGGCTGTTCCGCGTCGAGGTGGTCGAGATGGCCCCCCGCGCCGCCGCCGCCTACGCCGCGGTCGGCCTGACCGTGAATCCGACCGGCCTCGACTTCGAGGCCGTCAGCGCCAGACCCCTGCCTAGCGATCCCGGCAAGGTGCTGGTCTCGGGCGCCCTCAGGAACGTGCGCGACGACGAGCGGATCGCGCCGCCGGTGCGGGTCGCCCTGCTGGACCGCCAGGGAGCCGAGATCGGCCACGCCGTGGTGCGCATCGACGCCGCGCCGGTGCTGCCCGGCAAGGTTCAGGGCTTCGCCGCCGTCATCCCCGATCCCGGCGCAAGGGGGCAGGGCGTCGGCGTGGCTTTCGTGCTGGAGGCGGAGGCGCCGCCCGCGAGGGCGGCCCTGCGTCCCGCCGCCCCGGCCGTACACCGGCCATTGCCCACCGCAGACGTCGGCGGCCTGCGTCCCGCCCTGGCGGCCGACTCCTCGGCCCCGCTCGAGATGCAGCCGATCGATGCGGTGCCCATCGTGGCGTCCCCGGCTATCGACTCGCAAGGGCTCGAGGCGGTATCCGCCTCGCATGGCTGACACCCCGACCCCGACCGTCCTGCTGCCGGAAGCGGAGGTCGCGCGCATCGTCGCCGACCTGGCGCGCCAGATCGCGCCCGTGACCGACGACGAGACCGTGGCGGCGGTGCTGCTGACCGGGGGCCTGTGGTTCGCCGCCGACCTGACCCGGGCCCTGTCGCGCCTCGGCCGCCACGTCCGCTTCGACGCCCTGTGGCTGGCCTCCTACGGCGACGAGCAGTCCAGCCGCGGCAGGATCGACGTTTATGCCCCCTTCCAGCGCCCGATCGCCGGCCGCAAGGTCCTGATCCTCGACGACGTCTTCGACACCGGCCTGTCGCTGGCCGAGGCTGTGCGCATCGCGACAGAGGCGGGCGCCGCCGAGGTCCTCACCTGCGTCTTCGCGAAGAAGCCCTGGCCCCTGCCACGCGCCCCCGAGCCGGACTTCGTCGGCTGGGACGCGCCCAACCGCTTCCTCGTCGGCTACGGCCTCGACCACGCCGGCACCCTGCGCGGGCTCCCGGACATCTGCGCGCTGGATTGAGACGACCTCTTCCTTCTCCCCCTGTTCGAGCAGAGGCGGGGAGGCGTGACGCTATGCTGACGGGTTCAGCCCAGCCAGTCCGCCTCGGGCTCCCGCGCCCACATCGCCTCGTATGACGGCCGCGTCCGCACCACGGCCCAGCGGTCGCCGTCGACCAGCACCTCCGGGACCAGCGGGCGCGAATTGTACTCGCTCGCCAGAACCGCCCCGTACGCCCCGGCCCCCATGAAGGCGACCAGATCGCCGGCCTGAACCGGCGCCAACCGGCGGTCACGAGCGAAGACGTCGGTGGATTCGCAGATCGGCCCGACCAGATCGTACGGCCCGGCCTCGCCCGCCCGCGCGCGGACTGGCACGACGTCATGGAAGGCGTCGTACAGCGCGGGCCGCATCAGGTCGTTCATCCCGGCGTCCAGCACCACGAACCGCCGACCGTCGCTGCGGGCGTTGACCTGGATGACCCGGCTCAGCAGCACCCCGGCGTTGGCGGCCAACAGCCGCCCCGGCTCGAACGCCGCCTCGACCTCCAGCCCCTCGAGCACGCGCGCGGCCATGCCGACATAGGCTTCGATCGAGGGCAGGTCCGACTGCCCGTGATAGGGCACGCCCAGCCCGCCACCGAGGTCCAGCCGGCTGACCTCCAGGCCGTCCGCCCGCAGCGCCAGCGTCATTTCGCGCAGGGCCCGGAAGGCCGCCTCCAGCGGCTCCAGCGTCGTGATCTGGCTGCCGATATGGCAGGCCAGTCCGACCGGCGTCACATGCGGCGAGGCGGCGGCGCGGGCGTACAGGGCGGGCGCCTCCTCCGCCGGGACGCCGAACTTGTCGGTCGCCCCGCCGGTGGTGATCTTGGCGTGTCCGCCGGCGCCGATCTTAGGATTGACCCGGATGGCGATCTCCGGCGCCGCACCTTTCGAAGCGGCCACGCCGATCAGCCGGTCCAGTTCGACGGCGCTCTCGACGTTGATCTGGCGCACCCCGACCTCAATGGCGAAGGCCAGTTCGGCGTCCGTCTTGCCCACGCCGGAGAAGACGATGCGTTCGCCGGGTATTCCGGCCTTGAGCGCCCGCCGGATCTCGCCCTCCGAGACGGTGTCGGCGCCGCAGCCCAGCCGGGCCAGCGTCGCCAGCACCGACAGGTTGGAGTTGGCCTTGACCGCGAAGGCGATCAGCGCCTCTCCGAGGGCGCCCGGGTGCGCCTCCACGGCCTCGCGGAACAGGCCGTAGTGCCGCGTCAGGGTCGCTGTCGAATAGACATAGACCGGCGTGCCGACGGCCCCGGCAATTGCCTCCAGTGGCGCGGCCTCGGCGTGGAGGGCGCCGTCGATGCGGTCGAAATGGTGCAAGGTCCTAGCGGGGGCTGGAACCCGAACCGCCGTAGGGGTTCGAACTGGGCCCGCCGTCGATCGGCTGCTGGCTGGGCGGGCGATAGACCGTCGCCGGCTCGACCGGCCCGGGGCCCCGGCCACTGGGCAGGCTGCGCTCGGTCTCCCGGGCCGGCGGGGCCTCGAGGTCGGCCATGCGGCCGCAGCCCGAGACCGGGATCGCCATCAGGACCGCGACGCCCACGAGAACGAGTTTCTTCATCACAGTTCCTTCGACGCGAGACGCGTCTTCCACTCGGCGATGCGCGCGCGGACCTGTTCCGGCGCCGTGCCTCCGAAGCTCTGGCGGCTGGCGCAGGAAGCCTCGGGAGTGAGCACCTTGTAAACCGCTTCCGTGACGCCGGGTTCAAGCGACTGCAGTTCGGTCAGCGGCAGTTGCGCCAAGTCCACGCCCAGCGCCTCGGCCCGCTTCACGGCGGCGCCCGTGACATGGTGCGCCTTGCGGAACGGCAGGTTCAGTTCCCGCACCAGCCAGTCGGCCAGATCGGTCGCGGTCGAGAAGCCCGACCCCGCCGCCGCGCGCATCCGCTCCGTGTCCGGCCGCAGGGCCGCGACCATGGCGGTCATGGCTCCCAGCGCCAGGGTCAGGGCGTCGAAGGCCTCGAACACCGGCGGCTTGTCCTCCTGCATGTCCTTCGAATAGGCCAGCGGCAGGCCCTTCATCACCGTCGACAGGGCGACCAGCGAGCCCATGATCCGGCCGGTCTTGGCCCGCACCAGCTCGGCGGCGTCGGGATTGCGCTTCTGGGGCATGATCGACGAGCCGGTGGTCAGGTCGTCCGGCAGGGTCACAAAGCCGAACTGCGGCGTCATCCACACCACGATCTCCTCGGCCAGCCGCGACAGGTGCCCGGCGCAGATCGAGGCGGCGGCCAGGCTCTCCAGCGCGAAGTCGCGGTCCGAGACGGCGTCCAGGGAATTGCCCATCGGCCGATCGAAGCCGAGCTCGGTCGCCGTCATGTGCCGGTCGATGGGGAAGGGCGACCCGGCCAGGGCCGCGGCGCCCAGCGGGTTCTCGTTCATCCGCGCCCGGGCGTCGGCGAACCGTCCCGCGTCGCGCCCGAACATCTCGACATAGGCCATCAGGTGGTGGCCGAAGGTCACCGGCTGGGCCGGCTGCAGATGGGTGAAGCCGGGCATCAGGTCGCCGGCGTGCTGCTCCCCCCGGGCCAGCAGGGCCGCCTGCAGGCCCTGCAGCTGTTCCACCGCCGCGTCGCAGGCGCCCCGCACCCACAGCCGGAAATCCGTCGCCACCTGGTCGTTGCGGCTGCGCGCGGTGTGCAGGCGCCCGGACGGCTCGCCGATCAGCTCGGCCAGCCGCGCCTCGACGTTCATGTGGATGTCCTCGAACTGGTCGCGGAACGGGAAGGTCCCGGCGCGGATCTCGTCCTCGATGGCGTCCAGCCCGCCCAGGATGGCGTCGGCGTCCGCCTGGGTCACGATGCCGCGCGCCGCCAGCATGCGGCAGTGGGCCCGCGAACCGGCGAGGTCCTGGGCCCACAGCCGCCGGTCGACGCCGATCGAGACGTTGATCGCCTGCATGATGTCGGCCGGCCGGGCGGAGAAGCGGCCGCCCCACATGTCTTGACCTTCCGGCTCCGGGGAAGGCTTAACTGTGGGATCGGGTTGGAAAGGCTGTGTCATGAAGGGCTCGAAGGCGGCGGGGATGGCGATCGCGGCGGCGCTGGCGGTCGGCATGATCGCGGGCGCCGGGCTGCTATACGCCAATCGCGACGCCTTCTTCAAAGCCGCCGCGCCCGAACCGCCCGCGAAGAGCGAACTGGCCCGCTTCGCCACCGGCTCGCTGACCCGGCTGGAGACCCCGGCCGCCCTCGCCGTCGCCCCGGCCTATGTGTTCAAGACCCGCGACGGCGCCGACGCCACCTTCGCCCAGTTCCGGGGCAAGGTGGTGGTGGTCAACCTCTGGGCCATGTGGTGCGCCCCCTGCCGCACCGAGATGCCCACCCTGGCGCGCCTGGCCGAGGCCTATACGGGCCGGGACCTGGTGGTGCTGCCGATCAATGTCGACGCCACCGAGGATGGTCTCGCCGACGCCCGCAGCTTCATCGACGTGCACGAACCCCTGCCGCTTTACAGCGACATGAAATTCCAGCTGCCTTTCGAACTGCCGGGCGAGGGCAAGATGCCCCAGACCGTCCTGCTGGACCGTCAGGGCCGCATCCGCGCCCACTTCTCGGGCGAGGCGGACTGGGCCAGTCCGGAAGCACGGGCCCTCGTCGACGCCCTGCTGGCGGAGCCGGCCTGACCGTCAGGGCTGGTTGCCCTTCTCGTCTGTCCGGGTCTCGGCCTTCTGCTCGTCGGCTTCCTGGGCCAGTTCGTCCGTGGCCTCGTCGACCTCCTGGGCCACCTCGCCCGCGCCGGCGGCGATGGCCGAGCCGACCTGGGCGGCTTCTTCCTGAATCGCGGAACCGGCCTCGTTGGCGTCGGCCTGGGCGTCGTCCTGCTCGGCCTCGTTGCAACCTGCGGCGCCGAGAGTGAGGGCTGCCAGTGCAGCCACGGCGACGGATCGGATGTGCATGGGATTATCCCCCTTTCAGCGCTGAAACCTGATCGTTGAACGCGGGAGGCGCGGCGACGGTTGCCGCTGGTGATTTCGCGAAGCGGTGGTATCTTGCGTTGCGGGTCCTGCATGACCAAGGAGCGTCCAATGCGCGCGAACAGCTTTCTCGCAGTCACCCTTTTCGGTGTCCTTCTGGCGCCGGCGGCCTTCGCCCAGGTTGGCGGAGGCGGGCCGCCGAGCGCCCAGCAGGCCAGCGGCGGCCCCATTGGCCGCATGACCCAGCAGCAGGAAAGCTGGCGCTTCGAGAGCGAGGCGATGCAGCGCGCCAGCGCTATGACGCCCGAGGAGGCCGAGGCCGAGTACGGGGCTGAGCGGGTCGAGCTGGCCAACCGGATCCAGGCCCTGATCAACGAGGGCAAGTGCCGCGAGGCCCGCGCCATGGCCAATGAGGCGGGCGAACGGCAAATGGCTCTGCGCATCCGGCAGACCTGCCGCTCCCGCTGATCTTTTCGGACGGCGATGGTGGCTGGAGGCGGGCTCGAACCGCCGACCTGTGGGTTATGAATCCACCGCTCTAACCAGCTGAGCTACCCAGCCCCGATCTCTCGAGCCCCGGCGGGAACTGGTCTATCCGCCGGAAGAGGCGTGCCTATAGAGGGGGCGGCGACGGGATTCAAGCCGTCCCGAAGACCTCCGTGCGCCTACGGGCTTGCACTGGCCCCCGGGGAACTCAAAGGTCGTTGCTTCGCTCCGCCACCGACCACTTCACAAGGGTTCCTCATGCGCCTCCTCGTCCTTGCCGTCTCGGTCTCCGCCGTGGCCCTGGCCGCCGCATGCGGCGGCGCCGGCCAGGAACAGAACCCCGCCGCGGCGATCACCGGGGATCCGGTGGAGAGCCGCCCGCCGAACGGGGCCGCCCAGGCCGCGGCCTTTCCCGGCCAGACCCGCGCCCCGGGCGTTCGAACCGAGGCGGCGCTGACGCACACGGTGGTCGCCTCGGGCCTGGTCGAGCCGTGGGGCCTGGCCCAGCTGCCCGACAGCCGCTGGTTGGTGACCGAGCGGCCGGGCCGGCTGCGCATCATCACGGCCGACGGCGTGATGGGCGAGCCGATCGCGGGCCTTCCCGCCGTCGATGCGCGCGGGCAGGGCGGGCTGCTGGATGTGGCCGTCGGACCGACCTTCGGGCAGGACCGGCTGATCTATTGGAGCTATTCCGAACCGCGCGAGGGCGGCAACGCGACTTCGGTGGCGCGGGGCCGGCTGGCGGAAGACGGGGCCCGCGTCGAGAATGTGCAGGTCATTTTCCGCGCCCTCCCGACCTACGACGGGACCATGCATTATGGCTCCTCCCTGGCCTTCGACGATGCGGGGCGCCTGTTCGTCACCCTGGGCGAGCGCTCCGACGCCCCGATGCGGCCGCAGGCGCAGGATCTTGGCTCGCACATGGGCAAGACCATCCGCATCAACGCCGACGGCTCGGTTCCGGACGACAACCCCTTCGTCGGCCGCGCGGGCGCCCTGCCGGAAATCTGGTCGCTGGGGCACCGCAACGTGCAGGGGATCGCCATCGCGGGCGGCAAGGTCTGGACCGTCGAACACGGCACGCGCGGCGGCGACGAGATCAACCTCGACCGGGCCGGGGTCAACTACGGCTGGCCGGAGGTCGCCTACGGGGTCGAGTACCGCGGCGGTCCGATCAATCAGGGGATCACCGCGCGAGAGGGGACCGAGCAGCCGGTCTACTACTGGGACCCGGTCATCGCTCCGGGCGGCATGACCGTCTACGACGGCGCCATGTTCCCGGAGTGGCGTGGAAACCTGCTGGTCGCGAGCCTGAAGGAGAAGCACCTCGCCCGTCTGGTGCTGGACGGGAACCGCGTCGTCGGCGAGGAACGGGTGCTGACCGACTTGGGCGAGCGGGTCCGCGATGTGGCGGTCGGGCCGGACGGCGCCGTCTGGGTGATCACCGACGAACAGAACGGTAAGCTGGTGCGGCTGGCGGCGCGGTAGAGCTATTCCGGGGCCGGACCGAAGCGGTTCGGGCCTGGGTCGCCGCGCCGCCATTCCAGGGGCGCGACGAAGAGCGACCGGACTGTGCTGACCACCACGACAACGAGAGACAGCGCCGGCAGGGCCAGTATCGCCCAGTCCGGCAGTCCGGGCATGAGGAAGGCCGTAAGCGCCGGCGCGATCGCGAGAGCGAGGATCAGCCCCCGGCGTCCATGGACGACGTATGCATGCTGGTTCAGATCGTGCATCCGCCGCGCATGCGCCGCCATGAACGCAACCAGCAGCGGGACGAGCAACGCCAAGGGGGTCAACGCCAGCAGCCTCGGCGCCCCGGCGATGAGCAGAAACATCGGACCCAGAACGGGAACGATCGAGAGCAGCAGGAGCTTGCGCGTCAGTCGCTCGTGACCGACGAAGCTCAGTCTTCCCCTGAAATCGAAGGCGGCGGCAAGGCGGTCGGACATTAGCACCTCCGCGCGCAGAGTGTCGCGTCCGCCGTCCAGCTTCAATCCCGCAGCAACTCGTTGACGCCCGTCTTGGCCCGCGTCTGGGCGTCCACCCGCTTGACGATGACCGCGCAATACAGAGACGGCCCGCCCTTCGGGTCGGGCAGGGCGCCGGGCACCACCACGGAATACGCCGGCACCTCGCCGCGGAAGACTTCGCCGGTGGCGCGGTCGACGATCCTGGTCGAGGCCGACAGATAGACGCCCATGGCCAGCACCGCGCCCTCGCGGACGATCACGCCCTCGGCCACCTCGGCGCGGGCGCCGATGAAACAGCCGTCCTCGATGATGGTCGGATTGGCCTGCAGCGGCTCCAGAACGCCGCCGATGCCGGCGCCGCCGGACAGGTGGACGTTCTTGCCGATCTGGGCGCACGACCCGACCGTGGCCCAGGCGTCGACCATCGAGCCCTCGTCGACATAGGCGCCGATGTTCACGAAGCTGGGCATCAGCACGACATTCCTGCCGATGAACGCGCCGCGCCGGGCCACGGCGCCGGGCACGGCGCGGAAGCCGGCCTGTTCGAAATGAGCTTCGGTCCAGCGGCTCCACTTGACCGGGACCTTGTCCCAGTAGGGGCCGGGCGTCGGGTCGCTGACGCCCATGGTCGCCCCGACCGGCGCGCCCATGCGCGTGTTCGGGTTGAGGCGGAACGACAGCAGCACCGCCTTCTTCAGCCACTGGTGCGTGGTCCAGACGCCGTCGGCCCCGCGGGAAGCGACCCGGGCCTCGCCCGCGTCCAGCATCTCCAGCGCCTGGTCGACGGCCTTGCGGATATCGCCGTGGGTCGAAACCGAGATGTCGGCGCGAGCCTCCCAAGCAGCCTCGATGACGGCTTCCAGATCAGTCATGTCGGGTCTCCCGGCAGGATGGCGGTGGCGAGGAAGGGGCCGAGCGCGGCGGCCCGGTGGTCGACGAACGGCGCCTCCGCGTCGAAGGCGTGCGGCCCGACCAGGACGGTGGTCATGCCCAGCGCCTTGGCATGGTCGAGATTGCGGACGGTGTCCTCGAAAAAGGCGGTCGCGGCCGGGTTCAGTCGAAACTGGTCCAGCATCAGCGCGAAGGTGTCGGGGTGCGGCTTGGGCACCAGCCGGGCGTGCTCGACCGCGAACAGGCCATCGAACAGATCACTGATTCCCAGTTGCTCCAGAACCCGCTCGCCGTGGCGCGTGGAGCCGTTGGTGAAGACGTAGCGCGGTCCCGTCAGGCGTTCGAGACCGGCCCGCAGACCCTCGTCCGGCTCCAGATCGTCCAGCGGCACATCATGCACTTCGGCGAGGAAGGCTTCGGGATCGATGGTGTAGTCCTTCATCAGGCCGCCGAGCGCGGCCCCATGGTCGAGCAGGTAACGCTTCTGCAGCGCCCGCGCCTCCTCCAGCGGCAGGCCCGTCGCACGCACCATGAATTCGCCGATGCGCGCGCTGACCCGCTTCAGAATCTGGCGCTCCGGCGGATAGAGGGTGTCGTCCAGATCGAAAAGCCAACTGCGCACATGGCGGAGATCGGCGCCGACCTCGGTCGGTTGGACAGGCTCGGCGGTCATTCTTCCGCCTTCACCAGCGTCCCGGCGCCGTGTTCGGTGAACAGCTCGACCAGCATGGCGTGCGGGCGCCGGCCATCGAGAATGACCACGGCCTCGACCCCGTCCCGGACGGCGGCGATGGCGGTCTGCAGCTTGGGGATCATGCCGCCGGTGGCGACGCCGTCGTCGATCAGCCTTGAGGCCTCTGCGACGGTCATCTGGCGGATGATCTCGCCGTCCGCGCCCTTGACGCCGGCCACGTCGGTCAGCAGCAGCATGCGCTTGGCCTTCAGCGAGCCGGCCAGGGCTCCCGCCACGGTGTCGGCGTTGACGTTGAAAGTCTGGCCATCCTCGGCCACCCCGATCGGCGCGATGACGGGCACCCAGTCGGCATCGGATTCGAGCAGGCGGACGACCAGCTTCGGATCGACCTTCGTCGGCTCGCCCACGTAGCCGAGGTCGACCTCGTGCTCGATCATGCTGTCGGGGTCGCGCTTGGTGCGCCGGGTCTTCTCGACCGTCAGCAGACCGGCGTCCTTGCCGGAGAGGCCGATGCCACGGACGTCCGCCTTACGCCCGGCCATGGTGATCCAGTGGGCGATCTCCTTGTTCACCGCACCGGAAAGGACCATTTCGGCCACCTGCATGGTGTCCGAATCAGTGACCCGCAGCCCGTCGACGAAGCTCGACTTGACCCCTGCCTTCTCCAGCATGGCGCTGATCTGCGGCCCGCCGCCGTGGACCACCACCGGGTTCACCCCCATCAGCTTCAACAACACGACATCGGCGGCGAACTGTTTGGCCACGGCGCTCTCGCCCATGGCGTGGCCGCCATATTTTATGACGACCGTCTTGCGGTCGTAGATCTGGATGTACGGCAAGGCCTCGGCCAAGGTCTTCGCCGTGTCCCAGCCGCGATCTTCGGATTGCCGTTCTGTCTCGTCCATCCAGCGGGTCCGTAATGCCAAGCCACCGTCGTGTCATCATGAAACCGGACCCCTGCGCGCCCGTTCCGCCTGGATGAACGAACACGACATCGACGATCGGGACCTGACCCCTTCCGACCCGACCGACCCGGCGTCGCTGCAGCACCCGGATCCGACGCTCTGCCCCGAATGCCTCGGCGCCGGCGTTCTGCCCTCCGGCGAGGTTTGCCCGGTCTGCGAGGGAACCGGCAAGGCGACCAATCGGACCGGCGGGGGCTGACGGCCTGTTCTGCGCGGCCGGGAAGCAAACGCGCGGAAAGCCAGACGGCCTGCACATACTCGCCGAGGTTATAGAGCCATGGACGGCGTCGGGTTGTATTCAGGTCGGCCCTGAGGCGCTCGACCGGCGACTCGATCGAGCCCGCGGCCGGCCTGACCGATGGAGTCCGTCAGGCCGCGGGGCCGGGCGCGCGCCGACGAAGTTCGCTGTTTGGAATGCGCTTTCCGCCTCCCGGCGGCGGAAACAGGCCGCAGCAGGCCGGTCGACACGCCCCTGTAGCGTAATGGCCACGCTTGGATGAGTTCGGAGCTTCTTCGTCTCGACCTGAGCGAGCGGGGCTGTTATGAGGGTGCAAGCGGCGGTTCGTGCGCCGCCCTGAAAAAATCACTTGGGCTGCGGAGGGCCTCCACCCATGCGCGTTAAGACTTTCATTCTGGCGACCAGCGCCGCCGGGGCGCTAGCCCTGTCGGCCGGCGCCGCGGCGGCCGAACCGAACGGCTGGTACGGCGCGATTGACGCCGGCTGGCATACGGCGGGCGTCGCAACCAGCCGGAACATCGATTTCGACATCGAGCCGGACTGGACGGGCTTCGCCCGTCTCGGCTACCGGTTCACGGAGAACTGGCGCGTCGAACTCGAAGGCGGCTACCGCCCCGGCGATCTCGGCGAAGTGAACGTCGGCGCCACGCCGGCCTTCCTCTGCAACGTCAGCCCGGCCGTGGGCGTCTGCAACAACGCGGACGGCGAGATCACCTCGACCACCCTGATGGCCAACGTGATCTACGACTTCGGCGCCGCTGATTCGGCGCTGCGTCCGTTCGTCGGCCTCGGCGCCGGCATCAACCGGGTCAACACCGAGTTCCTCGGCACGCTCGCCGCTGACCGCACCATCGCGCTCGGCGCCGACGACAGCTCGGCCAAGCTGGCGGCGCAAGCTATCGTCGGCCTGGCCTGGGCGATCAGCGATCGGGCCCACATGGACCTGACCTACCGCTACCTGCTGTCGAACATGGAATTCGAGACGTTCGACAACTGGGCGGGCGTCGACGTCGGTCCGTACGAAGGCCGCTACGAGGATTCCTCGCTGACGCTGGGCCTGCGCTATGCGTTCGGCGCGGTCGAGCCGGTCTACGCGCCGCCGCCGCCGCCGCCGGCCGT
>NZ_CAXUQW020000003.1:0-315456 GCF_964253355.1 Brevundimonas sp. LjRoot202 | reverse complement strand
GTCAGCCGGTCCCGGTTCCCGCGCCTCCGCCTCCGGCTCCGCCACCCCCGCCGCCGCCGCCGCCGCCGCCGCCGCCGCCGCCCGCGATGGTCGGGGTGCAGTCATCGCCGTTCGGCGACGGGCCGGTGTCGACGGTGAAGCGATTGGGCTCGCGGGAGAGCTGGAGTTTCGAGATCGACGCCCGCGGCGCCGAAATCCTGCGCGTGGCGGCGATCGGCGACGGCGACACCGACGTCGACCTCACCGTCCGCGACGCCTCCGGCAAGCTGCTCTGCGCCGACGGCTTCGGCGACCACTATCCGGTCTGCACCCTCGCGCCCGGCGCCCCGGCCCGGCTGCGGGTCCATGTCGTCAACCGCGGCGCGCTGTGGACCCGGGTTCAGGTGCTGACCAACTAGGCTCCGGCCTTCTTCGCGAAGGACAGCGCGCCTTCGGCCAGCATCGGGACCTGCGCCGCCATGGTCCTGGCATGGGCCGAGGCGGCGGTGCCGTCGCGCACCCGCCCGGCGATGCCCTGGCAGATGGCGCCCAGCCGGAACAGATTGTAGGCGAACAGCCAGTCGAGGTCCGCCGGCGCCGCTCCGGTCAGGCCGGCGTAGCGCTCGACCATCTGCTCGATGGTGGGGATGCCCAGCGCCGCGATGTCGGCGCCCGCCAGTCCGTTGCGCGCGGTGGCGGGGATCACCCAGGCGATCAGCAGATAGGAGAAGTCGGCCATCGGATCGCCCAGCGTCGACAGCTCCCAGTCCAGCACCGCCCGCACTCTCGGCGCGTCGGGCGCCAGGATCAGGTTGTCGAGCCGGAAGTCGCCGTGGACGATCCGCGTCGGCCCCTCGGGCGGCAGGGTCGCCGGCAGGAATTCGATCAGCCGGTCCATAGCCGGGATCGGCTCGATCTCCGACGCCCGGTACTGTTTGGTCCAGCGCCCGACCTGCCGCTCGAAATAATTGCCGGGGCGGCCGTAATCGCCCAGCCCGATGGCGGCGGGATCGAAGGCGTGCAGCGCCGCCAGGGCGTCCACCTGGGCGTCATAGATGGCGCGCCGCTGGTCCGGGCTCAGGCCGGGCAGCTTGAGGTCCCACAGCACCCGGCCCTCGACCTTGTCCATGACGTAGAACATCGAGCCGATCACGGCCTCGTCCGTGCACAGGGCCCAGGGCCGGGCCACCGGATAGCCCTGGGCGTGCAGGGCCGAGATGACCCGGAACTCGCGGTCCACGGCATGGGCCGAGGCCAGCAGCGTCCCCGGCGGCTTGCGACGCAGCACATAGGTGCGGCCCGGCGTGGTCAGCTCATAGGTCGGGTTGGACTGACCGCCCTTGAACTGGCGCACCCCCAGCGGGCCGGCGTAGCCCTCCACATTGGCCGCCAGCCACTCGCCCAGCCGCGCCTCGTCGAGGGCGTAGCGGGGATCGACCTCGCGCGTCCCGGAGAAGGTCGCCTGCGGATCGGCTTGGGCGTCGGCGGGGTCGGGCTGGCTCATTGCGCGGCGATGATGGCGGCCTTCACCGCGCCGCGCCACCCCTTCAGCAGCCGCTCGCGCTCGCCCGCCTCCATGCGCGGCGTCCACCGCGCCGGGGCCTCCACCGGATGGTCCTCGAGGTCGCCGATCAGGCCGACGCCCAGCGCCGCCAGCTTGGCCGCGCCCAGCGCGGTCATCTCCTGGAAGGCCGGCCGCTCCACCGTCACCTCGCAGATGTCGGCCACGAACTGCATGGCGAAGGCGTTGGCGGTGACGCCGCCGTCGACCTTCAGCACCTGGAGCTTCGGCGCCCCGTCCGCCGCCAGGGCGTCGAGCAGGTCGCGGGTCTGGTAGGCCAGCGATTCCAGCGCCGCCCGCACCATCTGAGCCGGGCCGCTGTCACGGGTCAGGCCGGTGATGGTCCCGCGCGCCTCCGGCTCCCACCACGGCGCCCCGAGTCCGGTGAAGCCGGGCACCAGATAGACGCCGCCGTTGTCGGCCAGCCCCTGGGCCATGGCCTCGGACTGGCGGGATTCGGTGATCACCTTCAGGCCGTCGCGCAGCCACTGGATCGCCGACCCCGCCGAGAAGATCGACCCCTCCAGCGCGTAGGCGACCTGGCCGTCCGCCGCATAGCCGAGCGTGCCCAGCAGGCGGCTGGTCGAGGCGACCGGCGTCGGGCCGACATTGGCCACCAGGAAGGCCCCGGTGCCATAGGTGATCTTGGCGTCGCCCGCCTTGAGCGCGCCATGTCCCACCAGCGCGGCCTGCTGGTCGCCCGCCGAACCGTGGATCGGCAGGGCCGCCCCCAGCACGCTCGGCTCGCAGTCGCCCAGATGATCGGCGCAGCCCCGGATCTCCGGCAGTCCCGCCAGCGGGACGTTAAACAGCGCCGCCAGATCCTCCCGCCACGCGCGGGTGGCGAGGTCCATCAGCGAGGTGCGGCTGGCGTTGGTGGCGTCGGTGACATGGCTGGCCCCGCCGGTCAGCTTCCAGATCAGCCAGGTCTCGATGGTGCCGAGCTTGACCTCGCCCCGCGCCGCCCGCTCGCGCGCGCCCGGAACCGCATCCAGCAGCCAGGCGAATTTGGAGGCGGAGAAATAGGGGTCGAGGATCAGCCCCGTCGCCGCCTGCACCCTCGGCTCATGCCCCGCCGCCGCCAGTCTCGCGGTCGCGTCCGCCGTGCGCCGGTCCTGCCAGACGATGGCGGTGTGCAGCGGCTCGCCCGTCGCGGCGTCCCAGATCACCGAGGTCTCACGCTGGTTGGTGATGCCGACGGCCGCGAACCGGCCGACCCCGCCGGCCTTGCGAATGACCTCGCGGCAGGTCTGCAGCGTCGCCGCCCAGATTTCAGCCGCATCGTGCTCGACCCAGCCGGGGCGCGGGAAATGCTGCGCCAGTTCGATCTGGCTGACCGCGACGGGCCGCAGGCCGCCCTCCGGCGCCGTCTCGAAGGCGATGGCCCGGGTCGAGGTCGTGCCCTGGTCGATGGCGAGGATCAGAGACTTCATGGGGGCCACCTTACGCAAGAACGAGCGATGCGGTTAAGTGCGCTCATGCACACCGCCTCCTTCGCCGGCGTTCAGGACGCCGCCCGCCAGATCGCCGGCCACGCCGTGCGCACCCCGCTGATCGAGAGCCCGGCCCTCAACGCCCGCCTCGGCGGCCGGATCCTGATGAAGGCGGAAACCCTGCAGGTGGCTGGCGCCTTCAAGTTCCGCGGCGCCTACAACCGCATCAGCCGGCTGACCGACGAGGAGAAAGCGCGCGGCGTGGTGGCCTATTCCTCGGGCAACCACGCCCAGGCGGTGGCGGCGGCGGCGCGCATGGTGGGAACCACCGCCATAATCGTCATGCCCGCCGACAGCCCGAAGGTGAAAGTCGAGGGCGTCATCGCCTTTGGCGGCGAGGTCCGCATGTACGACCGCTATGCGGAGAGCCGGGAGGCCATCGGCGAGGAGATCGCCGCCTCGAAGGGCTCGGTGCTGGTCCGCCCCTTCGACGATCCGTTCGTGATCGAGGGCCAGGGCACCATCGGGCTGGAGATCGTCGACCAGGCCAAGGCCGTCGGCGTCGCCCCGCTGGATCAGCTGATCTGCGGCGCCTCGGGCGGCGGCCTGATCGCCGGCGTCAACCTGACCATGGCCGCCCTGGCCCCGCACGCGCCGGTGATCGGGGTCGAGCCGCAGTATTACAACGACACCCAGTTGTCGCTCGCCGCCGGCGAACGCCGCACTCATGCGTCCGCGCCCGGCACCATCTGCGACGCCCTGATGACCGACCGGCCGGGCGAACTGACCTTCCCGATCAACCGCCGCCTCGACCGGGTCGAGACCGTCTCCGACGCCGAGGTGGCCGACGCGGTGCGCTACGCCTTCCGGGTCCTCAAGCTGGTGGTGGAGCCCGGGGGCGCGGTGTCGCTGGCCGCCCTGCTGGCGGGCAAGGTCGAGACCCGCGGCCGCGCCACGGCCATCGTCCTGTCCGGCGGCAACGTCGATCCGGCCCTGTTCTCGGCCATCATCGAGGATCGGTTCGATCCGGAAACCTGGGGGAAGACCGCATGAGCCGCACCGAACGCAAGGGCACGCCCACCCCCGTCGCCGACCTGCCCGGGCTGATCGGCCGGGAGATCGGCGTCAGCCGCTGGATCACCGTCGACCAGGCCCGCATCGACGCCTTCGCCGAGGTCACTGAGGATCGCCAGTTCATCCATATCGACCCGGAGGCGGCGAAGGCCACGCCGTTCGGGGGCACGATCGCGCAGGGGTTCCTGACCCTCAGCCTGCTGTCGGCCATGACCTATGACGCCGTGCCGCCGCTGGAAGGCGTGGTCATGGGCGTCAACTACGGCTTCGACAAACTCCGCTTCCTCGCCCCGGTGATGTCCGGGTCGCAGGTCCGCGGGCGGTTCAGACTGCTCTCGGCCGAGGACAAGGGCGGCGGCCGCTGGCTGCTCAATCACGAGGTCACCGTCGAGATCGACGGCGCCGAGAAGCCGGCGCTGATCGCCGAGTGGCTGGGCATGCAGGTGGTGGGTTAGGGGGAACGGGCCTATCCGCCGCCGATGCCCTCGACCACCCGGCCGGAGCCTTCGCACGTTGGACACGGCCGGTCGCCGACCAGACCCGTGCCGTTGCAGCCGGGGCAGATGTTCTCACCGGTCCCGGGCGTGCCGGGCTCGGCCTCGTCGCCGGGGGCGGGGGTGATGGGGACCTCGGTCATGCGACGGTAACGCGCAGACGCGGAGCCGGGTTCAGCCCTCGCCGAGACACCTCAGCGCCACTTCCAGGTTCCGCAGGCCGTCTTCGCCCGTCACCGCCGGCGGTTCGCCGGTGCGGATGGCGTGGGCGAAGGCTTCCAGCTCCTTCTTCAGCGGCTCGGCGGGCCAGCTGTTGACCGCCCGCGTCTGGTAGGAGCCGTCGGGCTGCTGGCCGAAATATTCCGTGACCTGCCGGGTGATCAGGTCGGCGACGACGAACCGGTTCAGGGTGGCCACCTGCAGGGTGCGGACCTTGTACGGGGTCACCCAGTTGGTGGTGATGTGGGCGATGGTGCCGTTCTCCAGCCGGAACTGCAGCAGGGCGGTGTCCTCGCGTTCAGCCTTGGTGCGGGCCAGCTGGGGCTGGACCTCAGCGATCTCGGAGTCCGTCAGGTGGCGGATGATGTCGATGTCGTGCACCGCCAGGTCGATGACCACCCCGACCTCGCCCATGCGCGGCGGGAAGGGGCCGACGCGGGTAATCTGGATCGAGATGATGTCGTCGCCGTCGATGGCCCGCTTGACCGCGTCCACCGCCGGATTGAAGCGCTCGACCTGACCGACCATCAGCACCCGGCCGTTGGCCTTCGCCGCGTCGATGATGCGCTGGGCGTCGGCCACGGTGGCCGCGATGGGCTTCTCGACCAGCACATGGACGCCCTTTTCCAGCAGGGCCACGGACAGGTCGGCGTGGGTGCGGTTCGGTGTCGCCACCACGGCGGCGTCGAGACCCGCCTCGACGAAGGCCTGCGCCGTCGTCACCGCCGCCGCGCCATAGGCGGCCGCGACACCCTCGGCCGTCACCGCGTCGGGGTCGAAGACATGAGTCAGCTCGACATCGCGGATGTCGGTCAGCACACGGGCGTGGTTGCGGCCCATGACGCCGACGCCGGCGACGCCGAACTTGAGGACGGGCTCGTGAGTGGTCATGCGGGTCAGGCCTTGAAGGAGGCGACGGCGGCGATGATGCGGTCCTGCGTCGCCTCGTCCAGATCGGAATGCATCGGCAGGCTGACGACCCGGTCCTTGAGCCGCTCGGTGACCGGCAGGCCCTGCGGGCCGCGGGGATACATCTCATAGGCCGGCTGCAGGTGCAGCGGGATCGGATAGTAGACCGCCGTCGGCACGCCCTGCTCTTTCAGATGGGCGGCCAGACCGTCGCGGTCGTCATGCTCGATGGTGTACTGGGCCCAGTTGGAGACATTGCCCTCCGGCACGTCCGGGACCGCCGCCACATGGGGCCGCAGGCCGTCGTTGTAGCGGGCCGCGATGCGGTTGCGCATGCCGATCTCGTCGCCGAACACCTTCAGCTTCTCGATCAGCACCGCCGCCTGGATGGTGTCGAGGCGGCTGTTCAGGCCGATGCGCATGTTCAGGTATTTGGGGTCGTGGTCGAAGGTCTTGCCCTCCAGGTCCCGCGCCACCGCCTTGCCATGCACGCGGATGGAATCGATCAGCTGGGCGAGATCGTCGTCATTGGTCAGCACCGCCCCGCCGTCGCCGTAGCAGCCCAGCGGCTTGGCCGGGAAGAAGCTGGTGGTGGTGATGTCGGCCCACTTCAGCGGATGCTCGCCGCCGATGGTGCAGCCGAAGCCCTGCGCCGAATCCGAGATCAGCTTCAGCCCGTGTTTGTCGCAGATGGCCTTGATCGCCGGATAGTCGGCCGGCTGGCCGAACAGGTCGACGGCGATGACCACGCGCGGCTTGAGCCGGCCTTCCTTCAGCGTCGTCTCGATGGCCGCCTCCAGATGGCCGGGATCCATGTTGTAGGTCCTGGCGTCGACGTCGATGAACACAGGCTCGGCGTCGAACCACGGCACGATCTCGGCGGTGGCGGCGAAGGTGAAGCTGGGCACGAAGACCGCGTCGCCGCGCCCGATTCCCCACGCCATCAGCGGCAGGGCCAGGGCGTCGGTGCCGTTGGCGCAGCCGAGGGCGTGCTTCGCCCGCCCGAAGGCGGCGAGGTCGGCCTCGAACTGGCGCACCTGCGGCCCCATCACCCAGGCGCCCCCGACCACGGCCGCCTGCACGGCCGCCTCGATGGCGCCGTTCAGGCGCAGGCGCTGGGCCTGCAGATCGATGAAGGGGATGGTCATCCGGGGCGGTCTCCGATCATGCGCGCGGGCGCCGGCGATGCGGGATCAACGCCTCGCCGAAGGTGGCGCTCCCTACCAAATCGGTCCCCACGGCGCCAAATGGCCCGGGGTCACTTCCCGTGACGGGTTGCAACGAAGCGGCCCGGCGGCGTATGCGCGGGGCATCATGACATCCGGCGTTCCAGCCGTCTTCCTCGATCGCGACGGCGTCCTGATCGAGGATACCGGCTACCCCCATCTCGAAGAGCATCTGCGCCTGATCCCCGGCGCGCCGGAAGCCGTGCGCCGTCTGACCGCGCTCGGCTATCTGTGCGTGGTGGTCACCAACCAGTCCGGCGTCGCCCGCGGCCTGTTCACCGAGGAACGGATGAAGGCCTTCAACGCCCAGCTGGTGCGCCGGCTGGCGTCGAAGGGCGCGGTGGTCAGCGCCGTCTACGCCTGCCCCTTCCACGCCGACGCCATCGACGAGCGCTACCGCCATCCCGATCATCCGGACCGCAAGCCCAATCCCGGCATGATCCTGCGCGCCATAGACGAGCACCACATCGATCCGGCCCGGTCCTTCCTGATCGGCGACCGGCCCTCGGACCTCGAGGCGGCCCGTCGCGCGGGCATCCCCGGCTTCCGCTTCGAGGGCGGAAACCTCGATGATTTCGTAAAAGACCTGCTGGGCCATTGAAGGAATTCGTCCGGCGGTGAATTACTCCGGACGACGCCCCGGAGCCGCCGCATGACCCAGACCTTCACCGAACGCCGCTGGACCAGTCCGGACGGGCTCTGCCTGTTCGCCCGCGACTACCCGGCCGCCTCCGGTCCAGCGAGGCTGCCGGTGATCGCCATCCATGGCCTGACGCGCAACTCGGCCGACTTCGGCGCCATCGCCCCGCTGATCGCCCAGAGCGGCCGAAGGGTGCTGGCCATCGACGTGCGCGGCCGCGGCAAGTCCGACCGCGCCACCGACCCGATGACCTACCAGCCCCTGAGCTACGCCCAGGACGTGCTCGCCCTGCTCGAACAGGCCGGCATCGCGAGGGCCGTCTTTCTCGGCACGTCGATGGGCGGACTGATCACCATGGCGCTGGCCGCCCTTCGCCCGAAGGTCATCGCCGCCGCCATTCTCAACGACATCGGCCCGGAGGTGGCGAAGGCGGGCCTGGCCCGTATCGCCGCCTATTCCGGCCAGCCGGTGGACACCCCCGGCTGGGCCGAGGCCGCCGCCTATGTGAAGGCGATCAACGAAGTCGCCTTCCCGCACTACACCGACGCCGACTGGGACGCGTTCGCGCACCGCACCTTCAAGATCGGGACCGAGGGAGCGCCGGTGCCCGACTATGATCCCGACATCGCCGTGCCGATCCGCGCCGCCGGCGCCAAGGCCCTGGTCCCGAACCTGTGGCCGATGTTCGGGCGGCTGACCAAGGGCCGCCCGGTGCTGCTGGTGCGCGGCCAGACCTCCGACCTGCTCAGCGAGGCCATCGCGGCGAAGATGCGCAAGCGCGCCCCGAAGATGGATTACGTCGAGGTCCCCGGCGTCGGCCACGCCCCCATGCTCGACGAGCCCGAGGCCAAGGCGGCGATCTTCCCGTTCCTGGGGGAACTGCCCTAGCCGTCCGGAACGTTCGCCTCCAGCTCGTCCAGCCACACCCGCGCCGTCGCGTCCGACGGCGCCCGCCAGTCGCCGCGCGGGGACAGCGAGCCGCCGGTGACCACCTTCGGCCCGTTCGGCAGGGCCGAGCGCTTGAACTGCGAGGTCTGGAAGAAGCGGACGAGGAATTTGCGCAGCCAGTGTTTGATCGTGGCCAAGTCGTATTCGACCTTCTCGTCGTCGGGCGTTCCCGCCGGCCAGTGGCCCGCCGAGGCGTCCTTCCACGCCTGATGCGCCAGCCAGGCCACCTTGGACGGCTTGAGGCCGAAGCGGGTGACGTAGAACAGGAAGAAGTCGTTCAGGGCGTAGGGCCCGACCATGCCCTCGGTCGATTGGAGCTTGCCGTCCACGGCCGGCACCAGTTCGGGCGAGATCTCGGTGTCGAGGATGCCGCGCAGCACGGGCACGGCCTCCGCCCCGACCACCTCGCGGTCGGCGACCCAGCGGATCAGGTGCCGCATCAGCGTCTTCGCGACGCCGCCGTTGACGTTGTAATGGCTCATGTGGTCGCCGACGCCGTAGGTCGACCAGCCCAACGCCAGCTCCGACAGGTCGCCCGTGCCGAGCACGAAGGCCCCGTTCTGGTTGGCCAGCCGGAACAGGTAGTCGGTCCTCAAGCCCGCCTGCACGTTCTCGAAGGTGATGTCGTGGACCGGCTCGCCCTTGGCGAACGGGTGGCCGATTCCCTCCAGCATGGTCGTGGCGGTGGGCCTGATGTCGATCTCCGCCCCGGTGACGCCCAGCGCCTTCATCAGCGCCCAGGCGTTCGACCTGGTCCCCTCCGAGGTGGCGAAGCCCGGCAGGGTGTAGCCGAGGATGCCGGTGCGCGGCAGGCCCAGCCGGTCGAAGGCCCGGCAGGCGACCAGCAGGGCGTGGGTCGAATCCAGCCCGCCCGAGACGCCGATGACGATGCGCTCGCCATTGGTCGCCTTGAGCCGCCGCATCAGCCCCTGCACCTGGATGTTGAAGGCCTCGTAGCAGTCCTGGTCCAGACGAGCCGGGTCGTCGGGGACGAAGGGGAAGCGGTCGAGCGGCCGGATCAGGTCGCCGGTCGCGCGTCCGGCGCCCACGTCGCGGATCGAGACCGGGACATAGGCCCCGCGCGTGGCGTCACGGCGGGGGGTGTCCTCAAAGTCGCCCTGCCGTAGCTCCCGCCGCGTGCAATCGGCGAAGGTGCCGGTGCGCAGCCGCTCAAGCCCGATCCGCCCGACGTCGATGTCGGCGACGGTCAGATGGCTGTCCATCGCGAACCGCTCGCCCTCGGCCAGCCGCGCGCCGAGCTCGTGGATGGTGGCCTGCCCGTCCCAGGCCAGGTCGGTGGTCGATTCGCCCCAGCCGGAGGCGGCGAAGACATAGCCGGCCATGGCCCGCGCCGACTGGCTGGCGCACAGCAGGGCGCGCTCCTCGGCTTTGCCGATGACGATGTTGGACGCCGACAGGTTGAGCAGGATGCGGGCCCCGGCCATCGCCTGGCGGGTCGAGGGCGGCAGCGGGGCCCAGAAGTCCTCGCAGATCTCGACCCCGAATACGAAGCCCGGACGGTCCTCAACGCTGAAGATCAGGCGCGGCCCGAACGCCGCGTAATATCCGCCCACGCCAACGCTGCAGCCCGAGCCGCGAAACAGCTCCTCCGAGGCGGCCGCGAACCAGCGCTTCTCGTAATATTCCCGGTAGTTGGGCAGATAGGTCTTGGGGACCACGCCCCACAGCCAGCCGTCCGACATCACCACGGCGGTGTTGTAGAGCCGTTCCTCGTGCCGCACCGGGGCCCCGACCACGGCGATGACGCCGGTTTCCTTGGTCGCCTGGCAGATGCGGTCGATCTGGCGCTCGACCTCCTCCAGCAGGGTGTCCTGTATCAGCAGGTCGTCGATGGCGTAGCCCGAGACGCTGAGTTCGGGAAACACGACCAGGTCCACGCCCTGCTCCGCCGCCTGCTTGATCAGGGCGATGTGCTCGTCGGCGTTGGCCACCGG
This sequence comes from Brevundimonas sp. LjRoot202, assembly GCF_964253355.1. Taxonomy (NCBI): domain Bacteria; kingdom Pseudomonadati; phylum Pseudomonadota; class Alphaproteobacteria; order Caulobacterales; family Caulobacteraceae; genus Brevundimonas; species Brevundimonas sp. LjRoot202. Next base: position 305,018 of record NZ_CAXUQW020000003.1, on the reverse strand, counting down.
GTCGGCGGTGTGGACCACCGGCGTGGCCGCGGCGACGCGGACGAAGCCATGGGTGTTCGGACTGTGGAAAGCTTCAGCCATCAATCTCTTCCGCTCATCCCGGCAAAAGCCGGGACCCAGTGCTGTCCAGCGTGACGCGGCTGGACCGCGACTTATGCTCATATAGGCGCAAACGGCTCATCCAAAGAACTGGGTCCCGGCTTTCGCCGCGATGAGCGGTTTCAGACTTTCAAGGACCGCGTGATTTTGCCGAACGAACCCGCTAAGCCCGCTGAATGAACGACGCGCCGAAAAAGGGCTGGCTTTCCCGCCTGAGCGAGGGCCTCTCCCGCTCCTCGAAACAGATGACCGAGCAGGTCGTCGCCGCCTTCGTCAAGGAACCGCTGTCCGAGGCCGCCCTCGAGGGGCTGGAGGAGCACCTGCTGGAGAGCGACCTTGGGCCCGCCGCGACCGACCGCATCGTCGCCCGCTTCCGCGACCTGCGCTTCGGCGCCGGGGCCAACGAGCGCGAGGTCAAGGAGGCGCTGGCCGAAGCCGTCGCCGCCGAACTGGTCAGCCACGAGGCCCGCTACGAGCCGCTGGACGGCCCGCGGCCGTTCGTGACCCTGTTCGTCGGCGTCAACGGCTCGGGCAAGACCACCACCCTGGGCAAGATCGCCGCCGACCTGACCGGTCAGGGGGCGAAGGTGATGATCGTCGCCTGCGACACTTTCCGCGCCGCCGCCCGCGAACAGCTCAAGGTCTGGTCGGAGCGCGCCGGCGCGACCTTCGAGAGCCGCCGCGACGGAGCTGACCCGGCCGGCCTCGCCTTCGACGCCTACACCCGGGCGAAGGCGGAAGGGTTCGACGTGGTCCTGATCGACACCGCCGGCCGGCTGCAGAACAAGACCGCCCTGATGGACGAACTGCTCAAGATCGTCCGGGTGCTGAAGAAGATCGACCCCGAGGCCCCGCACGAGACCCTGCTGGTGCTCGACGCCACCGTCGGCCGCAACGCCCTGGCCCAGGAGCAGATCTTCGGCCGCATCGCCTACGTCTCCGGCCTGGTCATGACCAAGCTGGACGGCACCGCCCGCGGCGGCGTCCTCGTACCCGTCGCCCAGGCGTCGGACGCCCCGATCAAGCTGATCGGCGTCGGCGAAGGAATCGAGGACCTGCAACCGTTCGACGCCCGGGCCTTTTCACGCTCTCTGGTGGGGCTCGAGGATTGACGCATGAGTGAGCCCGACGCCCCCCTTCCGCCCGCTCGCAAGGAGTCCAGCCTGCGCCAGCTGGTCGACTTCAGCGGCCTGCTGGCTTTCGGGCTGGCCTTCCTGATCTTCCGCCTGCGCGGCGTCGAGGGCGACGACGCCCTGGTCAACGCCACATGGTTCCTCGTCGCCGGCTCGGCGGTCGGCGTGGCCGTCGGCTTGATCGTCGAGAAGCGGCTGGCCCTGCTGCCGCTTCTCGTCGGCGGCTTTGCGCTCGTCTTCGGCCTGCTGACCCTGCTCACCGGCGACGGCCTGTGGGTCAAGCTGAAGGTCACCATCCTCAACGCCTCCCTCGCCGTCGCCCTGCTGGGCGGACTGGTGCTGGGCAAGCAGCCGCTGCGGGCCCTTCTCGGCACGGTCATCCCGATCAACGACCGGGCCTGGCGCATCCTGACGTTCCGTTACGGCCTGTTCTTCCTCTGCGTCGCCATCGTCAACGAACTGGTGCGCAGCGAGGCGCTGGTCGGCTGGGTCGCCGAACACATCGGTCGCGGCGACGTCGAGCCGGCCGACGTCTGGGTCAGCTTCCGGGGCGTGCTGTGGATCGCCTCGTCGGTCTTCGGCCTGTCGCAGATCCCGCTGATCATGCGCAACCTGACCTCGGCCGACACCCCGGTCGACCCGATGGCCCCCGCCGAGCCTGACCGCGCCCCCTGACCGGGCCCGGATCGTCCGTCGTCAAACCGTAAAACGCGGCTGCTAACTATGCCGGGCAGTCGAGGGGATACGTCGATGGTCAAGTCCGGCGCCAAGTCGAAACGGGGCCTCTCCGCCTCGCCCAGCCACCTGATGCACCGCGCGCTGCAACTGGCGCTCGACATCTATGCGGAAGAGGCGGGGCCGGGCGGCGTGACCCAGCGCCAGTTCGCCGTGCTCGAGGCGGTGTCGCACAGGTCCGGGCTGACCCAGACCGATCTGGTCCGCGCCACCGGCATCGACCGCTCCACCCTCGCCGACCTGGTCGCGCGGATGACCGCCAGGGGCCTGCTCGACCGCGAGCGCTCCACCGTCGACGCCCGGGCCAAGGCGGTGCGCCTGTCCGCCGCCGGCGAAGCCGCGCTGGAGGCCGCCCGCCCCCGCGTCGAGGCCGCCGACAAGCGCATCCTGGCGCTGCTGCCCAAGGGCAAGCGCGACGGCTTCCTCGCCCAGCTGGCCGACCTCGCGGGCGCGGCCGACGCGGCCCCGGACAAGGCGAAGGCCGAGCTCAAGGCCGCCAAGAAGGCCGCCCGCGAGGCGAAGAAGGCGGAGAAGCAGGCGAAGAAGTCGGCCAAGGCCGCGAAGCTGGTGCTCGTCGAACCGGCCTGACCCTCTCCACCCGGGCCTCAGTCCATCAGCTGCTGCGCCAGATAGACGTAGTGCCGCGCCCAGCGCCGCGCGTTGGCCACCGGGTCGGCGTCGTTGGAGTGGCCGCCCGAGGTCTCCTCGTAATAGAGGTGGTCGTGGCCCATCGCCTCCAACCGGGCCGCGAATTTGCGGGCGTGGCCCGGATGGACCCGGTCGTCGCGGGTGTTGGTGGTGATGTAGACGCGGGGATACTCCGTGTCCGGACGAAGCTGCTGATAGGCCGAATAGCGGGCGATATAGGCCGCCTCTTCCGGGACGCGCGGATCGCCGTATTCCCCGATCCACGAGGCGCCTGCGGGCAGCTCGTGATAGCGCAGCATGTCGATCAGCGGGCTCTCGATCACCGCCGCGTTGATCAGTTCCGGATGCTGGGTCATCGCCACCGAGGTCAGCACCCCGCCGTTGGAGCGTCCGTAGACGCCGGTCCGGCGCGGGCTGGTGATGCCGCGCTGATGCAGGTCGCGGGCGACCGCCGCATAGTCGTCGAAGGCCAGCTGCCGGTTCTCCTTCAGCACCGCCTGGTGCCAGGCCGGGCCGAACTCGCCGCCGCCGCGGATGTTGGCGTTGACGTAGACCCCGCCGTTCTCGAGCCACAGCTTGCCCATCTCGGGGATGTAGGCCGGCGGCTTCGACACCTGGAAGCCGCCGTAGCCGTAGATGATGGTCGGCGCCGATCCGTCCATGGCCAGATCGCGCGGGCGGACGACGAAATAGGGAATCTTCGTCCCGTCCGATGACGTCGCCTCGAACTGCTCGACCACATGGGTCGAGGCGTCGAAGCGGGCGGGGGCGGAGCGAAGAACGTCGGTCCTGCCCGTATTGGTGTCCGCGAGGCTCAGCGTCGACGGGGTCAGGAATCCTTCGACGGAATAGAAGAACCGGCCGCTCTTCTTGGACGAATCCCCGAGGTGCACCGAGACGTTGTCCGGCACGTGGACATTCCGCTCGTGCCACCGGGACGGCGTCGGCTCGAAGACCACCAGACGGCCCCGCACATTGTCGTAGATCGACGCGACGACGCCACGGTCGCCCAGCACCGCCACCTCTTCGATCGACTGGCGCGGCCCCGGGGTGAACACGACATCTCCCGTCATCGCGCCGCCGTTCGCCAGTGTGTCGAGATCGACAACGACCAGCGATCCGGCCTTGACGCCGTTGTTCAGCTCCGCCCAATCCTCCTCCGGCGTCAGGACCAGACGGCCGGCATGGGCGCCGCGCACCGAAATGCGGGCAGGCAGGTTCAGCCTGACCGTCCGATCGCCCACCAGCTGCCATGTTTCGCTCCGGAACGTATCGAGCGGACGGCTGATGAGGACCGCCTCCACCGCCCCGTCCTTGTCGCGATAGACCGAAGGACTCACCCCATACCCGCCGTCGCCGATGTCGCCGCGATAGACCTCGGTCGCCTGCGCCAGCGTCTGCCCGCGCTTCAGCGATTTGACGATGAAGGGATAACCGCTCTCGGTCAGCGTATTGGGCCCGAAGTCGGTGGCCACCAGCAGGGTGTCGCGGTCCAGCCATTCCAGTCGGTGCTTGCCCTCAGGCAGGACGAACCCTCCGTCCACGAACGATTTCGAGGGAATGTCGAACTCGCGCACCACCACGGCGTCCTTGCCGCCGTCGGAGAGGCTGACCAGGCACCGGGTTTCGTCCGGCGCCAGGCAGTCGGCGCCCTTCCACACCCAGTCCACGCCCTCGGCCTGCGCGAGGGCGTCGATGTCGAGCAGCGTCTCCCACTGCGTCGCCTCCGAGCGGTAGCCGTCCAGCGTCGTCCGACGCCAGATCCCCTTCGGATTGACCGCGTCCTGCCAGAAATTCGCGATCCCCTCGCCGAGGAAGCTGGGCCCCGGAATCCGATCGGTCGCCGACAGGATGTCGAAGGCCTGCTGACGGAAGGTTTCGTAGCGCCGGTCGCCCTCCAGCGCCGCCAGCGCCTTGCGGTTGGACTCGGCCACGAAGGCCATGGCCTCGGCCCCTTCGACCTCCTCCAGCGCCAGATGGTCGTCGGCGGCGCGCACCCCGGCGGGGCTCAGGTCGGCGGGGAAGTGCGGCGGCGCGGCGACCGTCCCCGCCTCCATAGGCTCGGCGTGGCCGGCATGCTGGGCGGTGACGGGCGTAGCCGCCAGCAGCAGGGCCGGGATCGCGGCCGAGAGGATCAGTCGGTTCATCACGCTCACTCTCCACCCGCTTCGGGCTGGGTCGCGGCCGGCTGATCCATCAGCCGCCGGCTCAGATAGGTGTATTCCAGCGCCACCCGCCGCGCCGTCTCGCGCAGGTTGGCTCCAGCCGCGTGGCCCCCGTCGGTGTTCTCGTAAAACAGCACCGGATAGCCCAGCGCCTCCAGCCGCGCGGCCGCCTTGCGGGCGTGGCCCGGATGGACCCGGTCGTCCTTGGTCGAGGTGTGGATGAACACCTCAGGGTACGGCTGGCCGGCGCGCAGGTTCTGGTAGGGCGAATAGGCCTCGATCCAGGCCCGCTCCTCCGGCACGTCCGGATCGCCGTACTCGGCCATCCACGAGGCCCCGGCCAACAGCTTGTGGAAGCGCAGCATGTCGAACAGCGGCACTTGGATGACCGCGCCGTTGATCAGGTCGGGACGCTGGGTCAGCATCGCCCCCATGAACAGCCCGCCCTGCGAGCCGCCCATGATCCCGAGGCGCGGCTGCGAGGTGATGTCGCGGGCGATCAGGTCCAGGGCCACCGCCTGGAAGTCCTCGTGCGCCCGCTGCCGGTTCTCCTGCAGCGCCGCCTGGTGCCAGCGCGGCCCGAACTCGCCGCCGCCGCGCGTATTGGCGATGACATAGACCCCGCCCCGCTCCAGCCACAGCTTGCCGACCGTGGCCGAATAGCCGGGCAGCAGCGAGTTCTGGAAACCGCCGTAGCCGTACAGCAGGGTCGGGTTGGAGCCGTCCATCGGCATGTCGCCCTTGTGGACGACGAAATACGGGACCTTCACGCCGTCGGCCGAGGTCGCCTCGAACTGCTCGACGACCATGCCGGTGGCGTCGAACTTGGCCGGCAGCGCCTTGACCACGTCCGCCGAGCCCGTCGCCGCGTCCGCCAGATACAGGCTGGAGGGGTTCAGATAGCCGGCCACGCTGACGAACACCTGGTCGTCGCGCTCGCTGGCCGAACCGACCCCGACGGTGACGTTCTGCGGCAGGTCGAGCCGGGTGCGGCTCCACTCGCCCGCCGGGTCGGGCTCATAGACATAGACCGAGCCGCGCACGTTCTCGTAGAGGGCGACGACCAGCGTGTTGCGGGTGTTGGAGATGCCCTCGATGGCCTCGCGCTCGCCCGGCCGGATGACCAGCAGGGCCGGCGTGGCCGGATCGGCCAGCCAGCGCTCGATATCCCAGGCGATGACGTCGCCGGTTTTGAATTCCTGCCCCGACGGCGCGGTCCAGTCCTGGTCCGTGGTCACCACCAGCTGACCCTGCACCAGGGCGTTGATGTTCGACTTGGCCGGCAGCTCCAGCTTCGTGGTCGTGCCATCGGCGTTGAGCCGGTGCGTCTCGCCCTCGTAGAAATTCACGCCGCGATTGATCAGCGTCGCCTGGATGACCCCGTCGGCGTCGCGCAGGGTGTAGCCCGATACCGACACGTCGGTCGGCTGGCCGGTGAACACCGTCTGCGCCTGGTCCAGCGTCTGGCCGCGCTTCAGCACTTTGACGATCATCGGATAGCCCGAGGTGGTCATCGAGCCGGGGCCGAAATCGCGCGACACCAGCAGGGTGTCTGCGTCCACCCACGACGCCCCGCCCTTTGATTCCGGCAGCACGAAGCCGTCCTCGACGAAGGTCCTGGTCGCCCGGTCGAACTCGCGCACCGTCACCGCGTCCTTGCCGCCGTCCGACAGCATCACCAGGCAGCGGGTTTCTTCGGGCGGCAGGCAGGTCGCGCCCTTGTAGACCCAGTTCTTGCCCTCGACCGCCGCCAGGGCGTCGAAGTCGAGAATGGTCTCCCATTGCGGCTCGGCGGTGCGATAGCTGTCCAGCGTGGTGGTCCGCCAGACGCCGCGCACGTGCTCGGCGTCCTGCCAGAAATTGTCGATGGAGCCGTCGCGGTTGAAGCCCGGCGAGGGGATGCGGTCGCGCGACTGGACGATCTCCAGCGCCTGCTGGTGCAGGGTCTCGAAGCGGGGATCGCCGCGCAGCACGCCGAGCGAATGCGCGTTGTGCGCCTCGACCCAGGCCATGGCCCGTTCGCCCTCGACCTCTTCAAGCCACAGGTACGGGTCGGTCGCATCGGACGTCGCGAAGCCGGCGCCGGACGACTCGCGCGGGGAATGGACGGGTGTGGTCTGGGCCATGGCGGCGCTCGAAAGGGCGGTGGAGGCGAGAAGCGCGGCGAGCGCGGCGGTGCGGATCATGGACGGGTCCCCGACGGATGGTCGGCCGGCACCTTACCCGGCGGCGGCCCCGTCACAAGGCGGGCGGGATGAGGTTACGGTTTTGTCATTTGGCGGCGGGCTGGGCGTCGCGCTCCATCAGCGGAGGTCCAGCGCCGTCGGCCGCCTCTAGTGATGTCCCTCGTCCGGAATGCACAGAATCTCGCCACAGGCCTTGCAGTGGACGGCGTCCGGATCGTGCTTCTGCAGGCCGCAGGTCGGACAGGGGAATTTGACCTTGTGGGGCCGGACCAGGGTCTGGGCCAGACGCACGAACAGGGTGATGCCGGTGAGCATGATGATGATCGACAGCACCCGCCCCCAGTTTCCCGGCAGGGTGATGTCGCCATAGCCTGTCGTGGTCAGGCTGGAGACGGTGAAATACAGCGCGTCCAGATAGCCGTGCAGATCCTCGTGACGGCCCCGGAACGTCGCGTAGACGAAGCCCGTGGCCACGAAGACGAAGGTGACCAGCGCGGCCAGCGCCCGGGTCACCTCCTCGACCCGGGTGTCGTCGTACTTCTGGCCGACCGTGCGCCAGAAGAAGTCCGAACTCAGCAGCGTCCACAGCCGCAGCATCCGCAGGAAGCCGAAATTGTACAGCGATTGCGGGAACATCAGGGTGGCGAGAATGAACAGGTCGATCCACGTCGACGGCCGTTTCAGCCAGTCCTTGATGTCGGTGTAGGCCATCGCCCGGGCGGCGAGATCGGCCGCCAGCACCAGGGCGACGATGACGTCGATGACGTAGAAGGCCCACCCCGCCTCCCGCAGGATCGGCGCGGCGAGGAAGAAGCCGATGATGGCGAAATCGACGACGATGACCGCCAGCCGGAACCGCACCGCCGCCGGCGACGAGCCGTGGTAGAGGTAGCGCATCCGCGCCCGCAGCCGCCAGCCCTGGCGGTTCGGATCGGTTCCGGGTTGGGTGTCGGCGCGGCTCATGGTCCAGCGATAACGCGCGTCGCTCGCGCAAGGAACCGGCAACCGCTATATCCGCCGGCATGACCCGTCCTTTCGTCCGCATGAATGGCGCCGGCAACGACTTCGTCGTCGTCAATGCGCTGGAGACGCCGTTCGCACCGACGGCGGACCAGGTGCGGGCCATCGCCGACCGGGAGACGGGTCAGGGCTGCGACCAGCTGATCGCCATTGAGCCCTCCGCGACCGCCGACGCCTTTATGCGCGTCTGGAACGCCGACGGCGGCGAGGTCGAGACCTGCGGCAACGCCCTGCGCTGCGTCGGCTGGCTGCTGATGCAATCGACCGGCAAGGACTCCGTGACCATCGACACCCTCGGCGGACCGACCACGGCGGCCCGGGCCGGCGATCACCGCGTGCGCGTGGACATGGGCGCGCCCGGTCTCGACTGGATGCAGGTGCCGCTCGCCGAGGAGATGGACACCCGCGGCATCGAGCTGCAGGTCGGCCCCATCGAGGCCCCGATCCTGCACACGCCGGGCGCGGTCTCGATGGGCAATCCGCACGTGGTCTTCTTCACCGACCGCCAGGACGACGCCTTCGTGCGCGGCTCCGGCTCGCTGGTCGAGCACCACCCGCTGTTCCCGCAAGGCGTCAACGTCGGCTTCGCCAATGTGCTGGCCCCCGACCGCATCCGCCTGCGCGTCTGGGAGCGCGGGGCCGGCCTGACCAAGGCCTGCGGCACCGGCGCCTGCGCCGCCCTCGTGGCCACGGCCCGCCGCGGCCTGACCGGCCGCCACGCAATGGTCGAGGCCGACGGCGGCGACCTGCTGATCGACTGGGACGAGGCCAGCGGCCACGTCTTCATGACCGGCCCGATCGAGATCGAGGGTACGGGGACGCTGGCGGTCTGAGAGCGGCCCCGGCGGCGCCTACGACCGGGTCCCGCCGGGCGGGCGGAAATCCGCCCAAAGCAGGCCCACGGCGTCACTTTTCCCGCACAGGCGGAGCGGAGCGGACGTCCGCGACGCCGGGACGACGGTCTCCGGTCTTCCCCGGCGTCAACGGTTGTCCCGCCGCCCCCCGCGCACTAGGAACGGGGACAGCCCAGCAGACGCGCGACCAAGCGCCCGGAAACGCCCCAGCGACATGCCCGACCTGACCGACAAACAGACCTTCTCCGACGAGGACGCGCTCGAGTTCCACCGCAGTCCCCAGCCGGGCAAGATCTCCATGGCGCCGATCAAGCCGATGGCGACGCAGCGGGACCTGTCGCTGGCCTATTCGCCGGGCGTGGCCGTGCCGGTGCTGGCCATCGCGGAGGACGTCGACAAGGCCTACGACTACACCTCCAAGGGCAACCTCGTCGCCGTCATCTCCAACGGCACCGCCATCCTCGGCCTCGGCAACCTCGGCCACATGGCCTCCAAGCCGGTGATGGAGGGCAAGTCCGTCCTGTTCAAACGCTTCGCGGACGTCGACAGCTTCGACGTCGAGGTGAAGACCACCGACCCGGACGAGTTCGTCACCGTGGTCAAGAACATCGGCGACACCTGGGGCGGCATCAACCTGGAGGACATCAAGTCCCCGGAATGTTTCGTCATCGAGAGCGAGCTGCAGGACCTGCTCGACATCCCGGTGTTCCACGACGACCAGCACGGCACCGCCATCATCTCGACCGCCGGCCTGATCAACGCCGCCCATATCGCCGGCAAGAAGCTGGAAGACCTCAAGGTGGTCCTGTCCGGCGCGGGGGCGGCGGGCCTGTCGTCGATCGGTCTCATGAAGGCCGCCGGCGTCCGCGCCGAAAACACCGTCATCGTCGACCGCGACGGCGTGGTCTACCAGGGCCGGCCCGGCATCGATCAATGGAAGGCCGCCCACGCCACCGACACGCCCCACCGCACCCTGGCCGAGGCCATGGTCGGCGCCGACGTGGTGCTGGGCCTGTCGGCCAAGGGCGCCATCACCAAGGAGATGGTGGCGTCGATGGCGGCCAATCCGATCATCTTCGCCATGGCCAACCCGGACCCGGAGATCACCCCGGAAGACGTGATGTCGGTGCGGACCGACGCCATCATCGCCACCGGCCGGTCGGACTACGTCAACCAGGTCAACAACGTCCTCGCCTTCCCCTATCTGTTCCGCGGCGCGCTCGATGTCCGCGCCCGGCGCGTCAATCACGAGATGAAGGTGGCCTGCGCCCAGGCGCTGGCCGCCCTGGCCCGCGAGGACGTGCCGGACGAGGTCGCCGCCGCCTATCGCGGCCGCAAGCTGAAATTCGGCCGCGACTACATCATCCCGACCCCGTTCGACCCGCGCCTGATCTGGTTCATCCCGCCCTTCGTGGCCCAGGCCGCCATGGACTCGGGCGTGGCCCGCAGACCGATCGCGGACATGGACGCCTACCGCGTCTCCCTGCGCTCGCGGCTCGATCCGTCGGCCGCGCTGATGCAGAACATCTCCGGCGCCGTGCGCGCCGCGCCGAACAAGCGCATCGTCTTCGCCGAGGGCGAGGAGACCGCCGTGATCCGCGCCGCCTGGGCCTTCAAACAGGCCGAACTGGGCACGCCGATCCTGCTCGGCCGTGAGGAGCTGATCCGCAAGAACGCCGCCGATGCGGGGCTCAATTTCGACGACATGGGCATCGACATCGTCAACGCCCGCATCTCGGAACACAACGCCGAGTACGTCGACTGGCTCTACGGGCGCCTGCAGCGCCGCGGCTATCTGAAGCGCGACGTGCAGCGGATGATCAACCAGGACCGCAACTATTTCGGCGCCGCCATGTGCGCCCGCGGCCAGGCCGACGCCATGGTCACCGGCGTGACCCGCAACTTCAACATGGTGCTGAAGGAGGTCCGCCGCGTCCTCGACGTCCGCGAGCGGATGATCGGCCTGTCGATCGTGCTGGCCAAGGGTCGCACCCTGTTCGTCGCCGACACCTCGATCCATGAGCTGCCCGACGCCCGGGACCTGGCCGACATCGCCTGCCAGGCGGCCGCCACCGTGCGCCGGCTGGGCCGCAATCCGCGGGTCGCCTTCCTCAGCTATTCGACCTTCGGCAACCCGCCGGGCGACCGGGGCGAGATGATCCGCGAGGCCATCCGCCTGCTCGACCAGCGCGGCGTCGATTTCGAATACGAGGGCGAGATGCCCGCCGAACTGGCGCTCGATCCCGAGGCCCGCGCCGCCTACCCCTTCATGCGCCTGTCCAAGGACGCCAACGTGCTGGTCATGCCGGGCATCCACTCGGCCTCGATCTCGACCCGGCTGGTCCAGGCCCTGGGCGGGGCCACGGTGATCGGCCCGCTGCTGGTCGGCCTCGAACGCTCGGTCCAGATCGTCTCGCTCGGCGCCTCGGTCAGCGAGATCATCACCGCCGCCACCTTCGCCGCCTACGAGGAAGGGGCGATGGGCGAGGAGGGCTGAAGCTTCGTCAGGAAGGCTGGGCTTCGGCGGCGGCTTCTTCTTCTCGCGCCTTCTGCGCCGCCATCACCGCCGGCTGCCGCCTGGCGACATAGAAGGCGAGCAGGATGGCGAAGATGCCGATGACGGTCGAATAGATGAAGAAGGTGAAATAGCCGGCTCCCAGTCCTGCGACGGAGACGCCGCTCTTGGCCGCGCCCTCGACCAGCGAACCCTCCGGCATGCGCGCGAACAGCCCCTTGAATGCGGCTGGCAGCCCGCCCGAGTCCGCCCAGCGCGCCGAAGCCTCGACGATCTTGCCGGACTGGGAGGCGATGATCTTGCCGGGCAAGGCGTACAGCGAGCTGAACAGCGCGTACTGGGTCGCAGTGAAGCCGATGGCCGTCAGGCTCGACATATAGGCGATCAGAGCGGTGCCCGCGTAGCCGGTGGCCACGTTGTCGATCCCGATCGAGACGAACAGGGCGTTCAGATCGTGACCCTGCGTGGCAAGCCAGGCGAAGACGATGTTGGACACCGGGCTCATGAAGGCGCCGATCACCATCGTGCGGATCAGGCCCAGTCGCGCTACGGACCATCCGCCCACTATGACGCCCGCCGACAGGGCCACCACGCCGAATACCTTCCTCACCTCGGCGATCTCGATCAGGCTGAAGCCAAGGTCGATGTAGAAGGGGTTCATGATGTTGAGCACGAAATCGGCCAGCCGGTAGACGCAGATCAACGCCAGTATCGGGCCGGCCAGACGGCCAAACCGGTTGAAAAAGTCCATCAGCGGTTCGCCGAACGATCCCGCCAGATAAGCGCCCGGCCGGGTCGCCATACCGGGCAGCGGCCAGCAGGCGGCCGTCAGCAGGGCGAAGCCGCCTCCGACGAAGGCGAACTGGATGAGAACGCCGACCAGGTCGCCCTGCTCGAGCCACGCAGTCACGACGTCCCGACCGCCCTCGCCGATCACGGCCCCGAAGGCCCAGAGCAGGGCATCCGGACGGTCGGTCAGGCCTGTGCCGATAATCAGGGCCGCGATGAAGATCAGCAGGATGCGAACGACCCATTCGACCTTTTCGGCCAAGGGGCGCGACGGCAGGTGCCCGACCGGGATCGCCCGGGCGACGTGGGTTTTTTCACGCGGGGCCAGCAAGACGCCCAGAACGCCGATCCCCATCAGGGCCGACATGACGGCGTAGGAGAGGTTCCAGTTGAACAACTGGGCGAGGATCAGCGGCACGGCGCCGGCCACGATCACGGCGACGCGGTAGCCCAGCTGGTAGGCCGCGGCCATGACGCCCTGACGGCTGTCATCCACCGCTTCGATGCGCCAGGCGTCGATGGCGATGTCCTGGCTGGCCCCGAAGAAGCCGACCATGACGGCGAACAGCGCGATCAGGCCGAGGTTCGACTGGGGATCGGAGCCGGAGATCAGCCACAGGCCGAGAATGATCACGGCCTGGGTCGCCAGCATCCACGACCGGCGATGGCCCAACCATTTGGTCAGCACCGGAATATTCGTCCGGTCCAACAGCGGCGCCCAGACGAACTTCAAGGCGTAGGTCAGGGTCGCCAGCGCGAAGAACCCGATCAGCTCCAGCGAGACGCCGTCGTCCCGCAGCCAGGCCGACAGCGTGTCGTAGACGAGAAGATTGGGCAGTCCGGCCGCAAAGCCGAGGAGCAGCATGACGAAGCTGGTGCGTTCGAAATAGGCGGCCAGCCCTCCGAGTCCGCGCGCGGGCTTTGCGGGCGTGTCGGCGTCGGTCATCAGGCGTCCCTCGTGTGACGCCCCCCGGCGTCTCCTATGCGACGGCGACCTTGGCGCGCTCCGCGCGGTTCGTCCAGCGGGCCAGAGAGGCGCGCAGGGCGTCGAGCTCCAGAGGCTTGACCAGATGGTCGTCCATGCCCGCCTCGAGACAGGTGCGGCGGTCCTCCGCGAAGGCGTGCGCCGTCAGGGCCACGATCGGGGTTTCGTCCCCCCGGGCGCGGATGGCGCGGGCGGCGCTGGGGCCGTCCATGCCGGGCATCCGCATGTCCATGAACACCAGATCGTAGCGGGCCCGCTTCAGCGCATCGAGTGCCTCATAACCGCTAGCGGCGGTCTCCACGGCGCAGCCCTCACGCTTCAGCAGGGTGGCGGCCAGCAGGGCCCCGACCGGATTGTCCTCGACCAGCAGCACCCGGATGCCCGAGAAGCGGGTCAGGGCGACGCGGTCGTCGTCGGGCGGCGGCGGCGGCGGTCCGGGCTGCATGGCCTGGCGCGCGCCGGACGCGGCCAGCACCCGCTCGGCCAGCGAGGCGCGCCGCAGCGGCTTGATCAGATAGCCGTGGAAGCCGGCCGAGCGGTAGCGGGCGATGAGGTCCCGCTCGCAGGGTTTCAGCAGCACGATGGCGCGCGCGTCGCCGGCAGGCCTGGGCGCGAGGCCGCAACCAGCGGGACGCCCGGCGTGGTCGATCAGCATGACCGGGGCCTTGGCGGCGACCCGGCCGCCCGAGGCCTCGATCTGGGCCGCGGCGGCCGCGCGCACGAAAGGATCCGGGCTGGCCACGGCGACGGTCTCGCCCACCAGCGACAACGACCGCTCCGGCGCATTCTTCACGGCGGGGAAGGCCGCTTCGAAACGGAAGCGCGCCCCCGGGCCGTCGGGCCGGTCGGCGACGGCGACCGTTCCGCCCATCGCCGCGGCCAGCTTGCGGACCACCGCGAGGCCAAGGCCCGCGCCGCCGAAGCGGCTGGCGTCCGAGGCGTCGACGTGGCCGAATTCCTCGAAGATGCGGGCGCGGGCCTCGACCGGGACCCCGGGCCCGGTGTCGTCGACGATGAAGGCCAGACGCGGCGTCTTCATCGAGCCACCGGACCGTTCGACCGAGATGCGGACGCCGCCGCTTTCGGTGAATTTCACCGCATTGCCGGCCAGGTTGAACAGCACCTGGCGCAGTCGGCCGTCGTCGGCCATGACGTCGACCGCCTCGGGCGCCACCGACCAGGCGATCTCCAACCCCTTGTCGTGGGCCTTCGGGCTGAGCAGTTCGGCCACGCCCCGAACCAGACCCTCGAGGTCCACCGGCGCGGAATCGAGCTCCAGCAGCGCCGCCTCGATGCGGGCGTAGTCGAGCAGGTCGTTGACCAGGCCCAGCAGGTGCTCGGCCGACGACCGGGCCGCGTCCAGATAGGCGCGCTGGGCCCCGTCGAGACGGGTGCGCGACAACAGGCCGAGCATGCCGATGACGCCGTTCAGCGGCGTGCGCATCTCATGGCTCATCAGCCGCAGGAACTGCTGTTCGGCCCCCTCGGCGACCGGAGCGTCGGCCTTGATCGTTTCCGGAACCATCCTCGTCTTGCGCGTCATCGCCCATCCCCCAACCCGGACGGTAACCATCGCCGACAATGTCTTAAGGCTGGTTCAAGCGGGTCGGTTAAGGAAGTCTGGCGATCAGTAGGCCGGCGCCCCGCCTTGATGCTCCGTCCGGCGGTCGAAATCGGCCTGGGCGCCGACGGTCGATCGGCGATGCACCAGGGCCTCGGCCACGTGCCGGCGCAGCACCCCGTCGCAGCCGTCGAGGTCGGCGATGGTGCGGGCCAGCCGCAGCGTCCGCGTCCAGCCGCGCGCGGTCAGGCCGCCGCCCTCCCCCGCCCGCATCAGCAGGGCCCGGCCCGCCTCATCAGGCCGGGCGAAGCGGTCGAGCGTCTCGCCCGAGGCGCGGGCGTTGACGGCCTGGTCCCGGGCCGTGTCCGGGTCGACGCCGGCGGCGCGCAGCCGGGCCTCCTGCAGCGCCCGGGCGGCGTGGACGCGGGCGGAAGCCTCGGCCGTACCCTCGGCCGGCGGCGGCAGGGCCATGTCGGCGGCGGTGACCGGCGGCGTCTCCACCGTCAGGTCGATGCGGTCGAACATCGGCCCGGAGATGCGGTTCTGGTAGTCGCGCTGGCAGCGCGGGGCCTTGCCGCACGCCCCCTTGCCGCCGCCGCCGAGACCACAGCGGCACGGGTTCATCGCCGCCACCAGCTGGAAGCGGGCCGGATAGCGGACATGGGCGTTGGCCCGGGCGACCACGATCTCGCCGGTCTCGAGCGGCTGGCGCAGCGAGTCGAGGGCCTGGGCGCTGTATTCGGGCAGTTCGTCGAGGAAGAGCACGCCGTTGTGCGCGAGCGAGGCCTCGCCGGGCTTGGCCCGCAGACCGCCGCCGGTCAGCGCCGCCATCGACGCCGAATGATGCGGCGCGCGGAACGGCCGGTCGCGGGTCAGGGCGCCGCGCTCGATCAGCCCGGCCACCGACCAGATCATCGAGGTCTCGAGCAGCTCCTTCGGCGTGAGCGGCGGCAGCAGGCCGGGCAGCCGCGCCGCCATCATCGACTTGCCCGACCCCGGGGGACCGACGAACAGCAGGTTGTGGCCGCCCGCCGCGGCGATCTCCAGCGCCCGCTTGGCGCTCTCCTGTCCCTTGACCTCGCGCAGATCGGGCACGCGGTCGCCCGAGCGCATGGCGCCCGGCTCGGGCCGGCGCAGCACCTGCACGCCCTTGAAGTGGTTGACCAGACCGATCAGCGAGCGCGGCGCCAGCACCGCCACCTCGCCGGCCCAGGCCGCCTCGGGCCCGTTGGCCTCGGGGCAGATCAGGCCCAGCCCCATGGCGTCGGCGGCCACCGCGGCGGGCAGGGTTCCGCCGACCGGGGCGATCTGTCCGTCCAGGCCGAGCTCCCCGACCGCCGCCCAGCCCGCCAGCGCGTCGGCGGGGATGACGCCCATGGAGGCCAGCAGGGCCAAGGCGATGGGCAGGTCGAAATGACTGCCCTCCTTGGGCAGGTCGGCGGGGGCGAGGTTGGCGATGATCCGTTTCGGCGGCATGGCCAGGCCGATGCCGGCGAAGGCGCCGCGCACCCGCTCGCGGCTCTCGGCCACCGCCTTGTCGGCGAGACCGACAATGACGAAGGACGGCTCGGCTGCCGACAGCTGCTGGACCTGCACGTCGACGCGCCGGGCGTCCACGCCCTCGAACGCCACCGTGACGACGCTGGCCACCATCGGCCTCTCCCGCTATCCGCGAGAGAACGAACCACGAACAAACAACTTTGGCAAGAGCGGCGTTGTCAGAACCCCTGCGCCGCCCGCTTCCTTTCGATCACGTCCCACATCAGCGCCGCCGCATCGACGCCGGTGAAGCGCTTCAGCTGCTGGGCGCCTGTGGGCGAGGTGACGTTGATCTCGGTCAGATAGTCGCCAATCACGTCGATGCCGACGAAAATCAGGCCGCGCTCCCGCAGGGTCGGGCCGATGGCGGCGCAGATCTCGCGGTCGCGGGCGGTCAGCTCGACCGCCGCCGCCGTGCCGCCCATGTGCAGGTTCGACCGCACGGCGCCCTCGGCCGGAATGCGGTTGATCGCCCCGACCGGCTCGCCGTCGACCAGCAGGATGCGCTTGTCGCCCTTCGACACCGCCGGGATGAATTTCTGGATCACCAGCGGATCGCGCGAGCCGACCGCGTGAATCTCGATCAGGGCCTCCAGGTTGGGATCGTCGGCCTTGAGCCGCACCACGCCCGAGCCGCCGGCGCCGTGCAGCGGCTTCAGCACCACGTCTCCGTGGCGGCGGTGGAAGTCCATCAGGGCGACGGGATCGGAACTGATCAGGGTCGGCGGCTGCAGGCCGGGGAAGCGGGTGACCAGCAGCTTCTCCGGCGCCGAGCGCACCTCGGCCGGATCGTTCACCACCAGCGTCTTCGGATGCACCGTCTCGAGCAGATAGGTGGCGGTGACGTAGGCCATGTCGAACGGCGGGTCCTGGCGCATCAGGATGACGTCGACATCGTCGGCCAGGTCGAGCCGGACCTCGTCGCCGAAGCTGACGTGATCCCCGGCCGTGGCCCGCAGCGTCACCGGGCGGGCGCGGCAGAACAGCCGTCCATCCTCCAGCGCCAGGGTCCGGAAGTCGTAGACCCAGACCGGGTAACCGCGGTTCTGGGCCTCCATGGCCTGCAGGAAGGTGGTGTCGGAGTCGATGTTGACCGCCTCGATGGGGTCCATCTGGATCGCGACTCTCAACATGCCCTGTCCTTCCAAGCGACGTCAGCTTGGCTAATGGGCAGCCGGGGAGGCCGGCGCAACCCTAGTTCAGCTGAAGCCTGACCCGGTCGACCGACATCCGGCGGTGGGCCTCGGTCGGGTCGTCGAGCGACCGGGCCCGCGACAGCGCCTCCAGCGCCCCGGCCAGGGCGCCCTGTTTCTCGCGGGCGGCGGCGACGTCGAGCCACGGGCGATGATCCTCGGGATCGAGCAGGGCCCGGCGCAGGGCCGAGCGTTCGGCGCCCTCGAAGTCCTCGGCGCGAAGGGCGCGGCTGAACAGCACATTCTGCAGGCGCAGCAGGGCCTGACGGTCGCTGACCGGGGCCATCAACACGTCGAGGCGGTCGGCGACGTGGGGGGTCAGCCCGGCCCGCAGCGCCCGGCGGGTCAGTTCCGACGGCAGCACCAGCCGTCCCTGGCTGAACGGGTCCAGCGCCACGGGCCCGTCCGGGGTCTCGACCCGCAGCAGGAAATGTCCCGGGAAGTCGACGCCCTGCGCCTTCACACCCGCCCGTCGGGCCGCGTCGAGGTAGAAGATCGCCAGCGTCGCCGACAGGCCGCGCCGGCGCTCGGCGACGTCGATCACATCGGTGTTGCCGGGATGGTCGTAGTTCAACAGGTCGCCGTTCAGCCGCAGGTCGGAGGCCATGGTCTCGGCCAGGGCCTCGTCGGGGCTCTCGCCGGCGATCCGCTCGGCCAGTCGCTCAGCCGCGTTTCGGGCCAGCGTCCGCACGGGTTCGGGATCGCGGAACGGATAGTCGTGGACGGCGCAGGCGATGGCCGCCTCCAGCAGCGGGAAAGCCTCGTCTCCGGCCTGACCCGCTTCGGTCAGGACAATTTCCGCCTCGTCACGCGTCACGCCCGCCCCCTGCCGAACGGCTCCACGCCACGACGATGGCGCGGAAGCCGGCGCGGAGCCAGCGCCACAATATCGATTCTGAGCAGATGTCCGGCCAAGCTGGGTCTTTGACGCAACACCGCGCGGCCCGCGGCCAGCAGCCGATCATACTGTTTCGCGGACAGGGCGGCGAGGGCCAGTTCCAGGTTGGCGCGGCGCTTGACCTCGACCACCGCCAGGGTGCGCCCGCGCCGGGCCAGGATATCGATCTCGCCGGCCCGGGTCTTGAGCCGGAAGCCGAGCACCTGATAGCCCCGGCACATCAGCAGGGCCGCGGCCAGCCACTCCGAGCGATGGCCCAGCCGATGCGAGGCGGCTCCGAGTGCAACCCGCCAGCCGCGCTTGGGCACGACGACCCTCGGCGCCTTGAGGCGCGCCGGGGGCAGGCGGGCCGGGGGCGCGGCGCGGGTCACCGGCCCTGCAGCTCCAGCGCCCGCTTGTAGAGCGGCTTGCGCGGCAGGTTGAGCGCCTTCGACACCTCCGCCGCCGCCTCGCCGGGCGGCAGCCGGCTCAGGGCCTCCCTCAGAGCGGTATCCGCATCGGCCTCCGACGCGGTCTCGGCCTCGCCCGGGCCGACCACGACGACGATCTCGCCCTTCGGCGACTGGCAGCGCGGGTCGACGGCCAGTTCGGGCAGGGCGCCGCGGATGCATTCCTCGTAGAGCTTGGTCAGCTCGCGGGCCACGGCGGCCGGGCGCGGCCCCAGCACCGCGGCCATGTCGGCCAGGCTGTCGGCGAGGCGCGGGCCGCTCTCGAAGAAGACCAGCGTCTGGCGGCCGGTGCGCAACTCTTCCAGAGCCGTGCGCCGCGCGCCCGACTTCGGCGGCAGGAAGCCGGCGAACAGCACCCGGTCGGCCGGCTGGCCCGCGATGCACAGGGCCGCCAGCAGGCTCGAAGCGCCGGGGATGGGATGCACCGGCAGGCCTTCGGCGATCACGGCGCGGGCGACGACGAAGCCCGGGTCGCTGACCAAGGGGGTGCCGGCATCGGAGACCAGCGCCACCACCGCCCCCTCGCGCAGCCGTTCGATGGCCAGCTCGGCGGCGCGGGCCGAGGCGTGGTCGTCGCAGCGCTCCAGCTTCGCCTTCAGCCCGTAGGCCGCCAGCAGCTTGCCGGTGACGCGGGTGTCCTCGGCCAACACCAGGTCCGCGGCGGCGAGGACATCGAGCGCCCGAAGCGTCATGTCGCGCAGGTTCCCGATCGGCGTCGCCACCAGATACAGGCCGGACGCGACGGGGCGCGGCGGCGGGGCGGTCGGCGGGAAGACGGAGGGATCGGGCATCGGCGGGACCGTGCCAGTCGGGGGAGGCGCACTCAAGGGCGGCGACGCTCCCGACCGGGGCGGCGGTTCAAGCCAGCAGGGCCTTCAGAACCGCGTCCAGCACGGGGCGGCCGCGGGGGGTGGCGGCGAGGCGGCCGGCGACGGGGGCGAGAAAGCCGTCGGCGAGGAGGTCGGCGAGCGGGGCTGAGGCGGGCGTGAGGCCGAGGGCGGCGAACACGGCCAGCGGGACGCCCTCGACGGTGCGCAGACCCAGCAGGACCTGCTCCTCGGCGGCCTCGACCGGGGTCTGGGGCTGGCGTTCGATCCATGGCGTCCCGGCCTCGACGCCGGCGAGGTATTCCCCGATCCCGCGCCGGGCGACGGTCGCGGTCCGCACCCCCTCCAGCGTCAGCCGCCCGTGCGCGCCCGGGCCGACACCGATGTAGTCGCCGCCGCGCCAGACGTGGAGATTGTGCGCTGACCGGGCCGCGACCCCGCGGGCGTGGTTGGAGACCTCATAGGCCTCGAAGCCCGCGCCCTCGAGCACCGACTGGGTGGTCTCGTAAAGAGCGGCTGCCGCATCCTCGTCGGGGGGCGTCCAAGCCCCGCGCGCCACCGCCCGGCCGAAGGCGGTCGTCGGCTCGATGGTCAGCTGGTAGGGCGAGACGTGCTCGAAGCCGAGGTCAAGCGCCTCCGTCAGTTCGGCGGTCCAGCCCTCCACCGTCTGGCCGGGGCGGGCGTAGATCAGGTCGATCGACAGCCGGTCGAAGGCCCGGCCTGCCACCGCCACGGCCCGCCGTGCTTCGTCGGCTGAATGGTTGCGGCCGAGGAACGCCAGGGCGGCGTCGTCCAGCGCCTGCACCCCCATCGACAGCCGGTTGACCCCGGCGGCGGCCAGCGCCGCGAACCGGTCGGCCTCGGCGTCGGTCGGGTTGGCCTCGAGGGTGATCTCGATGGGTCGGCGCGGCGGGAACAGGGTTTCCGCCCGCGCGATCACCGCCGCGACCGCGTCCGGGTCCATCAGCGAGGGGGTGCCGCCGCCGAAGAAGATCGAGGCCAGCCGGCGCGGACCGGTCAGGACGGCCTGCGCCTCCATGTCGGCAAGGATGGCTTCGACCAGCGCCGTCTGTTCGGCGGCCTTGCCCCGGTCGCGCACGACGTTGAAGTCGCAATAGGGGCAGATGCGGGCGCAGTACGGCCAGTGGACGTAGAGGGCGACGTCGGAGCCGGGATCGGGGACCGGATCAGTCAATCAGCGCCGCCTTGAGCTTCCCGAACGCCCGGGCCCGGTGGCTGATCGAATCCTTCAGCGCCGGATCCAGTTCGCCGAAGGTCTGGTCGTAACCATCGGGGATGAAGATCGGATCGTAGCCGAAGCCGCGGTCGCCGCGCGGCGGGAAGGTCAGCCGGCCCTCGACGCGGCCCTCGACCACCACGGCGGGGCCGTCGGGCCAGGCCACCGCCAGCGCCGAGGTGAACCAGGCCCGCCGGTCATCCGAGCCGATCTCCTCCAGCCGCTCCTCGACCTTGCGCATGGCCAGGGCGAAATCCTTGTCCGGCCCGGCCCAGCGGGCCGAGAAGATGCCCGGCGCCCCGTCCAGCGCCGCGACCGACAGGCCCGAGTCGTCGGCCAGCGCCACCTCGCCCGACCGGTCCGCCGCATGGCGGGCCTTGAGCAGGGCGTTGCCGGCGAAGCTCGACTCCGTTTCGTCGGGTTCGGGCAGGTTCAGCGCTCCGGCGGTGACCACCTCGTAATGTCCGCCGAGCAGGGCCTCGATCTCGGGCACCTTGCCGGGATTATGGGTCGCCGCGACCAGCCGCATCCCCTTGATAAGTCGAAGCTTCATACCGATCACGCGCCCTGTAACGATCCATTGCCAAAGTTTAATATCGTTAAACGATATGTAACATGACTTCCGGCCCTGCACGTCCTATCTATTGACCCAAGGACGGACGCCGCAACGTTCCCCGATACGGGCCATAACGGCAAGATCGATGCAGCGGCACAACGAAAGAGGGGTGAAAACATCCCTCACTCAGGATCGAAAGACACGACGATGAACACCATGAACGCTTCCTACTTCCTCGAAAAGGTCGGCCACGGCGTCCTGAACGCCTTCCTGCTCGCAGCCCTGCCGACCGCGCTGGTCGCCACGCTCGTCCAGGCCCTGTGATCCTGCTTCTGCTCACCGGAGCTTTGACGATCTGCATGACAACCGCGATGTATAAGACCGCGCGTGGGTTCGCCGGACCCCGCGCGGCGATCGCGCCTGGACTTCCGGCCTGAACGAGGCCCGCATGCGATTCCCGAAGACGACATCGCTCGGGATGATTCGCACCCCTTCCCTGCCCCGCCTGAGCCTGGTCTCGATCTCCAGCGTCGCGGGCACGGCCTGCACCGTCGCCTTCTGGGTCCTGACCGTGGGCGCCGTCCTCATCCCCGCCTCCGTCGTGGCGCTGAAGGTTTTCGGCACGCCCGTCGTGACCGCCGGGGCCGGCGAGGACGCCATCGTGATCCCCCTGCCCTGGGCCTATGTGCTGCTCGTCGCCACGGCCGCCTTCGCCTATCTGTCCATTTCCGCCCTGATCTTCCGCCTGCTGATCCATATCGTCGCGACGCTGCGGGTGGGCGACCCCTTCCATCCGCTCAACGTCCGCCGGCTGCACCAGATCGGCGCCGCCTTCGCCGCGGTCACCCTCGGCGTCTGGGCCGGCCAGTTCCTGGTCGCCCGTTTCGTGCGCGGGGCCATGGAGACCCCCAGCCTGTTCGATCTGATCACCCCGTCCTTCGCGGTCGTCATCATCGTGGTGATCGCCGAGGTCTTCCGCGAGGGCGCGCGTCTGCGCCACGAATCCGAGCTGACCATATGAGCGGGCGCGCGATCAGAAGGCTCCGCCTTCTCGACCCGACGCGCGCCGGAGGCGTGAGTGGCCGGGCGATCGAAACGCCCCACCTTTCCGCGCTTCGCCCCGCCCTTCGGGTCGACCCGGCGCGCACCGTTAGCTAGAGAAAGTCCCATGGCTATCCGCGTCCAACTCGATCGCATTCTCCTCGAACGGCGCATGTCGCTGACCGAGCTGGCTGACCGCGTCGGCGTGACCCTGGCCAATCTGTCGATCCTCAAGACGGGCAAGGCGCGCGCCATCCGGTTCACCACCCTGGACGCCCTGTGCCGCGAACTGAACTGCCAGCCCGGCGACCTGCTGATCCAGACGCCCGGCCCACAGGACGCCGGCTCGGACGAGGACCCGGACGGGAACGCGCCCGGCACGACATGAGCCGCCGCGACGACCTGAGCCCCGACGACCGCCGGATCTGGGCGCGGGTGGCGGGCTCGGTGACGCCATCGAGGCCGAAGAAGGCCGCCCGCATCATTCCGGGCGCCGCCGTCGTCGATCCTCCGCCCGCCCCGCTGCCGACGAAGCCGTCCCGGCCGCGCGGCGTCGCCCCGGCGTGGACGGCTCCGCCTCCGGGACCGGCCCGCCCACGCGGCCTGCCCGAGGAACTCGAACCCCGCCGCCAGCGCCGTCTGTCGCGTGAGCGCGATCCGATCGAGGCGAAGATCGACCTGCACGGCTTCGGCCGCTTCCAGGCCCAGGACGCCCTGACCGCCTTCCTGATCGGGGCGCAGGCGCGCGGCTATCGTTCGGTGCTGGTGGTGACCGGCCAAGGGCGGCGCGGCGGGACCGGCGTCATCCGCGCCTCGGTGCACGAGTGGCTGCAGAGCCCGGCGCTGCGGGGCGTGGTGTCAGGGTTCGCTCCCGCCGCTCGAAAGCACGGCGGCGACGGGGCGCTGTATGTGACGATCCGGCGAGGGTAGCGGGGCCGATCAGGCGAGCCTCAGCCCCGCGTCCGTCGCCAGCTGTTCCAGCGACACCATCGGCCGCGGACCCCAGTGGGTGATGACCTCGGCGGCGGCGAGCGAGCCGAGCTTGCCGGCCTCCTCGAGCGACAGGCCGCGGGCGAGGCCGAGCAGCAGGCCGGCGGCGTACTGGTCGCCGGCGCCGGTGGTGTCGACCACCTTGTCGACCGGGCAGGCGGCGACCTCGACCCGTTCGGCGCCGCCCTTGCCGAACACCACCGAGCCCTTCGGCCCGCGCGTGACGGCGGCGATGTCGACGATGCGGCCCAGGTGGGCGGCGGCGTGGTCGAAGTCCTCGGTCTCGAACAGGGCGTGCAGCTCGGCCTCATTGGCCAGGACGATGTCGGCCGAGGCCTCGATGAAGGCCAGCAGCTCGGCCCGCCAGCGATGCACCACGAAACTGTCGGACAGGGTGATGGCGACCTTGCGCCCGGCGGCGTGGGCGGCGGCGGCGGCGGCCTCGAAGGCGGCCCGGGCCGGAGCCGGGTCGAACAGATAGCCTTCCAGATAGACGATGGCCGACGACCCGATCACCCCGGCGTCGATATCGGCGATCTCCAGCTGGTTGGCCGCGCCGAGGAAGGTGCACATGGTGCGCTGGCCGTCGGGGGTGACGTTGATCATGCACACGCCGGTGGCCAGGCCGGCCGCGGCGCCGTTGGTCAGCGGCGGCGTCTCGAAGTGGACGCCGGCGGCGCGGATGTCGTGGGTGAAGACGCCGCCCAGGGTGTCGTCCGCCACCTTGCCGATATAGGCCGCGCGGCCGCCGAACGAGCCGACCCCGGCGACGGTGTTGCCGGCCGAGCCGCCCGAGGCCTCGACCCCCGCGGCCATGGCGGCGTAGAGGGCCGCGCTGCGGTCCGCATCGACCAGCTGCATTGAGCCGGCGGTGAGGCCCTGGGCCTCCAGGAAGGCGGGCTCGCAGGGGGCGAGCACGTCGACGATGGCGTTGCCGACGGCGCAGACGTCATAGGCGGGGGCTTGGGTCATGGGCGCGGCCATAGCGGGCGGCGGCGGCGAAGGCCAGAGCCGCCACCTTGCCGAAGCTTCACTTGAGCGCCACGCCCGGCGCGCGCAAATGGACAGCCCTTGAGCCGGAGCCGCCCATGCTGAGCCTTCTGATCGCCCTCGCCGCCGGTCCCGCCCAGGACCCGGCCGTCGTTCCCGACGGGACGCGTCTGGCCGAGAGCCGGACCTGCTACACCTTCAACATAAGCCGCGACGGGGTCAGCCGGCCCGCCGGGGTGACCTGGCAGACCGTGGAACGGACGGTGCGCGACGGGCGGCCCGTGCTCGAGATCGTGGCGCACCAGTCGATGAACGGCGGCGCCTTCGACATGCGTGACGAGTTCGTGCTCGACGCCGCGACCCTGCGCCCCCTTTCGCTGATCAACCGCCGCAAGGGCGAGGTCCATGTCCGCGTCAGCTACGCCGATGACCGCATCACCGGCGAGCGGATCGAGGACGGGGCGGTTCAGGCCATCGACGTGCCGCTGGACGGGCCGGTCTGGGAGGGCAATCTGTTCGGCCCGACCTTCGCCGCCCTGCCGCTGGCCGAGGGCGCGCGCTTCACCCTGCCCTGGTGGCAGTACGACAAGGGCTTCGGCGAGTTCTCGGTGCGGGTGACCGGCTCGCGCACCGTCGAGACCGAGGCCGGGCCCGTCGAGGCCTGGGCGCTGGCGGTCACGCCCGGGCTGGAGACCGCCCCCGGCGAGGAACAGCCGGTCACCTATCTGATCAGCAAGACGGCGCCGCGGGAGCTGTCCTACACCGTCGCCGGGTTTTCGCAGACGCCGGGCGGCGACTGCTCGGCGCTGGAGTCGGCGCAATGAGCCGGGTCGCCGTCCTGACCCCCGATCCCGCCGACGCCTCCTACGCCGGCCAGTGGCCCGGCGTGCTGGAGCGGCTTTCCGAAGCGCTGGCCGGGGTCGGCGTCACCGCCGGGCCGACGCCGTGGACGGAGCACGTCGAGGACGCCGCGGGCCTGACCGGCTATCCGCTGGTCCTGCCGCTGATCGTCTGGGGCTATCACCGCGACCATGAGCGCTGGATGCGGGCCTGCGCGACCTGGCAGGCGGCGGGGGTGCGGATGCTGAACCCGGCCGGGGTGATCGCCTGGAACTCCGACAAGGCCTACCTCGGCCGGCTGGCGGACAAGGGCGTGGCCATTCCGGAGACGGTGTGGGTCGAGGGCGTGACCCAGGCCGACGTCGACGCCGCCTTCGACCGCTTCGGGTCCGAGGTGATCATCGTCAAGCCGCGCGTCTCGGGCGGGGCGTGGAAGACGCTGCGGCTGTCGCGCGGCGAACGGCTGGCCGACGCTCCGGAGGGGCCGGCGATGATCCAGCCCTATCTGCCGTCGATCGAGACGGAAGGCGAGACCTCGCTGCTGTTCTTCGGGGGCCGGCTCAGCCACGTGGTCAACAAGCGGCCGGTCGCCGGCGAGTTCCGCATCCAGGTGCAGTTCGGCGGCCAGTATGTGGCGCTGGCCGAGCCGCCGGCGGGGGCGCTGGCGCTGGCGGAGCAGACCCTCGCCGCCATCGACGAGGACCTGCTCTACGCCCGCATCGACATGGCCCGGGGCCCGGACGGCGGGTGGCTGCTGATGGAGGCCGAGCTGATCGAGCCGGACTTCTACCTGGGCTCGGCGCCGGAAGGCGGGAAGCGGTTCGCGGAGGCGGTGAAGGCGCGGCTCTAGGCGGCCTCGCCCAGCGCCTGCAACCCCGCCCGCGACGGGCACAGGTCGCTGATCACGCAGCCGCTGCATTTCGGCCTGCGCGCCGTGCAGGTGTAGCGGCCGTGCAGGATCAGCCAGTGGTGGGCCTTGGGCAGCCAGTCCTCGGGCACGACGCGGAACAGTTGGGCCTCGACCTTGTCGGGCGTGCCGGCGTTGGCGAGGCCGAGGCGGTGCGAGACGCGGAACACGTGGGTGTCGACCGCGATGGCGGCCTCGATACCCAGTTCGTTGAGCACCACGCTGGCGGTCTTGCGGCCGACCCCGGGCAGGGCCTGAAGGGCGACGCGATTGAGGGGAACCTCGCCACCGTGCTGCTCCAGCAGGATGCGGCTGAGGGCGATGACGTTGCGCGCCTTGCCGCGATAGAGGCCGATCGAGGCGATGTACGGGGTCAGTCCGGCCTCCCCCAGCGCCAGCATCTTCTCCGGCGTGTCGGCGACCTTGAACAGCCTGTCGGTGGCCTTGTTGACCGAGACGTCGGTGGCCTGGGCCGACAGGGCCACGGCGACCAGCAGGGTGAAGGGGCTGGAGAAGTTCAGCTCGGTCTTCGGATCGGGCATGACCCGCGACAGCCGCTCGAAAACGGCCTCGACCCGGTCCTCGTCCGGGGGCCAGCCGAGCACGGGGACCATGGCCCCGGTCATCACGGCGGGGCGTTTCGGCGCGGGTGACTTTTGGCGGCCCTTTACCGGGGCCCGGGGCGGTTTCATGCCCCGTCGTCGCCGGGAGCCGGGCGCGGGTCAAGACCGCGCGGCCGGACCGCACTGCGCCGGGCCGGGCCGGTGACGGGCCGAAACAGTATGTGTTGCGACGCAACATATTGGGAGTTGATATTTGGACAGTGTTGTCCATTTTATGCGCCACTGCCTCCCGAACGTCCTTCATCGAGACCGAAATGGCCCTGAATCCCGTCCTCAGGAAACGCCTGCCCCTGATCATCGCCGCCCTCGCCGGCGTAGCCCTGATCGTCGGCGGCGGCGTGTGGTGGCAGGGCAAGCAACGCTGGGAGGCCACCGACAACGCCTTCGTCCAGGCCGACACCACCGAGGTCAGCCCGCAGATCGACGGCTATGTCGTCGAGGTGCTGGTCGCCGACAACCAGAGGGTTGAGGCCGGCCAGGTGCTGATCCGGCTCGACGACGGGGACGCCCGGGCTGAGCTGGCCCGGGCCGAGGCCGAGCTGGCCGCATTGCAGGCCGGCGTCCAGAACGTCGACGCCCGCGCGGCCCAGGAGGAGGCCATGATCGCCAGCCGCGCCGCCGCCGTCACGCAGGCCCAGGCCCAGGCCGACTTGGCTCGCCAGCAGGTCGCCCGTTACGGCGCCCTGGCCGAACAGGGCTGGGTGTCGCAGCAGCGCATCGAGACCGAACGGGCCGGGGTCCGCACCGCCCAGGCCTCGGTCGCCGAGGCCCAGGCCGCCCTCGTCGCCGAGCAGCGCACCGCCGGGGTGCTGGGCTCGACCCGCACCCAGTCGGTCGCCTCGGTCGAGCAGGCCCGCGCCGCCGTCGACAAGGCCCGCCTCGCGCTGGAGCGCACCGTCATCCGCGCGCCCGTCTCGGGCGTGGTCGGAGCGCGCGGCGCGCGCGTCGGCCAGTATGTGCGGCCCGGCGGGACCATCCTGTCGATCGTGCCGCTGGGCGACACCTATGTGGTCGCCAATTTCAAGGAGACCCAGCTGGGCCGTCTGCGCATCGGCCAGACCGTCGAGATCGAGGCCGACGCCTTCAAGGACCGGCCCCTGACCGGCCATATCGACAGCTTCGCCCCGGCCACCGGCTCGGAGTTCGCCCTCATTCCCGTCGAGAACGCCACCGGCAATTTCACCAAGATCACCCAGCGGGTCCCGGTCCGCATCCGCGTCGACCGGCGCGAGGGCGCGGCCCTGCGCCCCGGCCTGTCGGTCGAGGTCAAGGTCGACCTGAAAAGCGAGGGCACGCTGAGCTTCGCCGAGGCCGCCGTCGCCCCGGTGCAGACCGCCGCCGTCGGCTCGCCGGTGTCCTGATGACCGCCGCCGCCCCGCCCGTCGGCGTCGGCGAACCGACGGCCGAAGAGCCGCAGGTCAACTGGGCGATCCTGCTGCTCGGCTTCGCCGGCATGGTGATCGGCCAGTTCATGGCCATCCTCGACATCCAGATCGTGGCCTCGTCCCTGCCCCAGATCCAGGCCGGGGTCGGCGCCTCCGCCGACGAGATCAGCTGGATCCAGACCGCCTATCTGATCCCCGAAGTCGTGATGATCCCCCTGTCGGGGTATCTGTCGCGGCTGTGGGGGACGCGGAAGGTCTTCCTCGCCTCCTGCGCCGGCTTCATGTTGATGAGCGTGGCCGTCGGCCTGTCCGGCTCGGTCGAGCAGATGATCCTGTTCCGCGCCGTCCAGGGCTTCGTCGGCGGGGCGATGATCCCGACCGTCTTCGCCGTCGCCTTCACCGCCTTTCCGCCGAAGCACCGGGTCACCGCCAGCGTCATCATGGGCCTGATCGTCACCCTGGCGCCGACCGTCGGGCCCACGCTGGGCGGCCATCTGACCGAGCAACTCAGCTGGCGCTGGCTGTTCTTCATCAATGTGCCCCCGGGCCTGCTGGTGCTGTTCCTGGTCGGCCGCTACGCCCATTTCGACAAGGGCGATCCATCCCTGGCCAGGGGTTTCGACTGGTGGGGTCTTGGCCTGATGGCCACCTTCCTGATGAGCATGCAGTTCGTGCTCGAGGAGGGCTCGAAGAACGACTGGTTCGCCGACGATCACATCCTGTTGCTGGCCGTCGTCGTCGCCCTCACCGGCCCAGCCTTCGTGTGGCGGGCGCTGAGCTATCGCAATCCGATCGTCGAGCTGCGCGCCTTCGCCAACCGCAACTTCATGGTCGGGGTGGTGATGACCTTCACGGTCGGCGCCGCCCTGTTCGGCGGGACCTTCCTGCTGCCGCTGTTTCTCGGGCGCGTGCGCGGCTATTCGGCGGCCGAGGTCGGCACCACCATGGTCGTCTCGGGCCTGGCCATGTTCGCCACCGCCCCCTTCGCCGGCCGGCTGGTCCGGGTCGTCGATCCGCGCATCCTGATGTTCAGCGGCTTCATGATGTGCGCCTGGGCCATGTGGGACGCCCATGCGGTGACGACGGAATGGGCCTTCTGGGAGTTCGCGGGGGTGCAGGCCCTGCGCGGCGTCGGGGTCATGGTGGCCATGATCGCCTCGCAGCAGGTGACCATGTCGACCCTGCCGCCGCACATGGTGAAGAACGCCTCCGGCCTGGTGAACCTGTCCCGCAACGTGGGCGGCGCCTTTGGTCTGGCGATCCTGAACACCTCCCTGACCACCAACACCGCCCTGCACATGAGCGAGCTGACCCAGAACATCACCAACACGAACGCCGGCATGCAGGGCCTGCTGAGCGCGCTGCAGGAGCGGTTCGCGGGGTCGCTGGACCCCGCCGGCGCGGCGATGAAGGCCGTGTACGGGATGCTGAACCTGCAGGCGACGACGCTGGCGTTCGGGGACGCCTTCGCCATGCTGGCCATCGGCTGCGCCTTCGCCGCCTTCGTCACCCTGATGGCCCGGCCGGTGAAGGCCAGCCCGGACACCCCGCCGGTGGAGGCGCACTGATGGCTCGTCTTCGCGGACAGGTCGACGAGACCAAGACCGAGGCCATTCTCGAGGCCGCGCGGACCCTGTTCTCCGAACAGGGCGGCGGCGTCTCCATGGAAGCCATCGCCCGCCGCGCCGGGGTGTCGCGACAGACGCTCTACAACCGCTTTCCCTCGAAGCTTGAGATCGGTCAGGCGCTGGCGAGCCGCCGCTCGGACGCCATCAGCGCGCCCCTGCGCGACGGCGGCGATCCGGAGACGGTGCTGACCAGTCTCGCCGGCCTGTTGCTGGACAAGATCTGCAGCGACGACGGCAAGGCCTCGATGCGCGGCGTGGCCCTGATGTCGCCGCACGCGCCGGAGGTGGCGCGCGCCATCTATGCGGCGGGCCCGGGCGAGAGTCTGCGGCGGCTGTCGGCCTGGCTGGCCGAACAGGACCGGGCCGGAAGACTGTCGGTTCCCGATCCCGATGCGGCGGCCGAGATGTTCTCCGGCATGGCGCTGGGCCACGGCCATCTGCGCGGCGTGCTGGGCGTGCCGCATCCGCCGATCGATCGCGACGCCCGCGCGGCCGAAACCGCGCGGCGATTCCTCAGGGCGTTCGCCCGCTGAGGGCCGGCCCATGGTTGGTTCCGAACGCCAATCGGCCTAGACCCCCGTCGTCTGTCCCGGAGTTCCCCATGCTGATTCACCTGTCGTCCTGGCCCGAAATCGACGCGCGGCTGAAGACCGTGAAAACGGTCGTCGTGCCCATCGGCTCCAACGAGCAGCACGGGCCGACCGGCCTGCTGGGCACCGACTGGCTGTGCCCCGAGATCATCGCCCACGCGGCGGAGCAGCAGGACGGACAGCTGGTCGTCGCCCCGACCTTCAACATCGGCATGGCCCAGCACCACCTGGCCTTCGCCGGCACGATCAGCCTGCGCCCGTCGACCTTCATGGCCGCCATTACCGACTGGGTGAACTCGCTCAGCCGGCACGGCTTCGAACGCATCTATTTCCTCAACGGCCACGGCGGCAACGTCGCCACCATCGAGGCGACCTTCGCCGAGATCTACGCGGAGTGGAGCTTCCTCGAGGAGCGCGCCCCGTTCGTGCTGAAGCTGCGCAACTGGTGGGATCTGCCGGGCGTGACCTCGCTGTGCAACCGGATGTTCCCGACCGGCCACGGCATGCACGCCACCCCGTCCGAGATCGCCGTGACCCAGGCGGCCTATCCGGACCACATAAAGACGGCGTCGTACGAGCCGAAGATCGCCCCGGTCGGGCCGATCCGCGACGCCCTCGACTACCGCGCCCGCTTCCCCGACGGCCGCATCGGCTCCGACCCGGCCCAGGCCAGCCCCGGGAAGGGCCGCGAGATCATAGACGCGGCGGTCCCCGCCCTGCTCAAGGACGTCGCCGACTTCACCAACGAGGTGTTGCCGTAGGGCGCGGCGCGGCGCACGGTCGGGGCATGAGCCCCATCGATCAAGCCGCCCGCACCGCCCACGCCGGGCAGGAACTGCTGCAGGCGTCCGGCGACGTCATCGCCCGGCGGCTGGAGATCGTCGCCGACGCCCTGCGCGATCCGCTTAAGGCCGACCTGCGCGAGATGAGCCTGATGGGGTCCGAGAAGGTCGAGGCCCTGACCGCCTCGGCCGCCGCGGGCCTGAACGGCGCGATGAGCATGGCGGCCACAACCGCCGCCGCCGCCGCGCGCGAGACCGCCGCGGCGCAGGGCGCGCTGAACGCGGTCCTGACCGCCCGCAATCCCGCCGAGGCCGCGCTGGCCCAGGGCAGCTGGGTCACGGCCGCAATGGGCCGCGCGGTCAACAACAGCTGGGCCTTCGGCGCCACCATGCTGAAGCTCCAGGCCGACGCCTTGGCCCCGATCCACGCCGCCGCCGTGGCCAATGCGAAGCGGCTGAAGCGGTAGATTACCGGAACGGCGGCTCGTCGAAGGCGCGGAGCTTGCGCGAGTGCAGGCGTGAGCCCTCGGCGCGCAACAGATCCACGGCCTGGATGCCGATCTGCAGGTGTTCCGAGATCGAGCCCTCGTAGAAGCGGTTGGCCTGGCCCGGCAGCTTGATCTCGCCGTGCAGCGGCCGGTCCGAGACGCACAGCAGGGTCCCGTAGGGCACGCGGAAGCGATAGCCCTGGGCGGCGATGGTGGCGCTCTCCATGTCGATGGCCACGGCCCGGCTCTGGTTGAAGCGCTGGGCCGACTTGGAATAGCGCAGCTCCCAATTGCGGTCGTCGGTGGTCACCACCGTGCCGGTGCGCAGCCGCCGCTTGACCTCTTCGCCGGGCGCGCCGGAGACCAGCTTGGCGGCGTCGTACAGCGCCCGCTGCACCTCGGCGATCGACGGGATCGGGATGTCCGGCGGCAGCACGGCGTCCAGCACGTGGTCGTCGCGCAGATAGGCGTGGGCCAGCACATAGTCGCCGATGATCTGGCTGTCGCGCAGGCCGCCGCAGTGGCCGATCATCATCCAGGCGTGGGGACGGGTCACGGCCAGGTGGTCGCAGATGGTCTTGGCGTTGGACGGGCCGACGCCGATGTTGACCAGGGTGATGCCGTTCCAGCCCGGCGCGGTCAGGTGGTAGGCCGGCATCTGGTGCTTCTTCCAGGCCGCGTCCATCACCGCCTGCTCGGGGTTCGGGGTGTCGCGGGTGATCACCACCCCGCCGGCGCAGGACAGCGTCTCATAGGGACTGTCCGGGTCGGCCAGCTGGGCGCAGGCCCAGCGCACGAACTCGTCGACGTAGCGGTTGTAGTTGGTGAACAGGATGTAGGACTGCACGTCCTCGACCGGGGTGCCGGTGTAGTGGCGCAGCCGGGCCAGCGAGAAGTCGGTGCGCAGGCCGTCGAACTGGGCCAGCGGGAATTCGCGGCTGGGGTCGAACAGGCCGTCGGAGACCTCGTCGCCGATATGGGCCAGGTCGGTGGTGGGGAAGTGGCGGGCAACGGCGGCGGTCTGGCTGCGGTCCAGCGCCACGTCCGAACCGTCCATCACATAGGGGAAGGGGATCTCCTGATCCGACGGACCGACGTCGAAGGTGGCGCCATAGTCGGCCTCGAGCAGGGCCAGCTGCTCGGTCAGATAGGGACGGAACAGCTCGGGCCGGGTGATGGTGGTCGAATAGACGCCCGGCCGCGAGATCCGGGCGTAGGCGCGGGTGGCCAGATTCGCCGGCCGTTCGCCGAACCAGCTGACCCGGAGTTCGGGATAGGAGAACAGGCCGCGGGCGCGGGCCTCGGGGTCCGGCCGCTCGCCGGTGGCCAGGAAGGTCCGCACCGCCTCGCGGAGGTTGGTCACCGATTGATCGTAGAGGGTTTGAAGGCGGTCCAGAGCCGCCTGTGCTGTCATCGTTTCTGTCATGACCTCCCTTACCGGAGGACTGTGACAAAGGCGAGATCAGGTCAGCTCGCGCCGCAGGAAAGCGGTCACGTCGTCCAGCACCGGCGCCTTCTTGCGGAACAGCGGCGAGAAGGTCGCGATCAGGTCGGCGTGGTTCAGGCCCGGATACAGTTTCGCCTCGCAGCGCCCGCCGGCCGCCGTCATCCGTTGGCACAGGATCGTGCTGTCCTCGGCATGCACCACCTCGTCCTGCGTTCCATGGCCCAGCCACAGCGGCGGGGCGTCGGCCCGGACGAAGGTGACGGGCTGGGTCAGGGTCAGGTCGGCGGCCCGCCCGAAGGCGTTGATCGAGGCCGGAACGTCGAGCGGCAGGAAGTCGTACGGCCCGGCCAGCCCCGCGGCCGCCCGGATCAGCTCGGGCGCCCCGGCGGCGGCCATGTAGCGCCGGTCGAGCGCGATCATCATCGCCAGATGGGCCCCCGCCGAGTGGCCGATGACGCCGAGCCGGGCGGGGTCGCCGCCATAGCGGCGCGCCAGTTCGCCCGCGCGGGCCGTCGCCGCCGCCGCATCCTCGATGAATCCGGGGAAGAGAACCGTCGGGACCAGCCGGTAGTCCGGCACGGCCACGACGAATCCCCGCGCCGCCAGGGCGTGCGCCGCCCAGCCGTAGTGGGCCCGCGAACCGGAGTCCCAGCCCCCGCCATAGAAGAACACCAGCATCGGCCAGGACCGGTCCGGCGCGCCGGTCGGAGCCAGTATGTCCATGCGCTGGCGCGGATCGTCGCCATAGCGGAGGCCGCTCGCCAGTCGCCGCACGCCTCTGTCGCGCGGGCCGACGGCGTTCAGGGCGGCGAGCGGCGAACAGGCCGCGGCCAGCGCCGCGGCGGCGGGAACCAGAAATCCTCTTCGGGTCATGGAGTCTCGAATCCGGCGAACGACCGCCAAGATACGCACGAAGCGCGCCCTTGGCTCAATCACCTCGCCGAAGAGATCAGCGCGCCGCAGTTGGCGTCCTCGGCGAGGCCCGGATCGACGAAGGCCACCAGCGCCGCGAACGGATTGACCAGCGCGCCGATGACCGCGCCCAGCCCGACCTGCGCCGCCACCTCGCCGCGATCAACGTCGACCGAGGGCGACATCAGCGGTCCCTGCACCAGGATCGGGGCCCACAGCCGCACCAGCCGCGCCTCCTTGGTCTCGCCGTCGATGCGCAGATTCATGGTCTCGCTGTCGAGGTCGATCGTGCCGGTGCCGTGGGCCAGCACCGGGGTGGTGTCGATGACGAAGGTCCGCGCCGTGGCCGTGCCGCCGCTGACGGTGAAGTCCGCCACGGCGCAGCGGATCTCGGCGGTCGAGTCATCGTCGAGCTTCAGCAGCCCGGCCAGGAGGTTGATGCCCAGCAGTTCGGCGAAGGCGGCCCGCATCCGGCCCTGCGGCACAACGAGGCTGATCGTCCCCTTCGAGGAGGCGGCGAAGTCGTGCACCGACGCCCCCGGTCCCTCCAGCTGGGCCCGCCCCAGCGCCCGTCCGGTGACCGTCGGGAGGCCGTTGCGGGCGGGAATGATCGATTCCAGCGGGTAGCCGCGCAGGCGGAAGTCGATGGCGCTGTAGGGCCGGTCCCGCGTGGCGTTGATCTTCGCCGTGCCACGCAGCTCGCCGCGGCTGAAGGTGAAGGCCACCGGATCGAGGTTCAGGACGCCGCCCTTCAGATCGCCCCCGAGATCGACCCGGCGGATGTCGAGGTTGTTGCCCTTCACCCGCGCCGCCCGGAAGCGGACTGTGCCGTCCATGACCCGCAGCCGGTCGACGTTCAGCGGCGCGTCGGGGAGCAGGCGGCCGGGCACGCCCGAGCTCACCACCGTATTGCCGCCGGACACGACCCGCGGCTCGGCCCCGAGAACCACCATCAAGTCGTCGATGTCGAGCAGCCGCGAGCGCAGGTCGGCGTCGACACGGCGGCGGTCGTCCACCTTGTTGACCACCACCTCGCCCGCCAGATCGGACGAGCCCACCCGGCCCTCCACGTCGGCGAAGGTGAATTTGGCGTCGTCGCGGGTCAGCGTGCCCGCCAGCCGGTAGGGCGGCGTGTTCGGCGTGGTGATGCCGGTCAGCAGATAGATGTCCGACAGGTCCTGCCCCTGCAGGCGAAGCGTCGCGTTGAAATGGCCGAGGTCGAACGGCCGGGTGATCGAGCCGTCGGCGACCATCCGCGTGCCGGCGCCGGTGATCTCGCCATGGAAGCCGTAGGGCCGG
This sequence comes from Brevundimonas sp. LjRoot202, assembly GCF_964253355.1. Lineage (NCBI taxonomy): Bacteria > Pseudomonadati > Pseudomonadota > Alphaproteobacteria > Caulobacterales > Caulobacteraceae > Brevundimonas > Brevundimonas sp. LjRoot202. The sequence continues at coordinate 269,707 of NZ_CAXUQW020000003.1, read as the reverse complement.
TCGCGGCGGATCTGGATGAAGGGCCCGCCGCGGACCACCACCGTCAGCGGCGTGCCGTTGATCGTGCCGCGGCCATCGAGGTGGAAGCCGGCCTGGCCGTCGGAGCCCTCGCGTGCGTCGAAGGTCGCCTCCAGCCGGAGCTTTCGCCTCTGCTCGTCGAGGGTGACGCGGCCGTCCTGGATCAGCAGCCGGTTGATCGGCGGCAGCTTCAGCCCCTCGCCGGTGTCCGGCCGGTCCGGATTGAGATGCCAGCTCTTGCGGCCGTCCCCGGTCGAGATCAGCACCGCGCGGGGACGGGTGACGGCCACCAGCGGCATCTCCAGCCGTCCGCCCAGCAGGGCCCGCAGCCGCACCGCGAGGCGCAGGTCCTCGACCTGCAGCGTGTCGCGCTCGCGCGCCCAGTCCGGCCCGCCGATGCGCAGGTTCCGCACCTGGGCGGACGGCGTCCAGCTGAACAGATTGACGTCGAGATCGCCGTTGAGCTGGATTTCCCGGTCATACCGCGCCGAGGCCCAGCGGCCGATCGGGCCGCGGAGCATATTCCAGTCGAACAGGATCAGGAACAGCACGATGGCGCCGACCAGGACCAGGGTGACGCCGGCGGCGATCTTCTCCGGCGGTCCCGGCCGCCGCGCGGCGGCGTAGACGGGATCGTTGGCGACCACCCAGTCGCGCCAGCCGCGCATCCTCGCGCCGGCGGGAACAAGGGCGCGGTCCCGCACGACCAGCCAGTTCGGATTGTCCTTCAGAGGGTTGGGCAAGCGCGAACTCCGTCGAGCGGAGACAACGCATGAGCGCCTTGAAAGGCTCAGCGGGGCTCGTCGCCGGCCATGAGAAAGGGCGTCCCCGTCGCCGGAAACGCCCTTCTTCGGATCGCGAGGTCCGGCGCTACTCGACCGGCTTCAGATGCTTGTCCAGCCAGCCGAACACTTCGGTGTGCCATTGCAGGCTGTTGGCCGGCCTCAGCACCCAGTGGTTCTCCTCCGGGAAGACGATCAGACGGCTTTCGATTCCGCGCCGCTGCAGGGCCGTGAAGGTCGACAGCGATTGGGCCGTGGGGATGCGGAAGTCCTGGTCGCCCTGCACCACCAGCATCGGGTCACGCCAGTTCTGGACGTGGTTGGCGGGGTTGAAGGCCTGGTAGCCGCGCGGGTTCTCCCACGGGGTGCCGCCGTACTCCCACTCGGTGAACCACAGCTCCTCGGTCGAATAGCCCATGCCGAAGGTGTCGAAGACGCCGTCGTGGTTGACGAGGCATTTGAACTCGCCGGGCCAGTTGCCGGCGATCCAGTTGATCATATAGCCGCCGTACGAGGCGCCGAGGGCGCAGGCGTTGTCGCCGTCGAGGAAGGGGTAGGCGCCCTGGGCGTGGGCCCAGCCCTTCTGCAGGTCCTCGAGCGGGCGGTCGCCCCAGTGCTGGCTGATCGCGTCGGTGAAGGCCTGGCCGTAGCCGGTCGAACCGTGGAAATCGATCATCACCACCGCATAGCCGGCCCCGGCGTAGGTCGAGGGGTTCCAGCGATAGGACCAGCTGTTGCCGAACGAGCCCTGCGGACCGCCGTGGATCAGGAAGGCGACCGGATATTTCTGGCCCTCGACATAGTTCGCCGGCTTGATGACGTAGCCGTGCACGGTCTCGCCGTTCCAGCCCGGGAAGTTGAACTGCTCGGCCTCGCCGAAGGCCTTGTCGTCCAGCTGCGGGTTCACGTCGGTGATGCGGCGCGGCATCTCGCGGCCGCGGTAGGTCTTGACGAACAGCTCGCTGGGCCGGGTCAGGCTGTCCTGGGCGAAGACGAAGCCGGACGGCGTCTGCTGGAAGGCCGAGACGTGGCCCTCGCCGGTGATCGGCACGACCGAACCGCTGGTCACGTCGATGGCGAACAGCCGGGTCTGACCGACATCGCCGGCGGTGGTGTAGAGCGTGCTCCCGTCGGACGACCACTGCAGGCTGTCGGCCGAACGGTCCCAGTCGGCGGCGATCTGGCGCAGCTGGCCGGTGGCCACGTCGCGCAGGACGATGGCGTATTTGTCGGCCTCGAAGCCGGGCCGGGCCATGGCGCGGTAGGCCATCGTGCGGCCGTCCGGCGAGAACACCGGGCCGGTGTCCCAGGCGTCATTGTGGTCGGTCAGGTTCTCGAACGCGCCGTCGCCGCTCAGGCCGTTGGTCCGCCAGAGGTCGAAATTGGTGCTCCACGGCTCCGACTGGCCCGCCAGACGGGCCGAGAACACCACCGCGTCGCCCTCGGGCGTGAAGGTGAACTCGCTCTCGTCGCCGAACGGCTTGGAGGGCGTGTCGCCGTCGAAGCCCTTCGTGACCCAGACCGGCTCGCCGGAGCCGTCGGTGTTGACCACGAACAGATGGTTCTGGGTCCCGTCGTTCCAGGTGTCCCAGTGGCGCACGAACATGCGGTCGTAGACCTGGCCGGTGGTCTTGTCGTCGGCCTCGGCCTTGGCGCGGTCGACCGTGCAGGCCAGGTCGGCGCAGGAGGGGAACACCGCCAGCGACACCGCCACCTTGCCGGCGTCACGGCTCAGCCGGTAGGCGTTGACGTCGACCGGCAGGTCGGTGACCTGGACCGGATCGGTTCCGTCGGCGTCGGCGCGCCACACCTGGCTCGACCCGGAGCGGCCCGACAGGAAATACAGCTTGCCGTCCGAGCCCCAGCGCGCCGTGTTGGCGCCGCCCTCGCTGATCGCCAGCCGGCGGCCCTCGCCCGGCTCCTGCAGGTCCATGATGTAGAGCGAACCCTGGCGGCGGTTGGCGTCGACGTCGGTGGTGGTCACCGAATATACCACCCAGCGTCCGTCCGGCGACACCTGCGGATCGCCCAGCCGGTTGGCCGTGATCATGTCGCGGTAGCCGAACGGCTCGGCCGTCTGGGCCGAGGCGGTCGCGGCGGCGGGCGCGGCGGGCGGGGCCTCCGCCAGGGCGGGTGCGGCGACGGCGAGCAGCACGGCGGCGGCGGCGCCGGAAAGAAGCGAGCGGTGACGCATGGACGTTTCCTCTGGAAGCTTTGGCAAGGGGTAGCACCCCCGCCCGGCCGCCGCCAAGGCCGGGGCCCGGCGGTTCAGGGGCGGCGCGCCGTCCAGCCGGCCTCGCCGCGTTCGATCTTCAGCCCGGCCTCGTGCGCCCAGGCGGACAGACGCCGCTCCAGCCGGTGGTAGGCCACGGGCTCGCGCCGGGGCGAGATGCGCCACAGCGGCCCGCGGGCGAGCTTGACGGTCCGGCCGCCGGTCAGGCGCAGCCGCAGGTCGATGGTCTCGCTCGCCGCCTTGCGATGTTCGGCGATCCACGGCGGATATCGCCAGGCGAATTCGACGCCGAGCAGTTCGGCCGGCTCGATCAGGTCCAGCCGCCCGGGAAAACCGGGCGCGCCGGCGGCGTCGATGCGCAGCCGGGCGACCCGGAGCGTGCTCCGGATGACCCACGAGGCGACGGCGGCGGCGACGATCAGGGCGCCGATCATGGGCTGGCCGAGACCGATCACAGTCCCGGCGATCACCAGGGCGGAGAAGGTCAGGATCGGCTCGGCCGCGCCGCGCAGCACCCGATACTCGCCGGCCATGTCGTGGCCCGGACCGGGCGCGGGGGCGTCGATCTGCGCCGCGATCGCCGCCGCCTCCTCCGGATCGAAGCCGAGACGGCCGGCCTCGGCCGCGATCTCGCGCGCCAGCGTCCGCAGCGTCGCGCCGTCGCCATGGCCGGCGGCGGCGGCCTCGGCCTGGCGCTCGCGCAGGGACCGCAGCCGCCGCTCGGGGTCGTCCGGGCCTGAAGGGGTCATGACGGCGGGTCCTCGGGACGCTTCTCACAAGGCCTAGCATCGCCGCCACGCCCCGACCAAGCCGCTTGCCCGGCGGCGCGGGAGCGGCGACAAGCGCAGGGCATGGTTCTCGCTGCCGCCCTTGATCCTGTGGACGCTCCGGCCCCCGCGCCCGCGGGGCCGCACATCTGCGACGTGCTGATCGCCGAGCGCGCGCCGCGCCTGACGGGATCGCCCCTGTGGCCGCTGGCGCGACCGTTCCTCTACAAGCTGCTCAACTACCGTCACGCCGTGCGCATGGCCGACGCCGTCCGGCCGCTGTCGGGCGCCGAGGCGCTCGATTACATGAGCGACCTGCTGGACCTGAAGGTCACGGTGATGAACCCCGACCGCATCCCGGCGACGGGCCGCTGCGTCGTCGTCGCCAACCATCCGACCGGCATCGCCGACGGCATCGCGGTGTTCGACGCCATCCGGGCCCGACGCCAGGACGCCGTCTTCTTCGCCAACGCCGACGCCCTGCGGGTCTCGCCCCGCCTGGGCGAGGCGGTCATCCCGGTCGAATGGGTGGTCGAGAAGCGGACTCGCGAGAAGACCCGCGCCACCCTGCAGGCCGCGAAGGAAGCCTTCGAGGCCGGGCGTTGCGTGGTCATGTTCCCGGCCGGGCGGCTGGCGCGGGTGGGCAAGGACGGTTCGGTCACCGATCCCGAATGGGCCCCGACCGCCGCGTCGCTGGCCCGGAAATATGACGCGCCGGTCGTGCCGGTTCATGTCGCCGGGCCGGAGTCCCGCCTGTTCCACTGGTTCGACCGGATCTCGCCGGAGCTGCGCGACATCACCCTGTTCCACGAACTGCTCAACAAGAAGCGCACGCGATTCTTCCTCAAGGTCGGCAAGCCGATTCCGCCGTCGCGGCTCGATATCGACGCCGCCCGGGCGACCTATGCGCTGAAGGCCTTCACCGAACGGGTCCTGCCCAGCCAGCCGGACGCAGACTTTGCCTGAGCCCGGGACGACGTTGGCCCTTGAGGACGCCGTCGCCACCGCCCGGCTCGGCGCGCGCATCGCCCCCCTGCTGGCGCCGGGCGAGACCGTGCTGCTGTACGGTCCGCTGGGCATGGGCAAGTCGACGCTGGCGCGCGGCCTGATCCGCGCCCTGACCACCCCCGACGAGGACGTGCCGTCGCCGACCTTCACCTTGGTGCAGTTCTACGAGAGCGATCCGCCGGTGGCGCATTTCGACCTCTACCGCCTGACCCGCCCCGAGGAGGCCGCCGAGATCGGCCTCGACGAGGCGCTGGACGAGGGCTGCGCCGTGATCGAATGGCCCGAGCGCCTCGGCGACGATCCCGCCGCCTGGCTGGGCCCCGACCGGGTGAGCGTCACCCTGGCGGAGCACGGAGCGGGACGCGTTGCGACCGTTTCTGGCGTAGGGGCGTGGGAGAGCAAGCTGAAGGGCCTGAATGTCTGATCGTGAACTGCAGCGTGTCGATTTCCTCAAGGCGGCCGGCCTCGCCGACGCCGGACGCGCGCCCCTGCCCGGCGACGCCTCGACGCGGCGCTATGAGCGGCTGACCACGCCGCAAGGGGCCAGCCTGATGCTGATGGACCAGGCGCCGGCGGCGGAGTCCCAACCCTGTGACCCGTCGTGGTCGCCGGAGCGACGCCGCGCCGAGGGCTGGAACGCCGTCGCCCGCCTGTCCGCCGGCCGTATCGAGGCCTTCGCCGCCGTCGCCGCCCACCTGCGCTCGCTGGGCCTGTCGGCGCCGGAGATCATCGCCGTCGACGCCGCCGCCGGGCTGGCGGTGCTCGAGGACTTCGGCGACGACCTGTTCGCCCGGGTGATCGAGGCGGGAGAGCCGGAGGCGCCGCTGTATCTGGCGGCGGTGGAGGCTCTGGCGACGCTGCACGAGGCGGCGACGCCCGAGGTGCTGACCGGGGCGGCGGGCGACTGGCCGCTGCTGGCCTATGACGAGACAGCCCTGCAGGGGGGCGCCGACCTGTTCATCGAATGGCTGCCCCGGCTTGATCCGGCCCTGGACTTCGGCGGGGGAGCCGTGGCCGAATGGCGCGCGGCCTGGGCGCCGGTGGTGGCGCGCGGGGCGGCGGGGGCTGGCGTCATGGCCCACCGCGACTATCACGCCGAGAACCTGATCCGCCTGCCCGGGCGCGGACCGGCCAGCGTCGGCATGATCGACTTCCAGGACGCCGTCCGCGCCCACCCCTCGTGGGACCTGCATTCCCTGCTGCAGGACGCCCGCCGCGACGTCCCGCCAGAGATCGAGGCCCGGGCTCTGGCCCACTATTTCGACCTGCGGCCGCAGATCGACCGCGCCGCCTTCCAGCAGGACTACGCCGGTCTCGCGGCCCTGAACGAGGCGCGCATCCTCGGCGTCTTCGCCCGGCTGATCGTCCGCGACGGCAAGCCGAGGTACCGCGCCTTCATGCCCCGCATGTGGGCTCACCTGAACGCCAACCTCGACAAGCCGGGGCTGGAGGGCGTCCGCGCCTGGTTCGACCGTCATGTCCCGGTGGAGAGACGCGGATGAACGGGACCCCAAGAACCGCCATGGTGCTGGCGGCCGGGCTCGGCACCCGGATGCGGCCGCTGACCGACGATCGGCCCAAGGCGCTGGTCGAGGTGGCGGGCCGGGCCCTGATCGACCACGTGCTCGACCGGCTGGCCGGGGCCGGCGTCGAGCGGGCGGTGGTCAATGTCCACTGGTTCGCCGACCGGCTCGAGCGCCACCTCGCCGACCGTGGGCGCGGCCCGGACATCGTCATCTCGGACGAACGGGCGGAACTGCTGGAGACCGGCGGCGGCCTGAAGAAGGCCGCCCCGCTGCTGGGGCCTGATCCGGTGTTCGTGGCCAATATTGACAGCGTCTGGACCGACAACGGTCGCGAGGGGAATTCCGCGCTGAATCAACTCGCTCGCCTGTGGAATCCGTCAACCATGGACGCCGCCCTGCTGCTGGCGCGGCGCGAGGGGTCGATCGGGTTCGAGGGGAACGGCGACGTCTTTCTCGCCGACGACGGGCGGCTGACCTTCCGCGGCGACGCGCCCGAGGCTCCCTACGCCTACATGGGCGTGCACATCTGCCGGCCCGACTATGTCGCCGATGGGCCCGACGGGCCGTTCTCGCTCAGCGGCCTGTGGCGCCGGTCCGCCGCCGCCGGACGGCTGTACGGCTGCGTCCTCGACGGCGACTGGATGCACGTCGGCGACCCGGAGGCCCGGGACGAAGCCGAGGCCAGACTGGCCGGGCCGGGATGATCCGTATGCGCCTGAAGCAGCGAGACGCCGCGCGTCGAGCGGCAGGCGCCCCATGACGTCCCGCTTCGATCCCTTCGCCGCGCCCGGGCCGCGCTGGTACGCCATCGAGGCGCGCCGGCCGTTCCTTGAGGATCTGGCCGCCGGCGTGCTCGACTGGGTCGGCGAACACCCGCCCGAGGCCCTGTCGGACGCCGTCATCCTGCTGCCCAACCGCCGCGCCGCCCGCGCCTTCACCGCCGCCCTGTCGAAGCTGGCGGGCGAGCGGCCCGTGCTGCTGCCGCAGGTCCGGCCGCTGGGCGACCTGGAAGAGGACGAGCCGCCGTTCGCGCCCGGCGAACTGGGCCTCGACCTGCCGCCGGCCATCGCCCCGCTGACCCGCCGCTTCGAGATGGCGCGGATGATCGTCGAGGACTTCCGCCCCGGCCTGGCCCCGCTGCGGGCGCTGGAGATGGCCGACGCCCTCGGCGGCTTCCTCGACTCCTGCCAGCTGGAGGAGATCGACGACCTCGCCCGCGTCGCCACCCTGGTCGAGGGCGACCTGGCCGAGCACTGGCAGGAGTCGGCCCGCTTCCTCGGCCTCGCCGTCGAGGCCTGGCCCAGGCGGCTGGCCGCGTTGGGGCTGGTCGATCCGGCGTGGCGGCGGGCCCGCCTGCTGCGCCTGCTGGCCGACGCCTGGGCCGAGCGGCCGCCGACCCAGCCGGTGATCGCCGCCGGCTCGACCGGCACCGCCCCCGCCGCCGCCGACGTGCTGGCCGCCGTCGCGGGCGCGCCGCAGGGTTGCGTCGTCCTGCCCGGCCTGGACCGCGACCTCGGCGCCCCGGTCTGGTCCCAGCTGGGAGACAACGAACAACACCCCCAGAACGCGCTGTGGCGGCTGCTCGAGCAGCGCCGGGTCGAGCGCGAGGCGGTCCGGCCGTGGTTCCTTCCACCCGAGGAGCCCGCCCGCGCCGGCCGGGGCCGCGCCCGCCAGCGCCTGCTCAACGAGGCCCTGCGCCCGGCCGAGGCCACCGATGACTGGCGCGACCTGATCCGCGATCTGCGCGCCGACGCCTTCCGCGAGCGCTCGGCGGACCCCATCGCTGAAGGACTGGAAGGTCTGTCCGTCGTCACCGTCCGCGCCGAGGAGGACGCCGCCGCGGCGCTGGCCCTGATGATGCGCGAGACGCTGGAGACGCCCGGCCGCACCTGCGCCCTGGTCACGCCCGACCTGGCGCTGGGCCGCCGCGTCGCCGCCCGGCTGGAGCGCTGGGGCGTGGTCGCCGACAACTCGTCCGGCCAGCCGCTGTCGCGCATGCCGGCCGGGCGGCTGGTCGATCTCGCCGCCCGCTTCATCGCCGAGCCGCTCGACCCCCACGCCCTGCTCGGCCTGCTCAAGCATCCGCTGGTCCGCCTCGATCTCGACGGGGCCGGGCCCGCGACCGCGATCAAGGCGCTGGAGGAACACGCCCTGCGCGGCCCCCGCCGCCGCGACTGGGCCCGGGCCCGCCGCGCCCTGCTCACCGCGGCCGAGCCGCGCGACGACGGCCAGCCCCGCTCCGAGGGAACCCGCGCCCGCGTCGCCGCCGCCGCCCGGCTGCTCGACCGGCTGGAGGCCTTGTCCGACGCCGCCCGCGCCCCCTTCGTCCCCGCCGCGCCGCTGGACGAGGCCGCCCGCGCCCTGACCCGCCTGATCGAGGCGCTGGCCGGGCCGGACGCCTGGGCCGGGCCCGATGGCGAGGCCGCCGCCGCGATGGCGGCCGGGCTGATCGAGGGCGGGGCCTCGCTGGGCGCGGTGTCGCGCGCGGACTTCGCCGACCTGGTCCGCGGCCTGCTGGCCGAAGAGACGGTGCGCACCGGCGGGGCCAGCCAGCCGCGCCTGCGCATCCTCGGGGCTATCGAGGCGCGGCTGGTGCGCGCCGACCGGATGATCCTGGCCGGACTCGAGGAAGGCGTCTGGCCCAACGCCGCCCCGACCGACCCCTTCCTGTCGCGGCCGATGCGTCAGGCCCTGGGCCTGCCGCCGCCCGAGCGCCGTCTCGGCCAGACCGCCCAGGACTTCGTCCAGGCCGCCTGCGCCGACGAGGCCATACTGGTGCACAGCGAACGCCGCGGCGGCCAGCCGGCGGTCAAGTCGCGCTGGCTATGGCGGCTGGAGATGCTGACCCGGGGGGCCAACAGCGAGAACACCCCGGTCCAACTGGAACGGCCGTCGGCCCACCTCGATCAGGCCCGCGCCCTCGACGCCCCCGCCCGCGCCACGCCCGACTACGCCCGCCGTCCGGCTCCACGCCCGCCGGTCGGGCGCCGCCCGCGCGAACTGCCCGTCACCGGCGTCGAACGTTGGGTGCGCGATCCCTACGCCATCTATGCGCGATATGTCCTGAACCTGAGACAGATGGACCGGCCCGGCCAGTCGGCCGAGGCCATGGCGCGCGGCAACGCCGTGCACAAGGCGGTCGAGCGCCTGACCCTGTCCTGGCCCGAGGTCCTGCCCGACGACTGCGCCGACCAGCTCGAAACCCTGCTGCTCGAGGAGCTCGGCCACCACGGCTTCGAGGACGCGGCCATGGCCCGCGAGGCGCCGCTGGCCCGCAACTGCGCCCGCTGGCTGTCGGGCTGGGAGGCCGAGCGGCGGATGCGCGGGGTCGAGATCCGGGTCGAGGAAAAGGTCGAGATGCTGATCCCGGCCCCGGCCAGCCCGTTCAAACTGACCGCCAAGGCCGACCGCATCGAGCTGTCGGCCAGGGGCGCGGCGGTGCTCGACTTCAAGACGGGTAGAACTCCGACACGATCCGAGGTCTTGGCGGGATTTTCTCCCCAACTCACCCTAACCGGCGCCATCCTCCTCGCCGATACGATCCACGGTCCCGCTGAGATAAATCAACTGGCCTATGTCCGCGTTGTTGGCAGGAAGGATCCGGGGCAGTTTCTCGACGTCTCGAAGCCCACGCAGAAGAAACCTCTCCCGCTGACGGCCACTGAAATGGCAGTGGATGCGCTCGCTGGCCTCAGGCGTCGCATCGCCCGCTTCGACGACGAGACCACCCCCTATCTGTCGTGGGTCGCGCCGCAGTTCATGGGCTCGTTCGGCGGCAACTACGACCACCTCGCCCGGGTCTGGGAATGGCACGTGGTCGGCGGCGAAGACGGCGGAGACGCCGAATGAGCGCCCGCATCCTGCCCGATCCGCACCAGATCGCCGCCGCCGATCCGCGCCAGTCGGTGTTCGTCACCGCCAACGCCGGCTCGGGCAAGACCTCGACCCTGGTCGACCGCGTGGCCCGCCTGCTGCTCGAGGAAGTCCAGCCCGGCGAGATCCTTTGCGTCACCTACACCAAGGCCGCCGCCGCCGAGATGCAGGCGCGGCTGTTCGACCGGCTCGGCGAGTGGGCTGTGATGAGCGACGAAAGGCTGGCGCAGTCGCTGGCCGACCTCGACACCCGCGACCCCGCCGCCCTGACCGGCCCCGACCTGTCGAAGGCGCGACGCCTGTTCGCCAAGGCGCTGGAGACCCCGGGCGGGCTGAAGATCCAGACCATCCACGCCTTCTGCGAAAAGCTGCTGCGTCGATTCCCGATCGAGGCCGACGTCACGCCCGGATTCACCGTGCTGGAGAACGAGGCGGCGCTGGCCCTGTCGCACGGCGCGCGCGAGGACCTCGCCCGCATGGCCCTGGCCGACGGCGACGGGCCGATCGGTCGCGCCTACAGCCATTTCGCCGTCGAGCTCGACTGGGGAGCCTTCCAGTCGCTGCTGGGCATGATCGAGGCCGACCGGGCCAAGCTGACCGACTACACCGCCCGCATCCTCGACGGCCGGGCGCCGGCGCCGCACATCCTCGTCGGGGCCCATCCGGACGAGACGCCGGAGTCGATCGAGACCGGCTTCATGCGCTGGCTCGGCCGCACCGAATGGCTGGAGACCGCGTCGCTGATGGCGACCGGCTCGGCCAACGACCAGAAATGCGCCGAGCGGATGCGCGCCGCCGACTGGAGCTTCGCCGGGCTTGGCGAGGTCTTCCTGACCAGCGGCGAGCCGCGCAAGTCGATGGCCACCGCCAAGGCCCCGCCCGTCGCCGGCGCCTGGCTGGCGGACCTGCAGCTGAAATACCTCTCGGCGCTGGAGTCCCTGCGCAAGGCCCGGGTCGCCGCCGACACCCGCCACGTGCTGCTGCTGGCCGAGGCGCACGCCCGGCTCTACGACCAGGCCAAGGCCGCGAAGGGGGCGCTCGACTTCGGCGACCTCGTCGCCCGCACCGTCGACCTGCTGACCCAAAAGGCCTCGGCGGCGTGGGTGCTGTACAAGCTGGACGGCGGCATCGAGCATGTGCTCGTCGACGAAGCGCAGGACACCGCGCCCCAGCAATGGGACATTCTGCGCGCCCTGACCGAGGGCTTCTTCGCCGGTGAAGGAAGCCAACGCTTCACCCCGATCCCGACTTCGGGACAGCGCCTCGCCCGCACCGTCTTCGCCGTCGGCGACGAGAAACAGTCGATCTATTCCTTCCAGGGCGCGCGGCCCGAGCGGCTGCGGCAGGAGTCCCAGCGCTACGACTCGCTCGTGACCGGCTCGGGCGCGTCGTTCAAGGGCGTCGAACTGGCCACCTCCTTCCGCTCGACGCCGGAGGTGCTGAAATTCGTCGACGCCGTGTTCGACGGTCCCGAGCGGACCACCGCCCTCGTCGGCGAGGAGATCGGGGCCATCCCGCCGCACGTCGCCAAACGCGAAGGCCAGTCCGGCTGCGTCGACCTGTGGCCCTTGTTCGAGGACATCAAGCCGCCGGAACCGGATGTCTGGGACCCGGTGGACCAGGAGCCGGGCACGAGCGGCCGCAAGCAGCTGGCGGCGAAACTGGCGGCCGAGATCCGGCGGCAGGTCGAGACCGGCGAGGCGGTGTACGATCGTAAACACCGCGAGCGCCGCGCCTGCGGCTACGGCGACTTTCTCATTCTCGTGCGCCGCCGCGACGCCACCTTCGAGGAGATCATCCGGGCGTTGAAGACCGCCGGCGTGCCGGTGGCCGGGGCCGACCGGCTCAAGCTGTCGTCGCACATCGTCTTCGACGACCTGATCGCCCTCGCCCGCTTCGCCCTGTTCCCCGACGACGACCTCAGCCTCGCCGGGGTGCTGCGCAGCCCGTTCTGCGACGTCGATGAGGACAGTCTGTTCGCCCTCGCTGGCGGCAAGGATCGTCGCAAGCTGTGGCGGGAGCTGCGGGACCGGGCGGCGGAGCGGCCGGAGTGGTCCCATGCCCGGGACCTGCTGGCCTTCGCGCTGGAGAGCCGCGACCGCGACCCCTTCGCCTTCTTCTCGGGCCTGCTCAACCGGGTCGATTCCACCGGCGTCTCGGGCCGCGCCCGCATCCTGCGCCGGCTCGGCCGCGAGGCCGAGGAGGCCATCGACGAAACCCTCAACCAGGTGCTCTCGGCCGAGGACCGCGGCGCGGTCGATCTGGAGACCTGCGTCGCCCTGCTCGAGGCCGCCGACGTCGAGGTCAAGCGCGAGCTGGAGGGGCCGCGCGGCGAGGTGCGGGTGATGACCGTGCACGGGGCCAAGGGGCTGGAGGCGCCCGTCGTCATCCTGCCCGACACCACCTCGCGGGCGAAGGCGCAGGGACCCAGCCTGATGCCGGTCACCCTCGACGACGGCTCGGAGGCCTGGCTGATGTGCCCCGGCTCGTCGAAGGAGGACTGCGACGCCTCGAAGGCCGCGCGCGAGGCGCGGCAGGCGCGCACCGACGCCGAGACCCTGCGTCTGCTCTACGTCGCCCTGACCCGGGCCCGCGACCGCCTGATCCTGCTCGGCCGGGCCTGCGGAAACTCGAAACAGGGGTATGACGACGGCAGCTGGTGGTCCGTGCTGACCGAGACCTTCGACCGGCTCGGCGCCGAGGCCCGCGACGTCGGTGACGGCGTCCGCCGCTTCGGCGCCGACCCGGCCCGGCTGGCCCCCGGACGCCCCGACGCCCTGGTCGGAGCGGCCCTGCCCGAATGGGCGCGCACCCCGCCCGCCCCGGACCACGCCGCCCGCTACGCCGCGCCGTCGCAGATGGAGGGGATGGTCCGCATCCCCGCCCCCTCGCCGCTGGCGACCGCGGCCGGGCCGGGCGCGCCGCTCGGCCGCTTCCGGCGCGGCGACCTGATCCACCGGTTGCTCGAGAGACTGCCCGACATCGCCCCGGCCGAACGCCCTTCCGCCGCCGGCCGCCTGCTGTCTCGCGAACGGGACCTGACCGACGAACAGCGGGCCGAGATGACCGCCGCCGCCTTCTCCGTCCTGGACGACGCCCGCTTCGCCCCCGTGTTCGGTCCCGGCTCGCGGGCCGAGGTCGCGTTGACGGGGACCGCGCCGGACCTGCCCGCCGGCGTCACCGTGTCGGGCCGCATCGACCGGCTGGTGATCACGCCGGAGCGGGTGCTGGTCATCGACTACAAGACCAACCGCCCCGCCCCGGACCGCATCGAGGCCGCCGACCCCGCCTATGTGCTGCAACTGGCGATCTATGTCGCCGTGCTGAAGCGGCTCTACCCGGACCGTCCGGTCGAGGCGGCCCTGGTCTGGACCGACGGCCCGAACCTGATGCCGGTCCCCCAGGGGCTGATGGACGCGGCCTTGAAAGCCGCGCGTTGATTTGATCGACGACGCGCCCCACATCGCTTCCGAAGGGCCGGAATCATCGCATGATGCCCGGCTGAAACCGTATCGCGCGCCCGCAGCGCCAAGGAGAGCCCATGGCCACCGTCAAGGTCACCGATGACAGCTTCGACGCCGACGTCCTGAAATCGTCCACCCCCGTGCTCGTCGACTTCTGGGCCGAGTGGTGCGGCCCGTGCAAACAGATCGGCCCGGCCCTGGAGCAGATCGCCGACGAACTGTCCGGCAAGGTCGTCATCGCCAAGGTCAACATCGACGACAGCCCGATGGTCCCCTCGCGCCTCGGCGTGAAGGGCATCCCGACCCTGATGCTGTTCAAGGACGGCCAGCTGGCCTCGATGAAGGTCGGCGCCATGCCCAAGGGCAAGATCGTCGAGTGGCTGGCCGAAGCGGGCATCAGCGCGTCGGCGGCCTGAAGCCGAGGGATTAGGGACCAGGGATCATGGATTGGCCGCTCCGACGTTCGTCCGGACCGCCCTCCTGATCCCTATTCCCTCTTCCCTAATGCCTCACTCCGGCCACGTCTCGCGGCTCGCGCCCAGCACCTCGCCCGCGAGGTAGAGCGACCCGCAGATGGCCACCCGGCCGGCCTCGAGGCGGAGCGCACGCTCGAGCGCCTCGGACACCGAGCCGCAGGCCGTGGCCCCCAATCCATGGCCGCGCGCCACCGCGGCCAGCGCCTCCGGCTCGGCGGCCGCGCCCTCGAAGGGGACCGTGAACACGGCCGCCCCGGTCTCCTTCAGCGCCTCGAAGAAGCCGCCGGCGTCCTTGTTGCCCAGCATGCCGACAATGAGGGCCAGCGGCCGCGGGGCCCTGGCCTGCCGTTCCGCCAGCGCCTCGGCCAGCGCCCGGGCCGCGTGCGGATTGTGCCCCCCGTCCAGCCATAGCTCGGCGTCCGCCGCCCTCGCCGCCTCGCCATAGGGCCCGCCCGTCAGCCGCTGCATCCGCGCCGGCCAGCGGACAGTGCGCAGGCCGTCGGCGATCGCCGCCTCGGGCAGGTCCAGTTCCAGCGCCACGGCGACGGCCAGACCCGCGTTGGCGACCTGGTGCGGCCCGGCCAGCGCCGGGGCCGGCAGGTCGAGGAACCGGCTCTGGTCCTGAAAGGCCAGGCCGCCGCGTTCGGCCCAGGCGTCGAAATCCACCCCCATCGTCGTCAGCGGCGCCCGCACCGCCCCGGCCGCGACCTCGATCGCCGCCATCGCCTCTTCCGGTTGCCGCGCGATCAGCCCCCGCGCGCCGGCCTTGAGAATGCCCGCCTTCTCCACCGCCACGCCGCGCAGACTGGTCCCGAGGAACTCGGCGTGGTCGAGGTCGACGGGGGTGATGACGCTGAGCAACGGCCGCTCGATGACATTGGTGGCGTCCAGCACCCCGCCGAGGCCGACCTCCACGATGGCCAGGTCGGCCGGCGTCTCGCTCATGGCGACGAAGGCGGCGGCGGTGGTGCTCTCGAACACCGTCGCCTCGGTCCCGGACCGGTCGATGGCCGCCTCGATCCGGTCGAGGATGGCGTTCAGCGCCTCGTCCCCGATCAGCCGCCCGGCCAGCCGGATGCGCTCGTTGAACCGCACCAGATGCGGCGAGGTGTAGGCGTGGACGCTGAGCCCCGCCGCCTCGGCGATGGCGCGGATAAGGGCGACCGTCGAGCCCTTGCCGTTGGTGCCGGCCACGTGGATCACCGGCGGCAGGCGGTTCTGCGGGTCGCCGAGGGCGCCGCACAGGGCGCGCATCCGCTCCAGCGACAGATCGATGCGCTGCGGGTGGCGCGCCCTCAGTCTCTCGGAGATCGGATCCATCGGCCTAGGCGGCCCGGCGCTTCCCGCCCATCAGCATCGACAGGATCCGGCCCAGGACCGTCGGCAGCTCGGCCCGCGTGACCACGCGGTCGACCATGCCCTTTTCCTGCAGGTATTCGGCGCGCTGGAAGCCCGGCGGCAGCTTCTCGCGGATGGTGGCCTCGATGACGCGCGGGCCGGCGAAGCCGATCAGGGCCCCCGGCTCGGCCAGGTGCACGTCGCCGAGCATGGCGTAGCTGGCGGTCACCCCGCCGGTGGTCGGGTCGGTCAGCACCACCACGAACGGCAGCTGGACCGCCTTCAGTTCCTGGATGGCCAGGGTGGTGCGGGCCATCTGCATCAGGCTGAGCGCGCCCTCCTGCATCCGCGCCCCGCCCGCCGCCGTGAAGCAGACCAGCGGCACGCCGCGCTCGATCGCGGCCCGGGCCGCGGCGATGAAGGCCTCGCCCGCGGCCATGCCCAGCGACCCGCCCATAAAGGTGAAGTCCTGCACGATGACCACCGCCGGCGTGCCGTCCAGCTCGCCGAAGCCGATAGCCATGGTGTCCTTGCGCCCGCTCGCCTTGCGCGCCGCCGACAGGCGGTCCTTGTAGGGTTTGCCGTCCGAGAATTTCAGCGGGTCCTCTGGGACATCGGGCGTCTCGATCGGCTCATAGGAGCCGCCGTCGAAGGTGAAGCGCAGCCGCGTCGGCGCGTCGATGCGCATGTGGCGACCGGTCGGCGTGACCCACAGCGACGCCTCGAGGTCGGACCGGTACAGCATCTCGCCGGTGTCGGGGTCCTTGACCCACAGGTTGTCGGGCGTGTCGCGCCGGCTGACGATCTTGCGCACGCCGGGGGCGAAGCGGGACAGCCAGCCGCCGCGCTTCTCCTGCTGGGGTTTGTTCTTGTCGACCATGAGCGGCGCTTTAGACGGTTTCCGGCGTCCTTGCACCCCGGACCGCGTTCGCGAGGGCCCTGACCCTGGCCAGAACGCGCCCGGCGGCCGGTTCGTTCGCCTCAAGCGCCGCCGCCACCTCGTCGACCAGCACCGAGCCGGCCACGACGGCGTCGGCCACGCGGGCGATCTCGGCCGCTCGCTCGGGGGTCCTGACGCCGAAGCCGACGGCGACGGGCAGGCCCGAGGCCTTGCGCACCCGCTCGACCGCGGGCGCCACCGATCCCGCCTGCGCCTCCTTGACCCCGGTCACCCCGGCCACCGAGACATAGTAGACGAAGCCCGAGGTGCGCCGGGCGATGATCTTCAGCCGGGCGTCGTCCGAGGTCGGCGTGGCCAGCCGGATCAGCGACACCTGCGCCGCGTCCAGCGCGTCCGACAGCGGCCCGGCCTCCTCCGGCGGACAGTCGACCACGATCACCCCGTCGACCCCCGCCGCCGCCGCGTCGTCGGCGAAGGCCCTGTAGCCGTAGGTCTCGATCGGATTGAGGTAGCCCATCAGGATCACCGGCGTGTCGGCGTCGCCCTCGCGGAAGGCCCGCGCCAGATCGAGCGTGCCCTTCAGCGTCAGCCCGGCCTTGAGGCCGCGCAGGGCTGCGCGCTGGATCGGCGGCCCCTCGGCCATCGGGTCGGAGAAGGGAAAGCCCAGTTCGATGATGTCGGCCCCCGCCGCCGGCAGGCCGCGCAGAATCTCCAGCGCCTGCTCCCGGGTCGGATCGCCGGCCATCACATAGGCGACGAAGCCGGCCCGGCCTTCGGCCTTCAGCGCCGCGAACCGGGCGTCGATGCGTGCGGTGGTCATGGCTGCGGAGCGTCCGCCGCCGCGCCGGGCTCACCCGCGGCGCACACGTCGCCGGGGATCAGGCCGAAGCCGAGATAGCCGGTCGCCTCCGGTCCGGCGGGGCGCGAGGTGTCGTAGAAGGCCTGCATCTGAAGACCGTCGCAGCCGCCGCCCTCGCGGCGCTTCACGAACACCACCCGGTTGGCGTCGCCCCCGGCCGCCAGCCAGCCCCGCCCCTCGAGTTCGGCGACATAGGCGTCGGCCAGGGCGCCGATCCCGGCGAGCGGGGCGCTGACGCAGAAGGCCTTGCCGGCCAGGCCATACAGGTTGCCGCAGTCCGGCGCGGATGTCGCGCCGGCGAGGGTCGGCACGTCGGGCAACGGCGACTGCGCCATCGCCGGACCGGTGAACAGCGCCGCCGCGGCGGCCAGAAGGATGAGTTTCATGGTCTAGAGCTCCACGCCGAGATGCTTCGCCACGGCGAAGATGTCCTTGTCGCCCCGCCCGCACATATTGAGCACGACGTCGCCGCCCTTGCCCACTTCCCGGGCGATCTCGCCGACGCGGGCCAGGGCATGGCTGGGCTCCAGCGCCGGAATGATCCCCTCGAGCTTCGAGCACAGCTGGAAGGCTTCCAGGGCCTCGGCGTCGGTCGTGGCGCGATATTCGGCGCGGCCGATGTCCTTGAGCCAGGCGTGCTCCGGCCCGATGCCCGGATAGTCGAGCCCGGCCGAGATGGAGTGACCCTCGAGAATCTGCCCGTCGTCGTCCTGCAGCAGATAGGTCCGGTTGCCGTGCAGCACGCCCGGGCGTCCGCCCTGCAGCGAGGCCGCGTGATCGGGGCCGTCCAGCCCGCGTCCGGCCGCCTCGACCCCGATCAGCCGCACGCCGGCGTCCTCGATGAACGGGTGGAACAGGCCGATGGCGTTCGACCCGCCGCCGATCGCCGCCACGCAGGCGTCCGGCAGCTTGCCCCTCCGCGCCAGCATCGAGGCCCGCGCCTCGCGCCCGATCACCGCCTGGAAATCGCGCACCATGGCCGGATAGGGATGCGGACCGGCCGCCGTGCCGATCAGGTAGTAGGTATCCTCGACATTGGTCACCCAGTCCCGCATCGCCTCGTTCATGGCGTCCTTGAGCGTGGCCCGCCCGGACGTCACCGGCACCACCTCGGCGCCCAGCAGCTTCATGCGGAAGACGTTGGGCATCTGCCGCTCGACGTCGGTCGCGCCCATGTAGACGACGCACTGCAGGCCGAAGCGGGCGCACACCGTCGCCGTCGCCACGCCATGCTGGCCGGCCCCGGTCTCGGCGATGATGCGGGTCTTGCCCATCCGCATGGCCAGCAGGATCTGGCCCATGCAGTTGTTGATCTTGTGCGCGCCGGTGTGGTTCAGCTCGTCGCGCTTGAACCAGATGTCGGCCGCGCCGTAGTGGGCCGTCAGCCGCTCGGCCAGGTACAGCGGGCTGGGCCGCCCGACATAGTCGGTCAGGAAGCCGTCCAGCTCGGCCTGGAACGACGGATCCGCCTTCGCCGCCTCGTACGCGTCGTTCAGCTGATGGATCAGCGGCATCAGCGTCTCGGCCACGAAACGCCCGCCATAGGGGCCGAAGCGGCCCTCGGCGTCGGGCATGGCGTAGCTGTTGGGGAGAATGGCGTTCACGGGGGCAAACTCGCGCGGGGGAGCGGCGGAAATCAGGCCGACCGCGCCGCCTCGAGGAAAGCCGCGATCAGGTGAGGGTCCTTAACACCGGGGCTGGTTTCCACGCCAGAGGACACATCGACGGCGGGCGCACCCGAAATCGTGATCGCCTCCCCGACATTGGCGGGTGTCAGCCCGCCCGCCACGAACCACGGCCGGCGGAAGGCCCGGTCAGCCAGCAGCGTCCAGTCGAACCGCGCGCCCACCCCGCCCGGCAGGTCCGATCCCTCCGGCGGCTTCGCATCGAACATCAGATGCTCGACGAACGGCTCCCAGGCCTCCGCCTCGGCGAAATCCTCATGCACACGGATGGGCAGGGCCTTGATGACCCCGGCCGCGGTCAGGGTCCGCACCCGTTCCGCCCGCGCCGGGGTTTCGGAGCCGTGCAGCTGGATCAGGTCCGGCTTGAGGATCAGGGCAATCTCGGTCAGCAGGGCGTCGTCGGCGTCGACGGTGACCGCCACCACCTTCGCCCGCCCTCGCGCCCGCTCGAACAGGGTCGCGGCGTGCAGCGGATCGATGTGGCGCGGACTCCTCGGGTACACCACCGCGCCGACGAAGGCCGCGCCCCCGGCCAGGGCGGCGTCGAGCGTTTCCGCTGTGGTCAGGCCGCAGATCTTGACGGAGGTCATGGGGAGCAGGTGGCGGCGCGCCCGCCCGAGGTCAAGCGAAGAGGCTGTCGATCTCGTCCGGCGTCAGCAGCCGCCACTGGCCCGGGGCCAGGTCGTCCGGCAGGGCCAGACCGCCGACCCGCTCACGGTGCAGGGCTTCGACATGATTGCCCACGGCGGCGAACATGCGCCGGACCATGTGGTAGCGGCCCTCGGTCACGGTCAGGCGCGCCTCGACCGGCGACAGCACCTCCAGCGCGGCGGGGGCCAGCGGCTTGTCCTCGCCCTCCAGCACCAGCCCGCCGGCGGCGAACAGCTCGGCCTCGGTTCCAGCCAGCGGCCGCGCCAGCGTGGCGCGATAGACCTTGGCCACGTGGCGTTTGGGCGAGATCACCCGGTGCAGCAGGTCGCCGTCGTCGGTGAGCAGCAGCAGGCCGGTGGTCGCCTTGTCGAGCCGGCCGATGGTCGAGATGGCCGGGTCGCGGCGCCGCCAGCGGTCGGGCAGGACGTCATAGACCAGCGCCCCGTCCTCCTTGTGCGAACAGGTCATGCCCAGCGGCTTGTGCAGCATCAGCACGAGGCCCGGCGGCGGGTCGAGCGGCTGGCCGTCGACCTCCATCCGCGACGGCAGGTCCGGTGTCACCGCGATCCGTTTCGACACGTCGGTCAGCTCGGCCCCGTCCAGCACGATGCCGCCGGCCTTGCCCAGCCGGGCCATTTCATTGCGCGAGCCGTAGCCCATCGAACCGAGAAGGCGGTCGACCCGCATGGTCGAAGGTTTGCTCACTTCACCGCCTCGAACACCTTGTAGCCGCCGGCGTCGGCGATCATGTCGACGCGCCTGAAGGCGGCGTTCAGCTCGGCCTCGTAGGGCAGGTGGCGGTTGGCGACGAGCCACAGCACCCCGCCCTTCTTCAACAGTCCGGCGGCCTTGCGGATGAAGGCCTGCCCCAGCCGTTTGTCCTCGGCCCCGCCGTCGTGGAACGGCGGATTGCTGACCGCAAAATTGAGCTCGGCGCCGTCCTCCAGCGTCCGCACATCGGCCCATTCGAAGCCCGCGCGCGGATCGGTCACGTTCTTCTTCGCCGCCTCGACCGCCCGCCGGTCGAGGTCGACCAGCCGCAGCGCGGTCACCTCCGGCGAGCGCAGCACCACCGTGGCCAGCGCCCCGTAGCCGCAGCCGAGGTCGATGCCCGCGCCCTTCAGCGGCGGCAGGGTCTGGGCCAGCGCCATGGTCCCGGCGTCGAGGCGGTCCCAGGCGAACACGCCCGGCTGCGACCACGCCTCCAGCCCCGGCACGATCCTCGGCGCGCCCGCGTCGATCGCCTCGTCCAGCCCCGTCACCCTCGCCGGCCGGATCACCACACAGCGTCGGTGATGGGCCTTGGCGCTCTCGCCGACCTCGACGCCGAAGGCCGCCAGCTCCTTCTTCAGCCGCGAGCCGCCCTTGTCCTTGGGGGCCATGACGTCGAGCCGCCCGCCGGGCTTCAGCGCCCGCAGCGCCAGCGCCAGGGTGTAACGCCGCTCCAGCACTCCGGGCGGCGCGTAGATCATGGCGACGTCGGCCGAGCCTTCGGCCACCGTTTCAAGCGCGGTCGAGCCGGGGATCAGGGGCGAGGTCTGGATCGCGTCGCCGGGCGGATCGAACACCGCCGGGGGGCGGCCGTACAGGAGGGTCGTCATGGTCGGGTCCATAGACCGATCAGGCCGGCGGCGCGACGGCCACGTCGTGGAGCAGGGCCCCGAAGCGGCGCAGGGCCTCGTCGGTCAGGTCGGGGTCGTATTTCATGGGCGGGGCGCTGGTCGGTTCGTCGAAGCTGTGGCTGCCGTCGGCGACCCAGGTTTCGACCTCGGCGCCGCAGTCGCGGATCATGGCGTGGATGCGTTCGGCGTTGCGGACGGTGGTCAGGTGGTCGGAGCGGGCGATCACGGCCAGGGTCTTCGGGCAGTGCCGCCACGGGCGCATGCGGTTGAAGGCGGCGACGCCGACGTAGGGGTAGGCGAGATACGTTCCGACCACGCCGTCGAGGGCGACGCGTCCGGGATCGGCGACGCCCAGCGCCGGGCGGGATCGGTCGGCGCTCATCGCCTCCATGATGCCCCAGCCGCCGTGGCTCCAGCCGGCGAGGACGATCTTCGAGGCGTCGACGTCAGGTCGTTGGGACACACCGTACAGGGTGGCCAGGATGTCGCCCGCCCGGTCGTGGCCGCGCAGCAGCAGGCCGGTGCAGACCGTGGCCATGGCGAACTCGCGGCTCCAGCCGCGCGGGGCGTATGAATCGACGGTGAAGGCGCGCCAGCCTGCCTGCCGGGCGACTTCAGCGTATTTGGGCAGATGACCGCGCAGGCCGCCGCAGCCGTGGAAGAGCAGCACTGCCGGGCGCGGCCGGTCGTTGTCGGGGCCGACCATGGTGGTGTGGGGCTCGAGCCGGGCCCAGCGCTGGGAGAGGGTGTCCATGGAAGAAGCTTAGCCGCTTTTGCCGCCCCGCCACACACCGTCCGTCGCCCTCGGGGCTTCATCCGGGGATGACGGCCCGAGGGAGCGAACCACCGCGTCGCGAGGGCTGCGCCCGATGCTTAATGCCGGAACACGCGCACGCCGGTGAAGGCCATGGCCACGCCGGCTTCGTCGGCGGCGGCGATGACCTCGTCGTCGCGGATCGAGCCGCCCGGCTGGATCACCGCCGTGGCGCCGGCCGCCACCGCCTCGAGCAGGCCGTCGGCGAAGGGGAAGAAGGCTTCGGAGGCGCAGGCGCTGCCCTGGGCCAGCGAGTGCGCCAGACCCTTGGCCTCGCCCGCCTCGCGGGCGCGGATGGCGGCGATGCGGGCCGAGTCGCGGCGGTTCATCTGGCCGGCGCCGATGCCGGCGGTCTGGCCGTCCCTGGCGTAGACGATGGCGTTGGACTTGACGTGCTTGGCCACGGTGAAGGCGAAGAGCATGTCCTCGATCTCCTGCGGCGTCGGCTGGCGGCGGGTGACGATCTTGAGGTCGGCGGGGGCGATGCGGCTGCGGTCGCGCGACTGGACGAGCAAGCCGCCCGCGACGGAGCGGAACACCTCGCCGGCCGCCAGCGGATCGGGCAGGCCGTCGGTGAGCAGCAGGCGCAGGTTCTTCTTGGCGGCGAAGATCGATTGCGCTTCTTCGTCGGCCCCCGGGGCGATGACCACCTCGGTGAAGATGTCGGTGATCAGCTTCGCGTCGGCGGCGGTCAGGGTGCGGTTGACGGCGATGACGCCGCCGAAGGCCGAGACGGCGTCGCACTCCAGCGCCCGGGCGTAGGCCGTCGCCAGATCGGTCCCGACGGCGACGCCGCAGGGGTTGGCGTGTTTGACGATGACGCAGGCCGGGGCCTCGAACTCGGCGACCAGCTCATAGGCGGCGTCGGCGTCGGCGATGTTGTTGTAGCCCAGCTCCTTGCCCTGGAGCTGGCGGGCGTTGGCCACGCCCGGGCGGGATTCGCCGGTGCGGTAGAAGGCCCCCGTCTGGTGCGGGTTCTCACCGTAGCGCAGGGTCTGGGCCAGCGCGCCGGCGATGGATTTGCGGGCCGGGGCGGCGTCCCCGACCTGCTGCGCGAACCAGCCGGAGACGGCGGCGTCATAGGCGGCGGTGCGGGCGAAGGCGCGGGCGGCGAGGCGTTTGCGCAGGTCCAGCGAGGTGGCGCCGTCGGCCTTCAGCGCGGCCAGCACCTCGTCCAGACCGGCCTTGTCGACGCAGACGGCGACGTAGCCGTGGTTCTTCGAGGCCGAGCGGATCATGGCCGGGCCGCCGATGTCGATGTTCTCGACCGCCGCCTCGAAGCCGCCGCCCGCCGCCACGGTCGCCTCGAACGGATAGAGGTCGATCCAGGCGATATCGATGCCGCCGATGCCGTGTTCGGTCATCGCCTGCGCATGCGAGGGTTCGTCGCGCACCCCGAGCAGGCCGCCGTGCACCACCGGGTGCAGCGTCTTGACCCGGCCGTCCATCATCTCGGGGAAGCCGGTCAGGTCGGCGACGTCCTTCACCGGCAGGCCGAAGCCGGCGATGGCGGCGCGGGTGCCGCCGGTCGAGACCAGTTCGACGCCGAGGTCGTGCAGGGCGCGGGCCGCGTCCTCCAGCCCGGTCTTGTCGCTCAGCGAGATCAGCGCGCGCTTCGGCGCCACGCGGTCGGGCGCGGGGGGAAAGTCGGGAGCGGCGGGCATGGCGGCGTCCGTATGCTGGAGGTCGGGGAGACGCGCGGGGCTCTAGCATTGTCCGCGGCGGGATAGAACCTCGGTCGAGCGATCGAGTGGCGAAACGGGTCCGGCGGCCCAGCCGCTCGGAAACGCGCCGCCCCGGCTCCGCGCTCACGACTTGCTCATGGTTCCCTCATGACGTCGCCGGAACGGGCCCCCTAGCGTGGCCATGGTTCATCACCGGAGATGAGGAGCAGGAAACATGACTCGATCCGACAAGACTGGTTGGGCTTTCACGGCGGGGCTCGCCGTGGCGGCCGTAACCTCGCTTCTGACCGTATGGACGACCGTGGTGCGCGACGACGGTTCGGCCGAGGGGTATTTCATGGTCATCCTCGCGGCGGGCGTGGGGAGTTTCGCGGCCATGTTCCGGGCCTCCGGCATGGCGCGAACCATGCTGGGGTGGCCGTGATGCATGCGGCGCTCGGCCTTCTGACCGCCACGGCGCCATCCACGGCGAGCCAGCCCGGCGCCTCCACAAATGCTCTGCTTTTCAGCGGCGGCTTTTCGCTTCTCTGGCTCACCTCGGCGGCGCTTTTCCGTGTCGCCGACGGATCACAACGGAGCCCGGAACCGTCCGATCAGCCCGCCAACTGATCGAAATCGACCACGATCGGCTCCCGCCCGATCAACGCCAGGAAGCGCCGGAACGCGTCCTGCGTCAGCGCCGTCGTCGCCGTGTTGGTCAGGGGATGGAAGTTGACCACATCCGCGTCCCACAGGGCCTTGTCGAGGACGAAGGTCACGCGCTGGACGGCGTCATTGATCAGGCCGAGCGCCGTCACCGAGCCCGGCGTCAGGCCGAGGGTCTCATAGAGCAGCCCCTCGTTTCCGAACGACAGCCGGTCCGAGCCGATCGTCTTGGGCGCCCGCTTCAGGTCGATGATCGTGTCCTGCCGGGCCGAGATCAGCCACAGCTTCCCCTTCTTGTCCTTGAGGAACAGGTTCTTGGTGTGCGCCCCGGGCAGGGCGGCCTTCAGCTCCAGCCCCTCCTCGACGCGGAACACCGCCGGATGGTCGTGCGTCGTCTGCGCCACGCCGTTCGCCGCCATCCACGCCAGCAGGCGGTCGCGGTCGAAGGCGGGCGGCTTGTCTTGGGTCATGGGGCCCCGCTAGGGATGAGAACCATCCCCGATACCCTCCGGAGCGCCGCCGTGGAACTGGAATGCTACCCGATGTCGGACCAGCCGTGCGACCTGGTGCCGGGCCGCCAGCCGCGCGACTGGATGGACGCCTTCCCCAGCCGCCACCCCTACCGCTGCCTGCCGCTGACCATGGCCAACACCACCGGCTGGGAGGTGCTGTGTCCGATCGGCTTCACCGCCGAATGGAACGGCGGACCCAGCCAGAACGACATCGTCATCACCCCCGACCGGCATTCGCCCAACCTGCACCACTTCGTCACCTCGCACTTCTCGCGCGGGGTGATGACCCTGCATCCGCAGTATCTGTTCCGGACGCCCCCGGGCTGGGGCCTGCTGGTCACCGGCGCGCCCAATCACGTCAAGGACGGCATCGCCCCCCTGACCGGCCTGGTCGAGACCGACTGGCTGCCCTTCCCCTTCACCATGAACTGGATCTTCACCCGCCCGGGCCGGGTCAAGTTCGAGCGCGGCGAGCCGTTCTGCTTCATCACCCCGATCGAGCACCGCAAGGCCGAGGCCTTCGAACCGGTGATCCGCTCGATCGAGTCCAACCCGGTGATGAAGGGCCAGTTCGAGGCCTGGAACCGCCAGCGCACGGACTTCAACAAGCGGCTGGCCTCGGGCGACCCCGACGCCGCCAAGGAGGCGTGGCAGCGCTTCTACTTCAAGGGCGAGCTGCCCGAGGACCTGGGCGCGGCGCCCGAGACGCATACGAACAAGCGGCGGCTGAAGGCGCCGAGGCTGGGATAGGGATTAGGGATTAGGGATGAGAGGTCAGGGAGGTGGGGTGCTGGTCGCCCCGATCCTAATCCCTAATCCCTCTTCCCCAATCCCTCGCTCCTACACCGGCCGCGGCACCCGCGGTCCGAGGTTCTGGATCACCTCGCGGGCGTCGAAGGCGTTCGGATCGCCGGCGGGCTTGGGCCCGTTCCCGACCACGATCTCGGCGGTGGCCTCGTAGCGGTCGATCTCGCGGATATCCATGCTCGGACCGAACGGATCGTACCACGGGCTCCAGAAGCCGCGGCGGTAGTAGCGCCATGACGGGCCCCAGAACGGGCTGTAGCGGTCATAGTAGAACGGGTCGGGCGAGGCCGAATAGCGCACATCGCGGTCGGTGGCGCGGTTGACCGTGGCGAACCAGTCGTGGCCGCTCTCAAGCGTCACCTCGGCGGCGCGCAGCAGCAGGCCCATCTCGACCTGCTCGCGCGAGGTCACCGAATTGCCGGCGAAGCTGACGCGGAAGCGGGTCTCGTCGATCCGCACGTCGGAATAGCCGTAGCGGCTGCCCTGTCCAGCCGGGCCGTAGGGAGTCGCCGTCGCGCAGGCCGAAAGGGCCAGCGCCGCCGTCATGGCCAGCAGGACGGGCTTGAGGACGCGGGTCTTCATCTGAATTCTCCTTGGGCGCCCAGCAGACGCCTTTCCTGCTGAACGGCACATGAACAACGCGGTTCCGCCGGGCAACAAGCCTTTATAATCGCGAGACAATAAGCACCGACGCCGCCAGCAGCAGGCCGCCGGTGACCAAGGCGAAGCCGCGCTGAAAACGCGGCTCCGACATGCGACGGGCCAGCGCCGCCCCACCCAGACCGTAGGCGGACATCGAGAGCACGTCCATGCCGATGGTGGCGACCGCGAACAGGGCCAGCTGCGCCGCCGCCGGCCGGTCTACGTCGAGGAACGGCGGCAGCACGGCGGTGAAGAACAACACCGCCTTGGGGTTGGCGATCTGGACCATGAAGCCGTCCACCAGGGCGCTGCGGCCCAACCGGATGATCGGCGCGTGCGGGTCGGCGGCGGTGCGGAACGCCCCGCGCAGGGCGTTGACCCCCAGCCACGCCACATACAGCGCCCCGCCGATGGAGATCAGCCGGAACACCTCGGGAAACGCGATCACCAGCGCCCCGAGCCCCAGCGCCGCGGCCGCGAACCAGACCAGGGTCGCGGCGTTCATGCCGATCACGCCGGCCATGGCGGCGGCGGGTCCGCGCTGGACGCCGTTGGCCACCGAAAACAGGTTGGCGGGCCCGGGCGTCCAGGCCATCACGGCCATGACTCCGAGGAAGGTCAGATAGAGGCGCGGATCGACGGGCAGGCCGGACATCGCCGCCGTGTCGCGTCACACGTCTCCCGGGTCAAGCGGGATCAGTCGGCGGCGGGTTCCGCCGGCGCGATTTCGGCCTCGACGGCGATCTCCGCCGTGGCGGCGTCGAGCTCGTCCATGGCCTCGTCGACCTCGTCCAGGGCGCCGCCGATGGCGTAGTCGGCCATCAGACCGTAGGTGGCCATGTGCTCGGGATCGTTGGACGCCCAGGAGCCGTTGGCGGCCATGCCGCCGGCCATGGCCATGGCCCCGGACATGTTGACCTCGGACATGGCTTCGGCGACCAGCGCCTCGATGTCGACCTCGGCCAGGGCCTGGCCGGCGATCGTCGCGGCGTGTTCGGTGACCACGGCGGTGAAGGCCTGGACATCCGGCGCATATTCGCCCCACAGGGCGGCGACACGGGCCTCGCGCTGTTCCTCGGGCAGGCTCTCGTCGGCGCTGAGGGCCTCGGCGCGCTCGCCGAATTCCTCCATGCGCAGCTCGAATCGCTCGGCGGCGGCCTCGATGGCGGCTTCGGCGGCGGTAGCAGCGGCCCCGGTGGTCTCCGGTTCCTGCGCGGCGGCGGCCGAGAGCGGCAGGATGGCGAGGGCGGCGGCGAGGGAAAGGGCCTTGATCATGGCGGGGCTCCTGAAGGACCCGCGCAAACTCCGCCCAACGCCGCTCCGCCTCAAGTGAAATCGCGGTAAGGCGGCGGACGCCTGCGCCCGCCGCCCCCTTCGCGCGGGTCTTACTCGGCCGGGGCGGGCGAGGGCGCCGCACCGGCCGCGGCTCCGGCGGCGGCGCCGGCCGCCGTTTCGACCTGACCGCGAACCATGGCGGGAATGCCCCTGATCATCGGGATGACCTGGGCCGCGGCCGCGGCCATCTGGGTCTTCTCTTCCTCGGTCCCCGTGCTCGCCTTGGCGTCGAAGAAGGCCTGAAGCTCGCCGGCGAAGGCATCCGCCTCGGGCTGGTACTGGGCCACAATGGCGTCGAGCGAAGCGGTGATGCGGGCCTGATCGCCGCCGGCCGCGATCGCAGCCTCCATCTCGCCGCCCATGGCCTCCATGCGGGCCTGGAAGACCTCGCTCCTGGCCTCCAGCGCCGCTTCGGCCGGATCGGCGGCCTCGGCGGCTGGCGGCGCGGCGGGGGCGTCCTGGGCGAAGGCAGGCGCGGCGAAGGCCAGAACGGCGGAAGCGGCGAGAACGATGCGAAGAGACATGACGGGTTCCTGATGCGTCGAAGGAGCCCATGCTCCTGCGCGCAGGGTGGCGCCAAACCGGGGCGAGCACGAGGCCATTTCTGACGGCCGTCCCCCGGTAGATTCGCGTCAGTCCCGGTCGCGCTGGTCCCGCTTGCCCAGCACGCGCAGGCGCAGGGCGTTCAGCTTGATGAAGCCGGCGGCGTCCTTCTGGTCGTAGGCCACGGCCCCGTCCTCGAAGGTGACCAGCTCCTGGTCGTACAGGCTGTGCGGGCTCTCGCGGCCGATCACCGTCGCATTGCCCTTGTAGAGCTTGACCCGGACCGTGCCCGACACCTTCGCCTGCGAATGGTCGATCGCAGCCTGCAGCATCTCGCGCTCGGGCGAGAACCAGAAGCCGTTGTAGATCAGGTGGGCGTATTTGACCGCCAGCTCGTCCTTCAGGTGCATGGCGCCGCGGTCGAGGGTGATCGACTCCATGCCCCGGTGCGCCGCCAGCAGGATGGTCCCGCCAGGGGTCTCGTAGACGCCGCGCGACTTCATGCCGACGAAGCGGTTCTCGACCAGATCCAGACGGCCGATGCCATTGTCGTGGCCATGCTGGTTGAGGGCGGTCAGCAGGGTCGCCGGGCTCATCGCCTCGCCGTTGATCGAGACCGCATCGCCCTTCTCGAAGCCGATGGTGATGACAGTCGGCGTGTCCGGCGCATCCTCAGGGCTGATCGTGCGCTGGTGCACGAACTCGGGGGCCTCGACCGCCGGGTCCTCCAGCACCTTGCCCTCGGACGAGGAGTGCAGAAGGTTGGCGTCGACGCTGAACGGGGCCTCGCCGCGCTTGTCCTTGGAGATCGGGATCTGGTGCTTCTCGGCGAAGTCGAGCAGGTGTTCGCGCGACTTGAAGTCCCACTCGCGCCACGGCGCCACGACCCGGATGTCGGGCTCCAGCGCATAGTAGCCCAGCTCGAAGCGGACCTGGTCGTTGCCCTTGCCGGTGGCGCCGTGACAGACGGCGTCGGCGCCGACCTGGCGGGCGATCTCGATCTGGCGCTTGGCGATCAGCGGCCGGGCGATCGAGGTGCCGAGCAGGTATTGCCCCTCGTACAGGGCGTTGGCGCGGAACATCGGGAAGACGTAGTCGCGCACGAACTCCTCGCGCAGGTCGTCGATGAAGATGTTCTCGGGCTTGATGCCCAGCTTGAGCGCCTTCTCCTTCGCCGGCGCCAGCTCCTCGCCCTGGCCGAGGTCGGCGGTGAAGGTCACGACCTCCGCGCCGTATTCGGTCTGCAGCCATTTGAGGATGATCGAGGTGTCCAGCCCGCCGGAATAGGCGAGCACGACCTTCTTGGGCGCGGGCAGGGTCATGAGGAGGTCCTTGGTCGAACGCGGGGAGGCGCTGCGCGCGCTTAAAGGACCAGACGCCCGGCGATGCAAGGGCGGGATTGCGGCGGGCCGGGAGCGACGTTTCAGTCCGCCCCGGCCGCTGGAGGTCGCCGTCGCACGAGAGCCGAGCCGCCGCGTCGGGCCAGGCCGATACCGCACCGGACGAACTGCAGACTGAAGATCGACAGGAACACCAGCGGCGCGGCGTCCGCAAACGTCGCCCAGCTCGGGTCGAGCGTCCAGGATCCCCACTGGCGGATGGCCTGCCAGACGAACAACGCCGGCAGGGCCGCGCCCAGCAAGGTGATCATCACGCCGTTGAGCAAGGTCGCCGCGGCGTCCTCGACGGTCTCGAGTTCATCCGCCATGGCCGGACCTTAACAGCGCGACGCCCGGCGGCAAGGTTCGGGCAGGGACGGGTCAGCCCCAGGGACCGCGACGATCCGGCGGCGTCGATGGGACGCTGGTCGAGGCTCGCACCGGCGGCGTCTTCGAGACGGAGGTGGACATCCCGGCCGTGGCGGGCGCCACAGCAGGACGCGGTCCCAACCCCATCCTCGCCCCCAGCTCCATCAGCGCCCGCACGCGGTTGCCGGTGTTGGGGTGGGTCGAGAACAGGTTGTCGGCGCCGCGTCCCGCCAGAGGGTTGATGATGAACAGCTGGCCCGAGGCCGGATTGCGCTCGGCGGTGACGTTGACGATGCGCTTCGAATACCCCTCGATCTTCTGCAGGGCCGAGGCCAGCGACGCGGGGTCGTCGGCGATCTCGGCCCCGACCCGGTCGGCCTCGTATTCGCGGGTCCGGCTGATGGCCATCTGCACCAGCCCGGCCGCCATCGGCGCGAGGATCATCAGCGCCAGGGCGCCGATCAGGCCGCCCGGCCGCTCGCGGTCGTCGCCGCCGCCGAAGAACAGGGCGAAATTGGCCAGGGCCGCGATCGCCCCCGCCACGGTGGCGGTCACCGTCATGGTCAGGGTGTCGCGGTTCTTCACATGGGCCAGCTCGTGCGCCATGACTCCGCGGATCTCCTCACGGGTCAGCATGTCGAGCAGGCCGGTGGTGGCGCACACGGCGGCGTTCTCCGGATTGCGGCCGGTGGCGAAGGCGTTGGGCTGGTCGTTGGGGATGATGGCCACAACCGGACGCGGCAGGCCGGCGTCCCGCGCCATCTGCACCACGTCGCCGACATAGGCGCGAACCACCGCATTGGGATGACTCTCGTCGACCGGCTGGGCCCGGTACATCTTCAGGACGATCTTGTCGGCGTTCCAGTAGCTGAACAGGTTCATGCCCCCGGCGACGACCAGGGCGATCAGCATGCCCGTCGCGCCGCCGATCAGATAGCCGAGGCCGGCGAACAGCGCGGTCAGGGCGGCCAGCAGGGCGAAGGTCTTGAGGTGGTTCATAGGCGGGAAAAACTCGATCGGCTCTGGCGCGGCGGGCGACGGGCGCTAACTTGTGCAGTCCCGGGCTTTGGCTCAAGGCAGGACCGCTGTGACCGATCAACCCACCCCCGACGACGCCGCCTTCAACGCCCCCGCCTTCAACACCGACGTGCCGCACGCCACGCCGGAGCGGCCGCTGGGCGACGCCGCGCGCCGGGCCCTGCTGGAGGCGGCCGGGCGCCGCGCGGCCGAGGCCGGGACAGCGCTGCAGCCCGAGCACGGCGGCCCGCGCGGACCCGAACCGACCCGCTACGGCGACTGGGAGAAGAAGGGTCTCGCCGTCGACTTCTGAGGCCGAAGGGTTAGCGCCGACTCCGTCGGGGGGAATGACACGGCCCCGATTTCGCCCCCTCGGTGCATTCCGGACCCTTTTCTTTCCAATAACTTAGAGTGGCTCCAGTCTCCGGAGTCCGTGTCATGCGCGCGTTAACGCTTTCCGCCATCCTCGCCCTTCTCGCGGCGGGACCCGCCCTGGCCGGCGATCCGAGGGGCGGCGGCCATCACAACCCTCCGCCCGGACCGCCGGCCGGACCCTGCTGCGGCCACGGCGGCGGCTCGCGCAATGTGAACATCAATGTGAACGCCCACGCCCGCGCCTCGGCCGAGGCCTCCGCGACCTCGCATTTCAACGCCCGCACCTATGATGTCGGCGGCGCCCGCGGCCGCGGCTACGGCGGAACCGTCTATGTCGGCGGCGGCTATGGCGGCGACGCGGGCGGCTACGGCTATGTCGGCGCGCCGGTCTACTACGACATCGACCGCCGCGTGCTCGCCTGCGCCAGCGCGCCGTTCGGCTATATGGTCACCGGCTTCGGGCGCGACGGACGCCGCCCGCCCTCCTGCGGCGGCCGCTATGAACACGCGTACGACACCGACGACCGCGGCGGCCGCTACGGCTACAGCGAACGCCACGACGCCCGGGAAGAGCGGTCGCACCAGTCCTACGAAAGCTACGAGGAATACGTGGCCTACGAGGAGTACGGGACCTACGCCTATGACGGGCCGGTCGAGGATCCGGACTACGGCATCGGCGATTACGAGCGCGGCTATATCGAGGGCCGCGACTGCGACTGCCATGACCGCGGTCCGGCCCCCTATCCGCCGGCCTACCTGCCCGAGCCGCCGCGCTATGAGCCGCCGTCGTATCCGCGGCCCTACGAGCCGCGCCCCGAACCGCCCCGCCAGCAGTACCGGCAGGAACCCGGAGAGCGCGGCTAGACCCCCGCGATCGACCCGACGATGGCCGAAGCCGCCGACAACGGATCGTCGGCCGCCACCACCGGCCGGGCCACGACCAGATGGCTCGCGCCCGCCTGCAGCGCCGCGCGCGGCGTCGCCACCCGCTGCTGGTCGCCCTTGTCCGCGCCCTCGGGGCGCACCCCGGGCGTGACGATCAGGAAGTCCGGCCGGCCCGCCGCGTCCGCCAGCGCCCGGGCCCGGGCCGCCTCCAGCGGGCTCGACACCACGCCGTCGACGCCGCAATCCAGCGCCTGCCGCACCCGTCGCTCGACCAGGTCGCCGGCGACGAAACCATAGCCGATCTCGGCCAGGTCGGCGTCCGACAGGCTGGTCAGCACCGTCACCGCCAGCAGTTTCGTGGCCGTTCCCGCCGCGTCGCGCCCCTTGACCGCGCCGCGCATCACCTGCGGCTCGGCGTGGACGGTCAGCAGGTCGCAGCCGCCCTCGGCCACGGCTCGCGCCGCGCCCTCCACCTGGGCCCCGATGTCGTGCAGCTTCCAGTCCTGGAACACCGCCTTGCCGGCGGCCCGCAGTTCGTGGGCGAAGGCCACGCCGCCCGGCCGCGCCAGCAGGGTGAGCCCGACCTTGTAGGCCGACACCGTCGCCCCCAGCCGCTCCACCATGGCCCGCGCCGCGTCGATCGACGGCAGGTCCAGGCCGACGATCAGGCGGGGGTCGGTCAACAGGGTCGTCATGACGTCGCTCCTTTGGCTCAATCAGGACTGGACGCGCGCGCGGGCGTCAGCCTTGATGGCCGTGAACGGTGAATTGCAGGGCGAGGTCAGCACATGAACGCGGTCGATCTGGGCGTCAACCTGTTCGTGGCCCTGTTCGCCCTGATGGACCCGATCGGCAACCTGCCGATCTTCGCCGCCGCCACGGCGGGCGCGTCGCTGCGTCAGCGCATCTCGGTCTCGGCGCTGATCTGCCTCTTCGCCGTGGTCTTTCTGGCCTTCTTCCTGTTCACCGGCTTGGCGCTGCTGCAGTTCTTCGGCATCTCCATGGCCGCCTTCCGCATCGCCGGCGGCATCCTCCTGCTGCTGCTCGGCCTCGACATGGTGCGCGAAGACTTCCTCAAGATGTTCGCCGACGCCGACGCCTCCTCGGACGCGCTCGACGTGCGCGGCTACGCCCGGCGCCGCTTCAAGCGGCTGATCGTGCCCTTCGCCATCCCGCTGGTGATCGGCCCCGGGGCCATCTCGACGGTCATCATCGTCGCCGGCGAGGGCGAGCAGATCGGCCCGACCGGGACCATGGCCGCCCTCGCGGCCATCGGGGCGGTCGGCTTCGTCAGCTTCGTCTGCTTCGCCCTGACCGGTCCGCTAAGCCGCCTGCTCGGCGACGTCGGCATGGCGGTCGTCGTCCGGGTGCTGGGCCTGATCCTGTGCGCCCTGGCCATCCAGTTCATGCTCTCCGGCCTGTCGGAAGCCATCCCGGGCATGTTCAGCACCATCGCCACGACGCCCTACCCGACCGGCGGACACTAGATCCGCTTCAGCCGCCTGGCGTGCCCGCCGACCATGGCCAGCGCCAGCCGGTCCGGCAGGTGTTTGGCCAGCCCCGCCAGCAGGTTGTTCATCACCCCCGGCGTGACGCTCGGCCGGTTGGCCTCGACCGCATCGTAGCCGATGCGCGCCACCCGCTCCGCATCCATCCACATCCAGCCCGGCCAGGCCGCCGAGACCTCCGCCCGCGTGCCGTTGGCGTCGTGGAATTCGGTCAGGGTGTAGCCGGGGCACAGGGCGGTGACGTGCACCCCGGTCCCGCGCAGCTCCAGATGAAGCCCCTGCGAGGCCTTGATCAGGAAGCTCTTGATCGGCCCGTACAGGGTGTCGCCCCCGGTCGCCGGCATCCGTCCGGCCAGCGAGGCGACATTGAGAATGCGGCCATAGCCCCGCCCGACCATCCCGGGGGCGAACAGCCGGGCGAGCTCGACCGGCGCGGTCAGCATGACCCGGATCATCGCCGCGTGCGCCTCCGGCTCCGCTTCGAGGAAGCCGGCCGTGCGGCTGAAGCCGGCGTTGTTGACCAGGCCGTCGACCGCAAGGCCCTTCGCCCTGATCGCCTCGAACAGGCGGCGCGGCGCGTCCGGGTCGGCGAGATCTTCGGGGATGACGGCCACGGCCGCGCCCCGTCCGGCCAGTTCGGCCGCGAGCGCCTGCAGCGGCGCTTGGCGGCGGGCGGTGAGGATCAGGTCCCAGCCTTCGGCCGCGTACACCCGGGCCAGCGCCGCGCCGATCCCGGCGGAGGCGCCGGTGATCAGGGCCGTCCGGCGGACGTTGGACTTCACGCGGTCCCCGAACTCAGGCCGCAACGGGGCAGGACGAATGCGGCGCGAAGGCCGCCAGCGACGGCGGGTCCTCGGCCAGCAGGTCGGCGATGGTGATCTTGGCCAGCGCCTCGCCGGCGGCGCGGTCGGCGGCGGTCAGGGCCTTGGCCACCTGTCGGGGAATGTGGGTGCTGACCGGGCAGTTCTGCGCCCCAGCGGGCGGCGAGCCGAGGTGGGCGCACCCGTTCACGGCCCGCAACACCGCGTCCAGTGTGATGGCTTCGGGCCGGTGCAGCAGCCAGGCCCCGCCCGAAACGCCGGGCCGGGTGGCGATCAGCCCGGCCTTGGCCAGCAGCGCCGTCACGCGCCGCACCACCACCGGATTGGTCGGGATCGAGGCGGCCAGAACCGCGCTCGGCGCGGCCTCGGCCGGCGAGTAGGCGCCCTTGTGGGCCAGATAGGCCAGGGCGTGGGCGGCGACGGGAAATCGTTGGCTGTCTGACATGGCGTTATCCACAAGATAGGATGTCGGCGGCGCTTTCACAAACGGGGGCCCGTTCGCCGGCGTCGTTCAACTCCCCGGGGCCTCCCGGACCGCTGCGGCCGGTGCAACCTTCGCACCTGCAGCACGATTGAACCGGCGGATGAAAGGGCCTAAAGGCTCGCCGCTCGTTTGATGGGAACCGCACTGTTGCG
The DNA here is from genome assembly GCF_964253355.1 of Brevundimonas sp. LjRoot202. Taxonomy (NCBI): domain Bacteria; kingdom Pseudomonadati; phylum Pseudomonadota; class Alphaproteobacteria; order Caulobacterales; family Caulobacteraceae; genus Brevundimonas; species Brevundimonas sp. LjRoot202. The sequence goes on along the minus strand of NZ_CAXUQW020000003.1, from coordinate 234,531 downwards.
GCGTCCCGGAGGCACTTCATGGTCGGGGCCCCTCCCCAAGGTGAAGACGGCAAGCCCGCCGCGAATTCCCCCTCCCCCCAGGACAAGTCCGTCGCACCGGCCCACCCGCACCCCGCGGCGGCCGGCGAAGGCGGTCACGTCAAGGCCGGCAAATGGGGCCTGATCATCGGCGCCATCGGCGTGGTGTTCGGCGACATCGGCACCAGCCCGCTCTACGCCATGCGCGAGGCGCTGCACCACAGCCGCAGCGGCGGCACGGCCGAGCTGGCCGTGCTGGGCGTGGTTTCGCTGGTGTTCTGGGCGCTGATCCTGGTCGTGACCCTGAAATACGTCGTCTTTCTGATGAAGGCCGACAACAAGGGCGAGGGCGGCACCCTGGCCCTGATGGCGCTGGCCCAGCGGGCCATGGGCCGACGCTCGGGCCTGGTCTTCCTGCTCGGCGTTTGCGGCGCGGCGTTGTTCTATGGCGACGGGGTGATCACCCCGGCCATCTCGGTCGTCTCGGCGGTCGAGGGCCTGCGCGACGCGCCGGGGATCGGCAGCTCCCTCAGCCCCTTCATCCTGCCCATCGCGGCGGGCATCCTGATCGCCCTGTTCATGATCCAGTCGCGCGGCACCGCCAGCGTGGCCCGCTACTTCGGCCCGCTGACAGCGGTCTGGTTCCTGATCCTGGCCGGCCTCGGCCTGTGGCACATCTTCGACGACATCTCGATCCTGCGCGCCCTGTCGCCGCACTACGGCGTGCTGTTCCTGATCGACAACGGCTTCCTCGGCTTCGTCATCCTCGGCAGCGTCTTCCTCGCGGTGACCGGCGCCGAGGCGCTCTACGCGGACATGGGTCATTTCGGCAAGGCGCCGATCCGGCAGGGTTGGCTGATCTTCGTCCTGCCCTGCCTGACCCTCAACTATCTCGGCCAGGGCGCCCTGGTGCTGGCCGAACCGGCGGCGCTCGCCAATCCGTTCTGGAAGATGGTGCCCGAGTTCGCCTACTGGCCGGTCCTGATCATGGCCACCATCGCCACGGTCATCGCCTCGCAGGCGGTCATCACCGGCGCCTTCTCCGTCACCCAGCAGGCGGTCCAGCTGGGCCTGCTGCCCCGCATCGACATCCGCAACACCTCGGAAAGCCAGGCCGGCCAGATCTTCGTGCCGTCGGTCAACCTGATGCTGATGGTCGGCGTTCTGGCGCTGGTGGCGACCTTCCAGACCTCCACCGCCCTGGCCGCCGCCTACGGCATCGCGGTGACCGGCTCGATGTTCGTCGACACCCTGCTGGCCTGGTTCATCGTGCGCCGGCTGTGGAAGTGGAGCCTGCCGGTCAGCCTCGCCGCGCTCGCGCCCTTCCTGGTCATCGATCTGGTCTTCCTGACCTCGAACCTGCTGAAAATCCCGCAGGGCGCCTGGTTCCCGCTGGCGCTCGGCGTGATCCTGATCCTGATCATGTGGACCTGGGTGCGCGGCACGCAGATCGTCACCGCCAAGACCCGCAAGGACAGCCTGCCGCTCGCCGACCTGATCGAGATGCTGCGCGCCAGGCCGCCGCACCGGGCCCCCGGCACGGCTATCTTCCTGACCTCGGACCCGGACATCGCCCCGGTCGCGCTGATGCACAATCTCAAGCACAACAAGGTGCTGCATGAGAAGAACGTCATCCTGACCGTGCGCACCACGGACCGGCCGCGCGTCTCCGCGGCCGACCGGGTCAGGATCGAGCCGATCTCGGACGACTTCAAGAAGCTGATCGTCTCCTACGGCTTCATGGAGCGGCCCAACGTGCCCAAGGCGCTCAATCTGTGCCGCAAGCAGCAGGGGCTGAAGTTCGACATCATGTCGACCAGCTTCTTCCTCGGCCGCCGCTCGCTGGTGCCGTCGGCCAACCAGGGCATGCCCCTTTGGCAGGACCGTCTGTATATCTTCCTGATGCGCAACGCGGCCAATCCGACCGACTTCTTCCACATCCCCCCGGGGCGGGTGGTCGAACTGGGCACGCAGGTGTCGGTGTGAGCCGCGAACCGACCGGGGGCCGCAGCTCGGCCGCCCGCGGCCGCCGCATGGCCGAGAAGTCGCGCGGGCCGCGTCCGCCGAAGGTCGAACAGCCCCGCGACGAGGCCGCCGACATCGGCGTCGAGGCGCGGCTGGCCGCCGGCGTGCTGCTCAACGCGGCGCTGGAAGGCCGTGGCGGGCTGGACGCCGCCCTGTCGTTCCGCGAGGTCGCCGACCTGCCCGGCCCCGACCGCGCCTTCGCCCGCGCCGTAGCCATGGCCGCCCTGCGCCGGCTGGGCGAGATCGACCAGATCCTCGACCGCAAGCTCCAGAAGGGTCCGCCGCTGGCGGTGCGCACCATTCTGCGCGTCGCCCTGGCCCAGACCCTGGTGCTCGAGACCCCCGCCTTCGCCGCCGTCTCCACCGCCGTGAAGCTGGCCGAGCGCGATCCGAAGACCCGCCCCTACAAGAATCTCGTCAACGCCGTCCTGCGCGGCATCGAGCGCGAGGGCCCCGGCCTGACCACGGCCGAGTCCAACCTGCCCGACTGGCTGTCGGCGCGCTGGCGGGCGACCTACGGCGAGCCCGCCCTGGCCGGGCTGGCGCTGGCCACCCGCGAGGAGCCGGCCACCGACCTCAGCATCAAGCCGGAGGTCGATCCCGCCGCCGTCGCCGACGCGGTGGACGGGGAAGTCCTGCCCGGCGGGACCGTGCGCACCGGACGGCGCGGCGACGTGGCCGGCTGGCCCGGCTTCGACGACGGAACCTGGTGGGTGCAGGACGCCGCCGCCGCGGTCGCGGCCCGCCTGCTGGCCCCGAAAGCCGGCGAGACCGTCGTCGACTTCTGCGCCGCGCCCGGCGGCAAGACCCTGCAACTGGCCGCCGCCGGCGCCGCGGTCGTCGCGCTGGACCGGTCCGCGACCCGCCTGAAGCGGCTCGAAGCCAACCTGGCCCGCACCCGCCTGGCCGCCGAGGTCGTGGCCACGCCGGCCGAGGACTGGGACGACCCGCGCGTCTTCGACGCCGTCCTGCTCGACGCCCCCTGCACCTCCACCGGCACCTTCCGGCGCAATCCCGAGGTCCTGCGCGCCACCAAGCCCGCCGATGTGGCCAAGCTGGCCGATGTCCAGCACCGCCTGCTCGACGCCGCCGCCCTTCGGGTGAAGCCGGGCGGCCGGCTGGTCTATTGCGTCTGTTCGCTGGAGCGCGAAGAGGGCGAGACCCAGGTCATCGCCTTCCTGCGCCGCAACCCCGCCTTCAAGACCGCCCCCGCCGTCCCGGCCGAGCTCGGCGCCCCCGACGAGGCCCTGACCCCTGAAGGCTGGCTGCGCATCCTGCCCTCGATGTGGGCGGAGAAGGGTGGCCTCGACGGCTTCTTCATCGCCCGGCTGGACTGCATCGAATAGCCCTCTCCCGATGGGAGAGGGTCTCCTTTCCCGAAAACCCTGCCAACCCGTACCCTGTCATCCCGACACTTCGCGCGTCATTCCGACACTCCCGGTCACATCGAAGCCGCCGGCAAACCGACTCGATTCTCTCCCACGTCCGCTTCTGACGCAGGCCCGTGCATACTGGAGAAACGCCCGCCGGGCCTGGTCTTTGACAGCTTCAGAACTCCGCCGTCACCGCCCAGGCGCGGCGATCCCATCACCGGGACATGCCCCGCAATTGTTCATGAAGCGACGGGGCCGAATTTTCAGGGCGAACCCTGCCATCCCGGACCCTCCCGCCGGGCCGGGGTGCTCAGTCGACCGCAGCGAGCAGCCGGTAGTCGATCCGCGCCCGGGGTCTGAATCCCAGCGTCTCATAGAAGGCGATGGTTTCGACGTGGGCGGCGCGCGCATGCAGGAGGGCGGTTTCGCCCCGCTGCAGGATGCGCGTCGTCACGATCCGCGTCAGGGCGCCCGCGAGACCCTGCCCGCGCGCGTCGGGATGGGTGCAGACCCCGCTGACCTCGCCGTGGCCGTCGAGACTGAGCCGTTCCCCCGCCATGGCGACCAGACGGCCCTCGCGCCGCACGCCGACGAACGGGCCGAGCTGGTGGGTCTTTTCGAGGAAGGGACCTGGGCGGGTCAGGGTCGCCAACGCCAGCATCTCCGGTCCGTCGGCGTCCGTCAGCTCCACGACGTCAACCTCCCGCCCGCCGGGGGTCAGGGCGTCGCAGAGCATCTGGAGGCAGGGAATGTGGTCGAGCGGCTCGAACCCGGGCGGCTCGGGCGCGGCCGCCTCGAACAGGGCGAGCGGTCCCGTCGCGCGCGCCAGCCGCTGGAGCGCGCTCCAGTCGGGGTTGTTCCCCTGCACCGCCGCGAACAGGGCATAGGCCGGATCGAAACGGGTCGCCGGACCGTCGGTGATGGCCAGATGCGCCTGTCGCCTCGTCAGGGCGTTCAGGGCCGGCCGGTCGAGGGGATGGTTGACGCTCATGACCCCGCTCTAGCGGGTGACACGCGCGTCGTCAGCCACGGCCGTCGCGCGAGGTCCGGAAACCGCGCTCACGCGCGCCAGAAGCCGACGATCTTCTTGACCTCGTCGAGCACCGGATCGGCGATGGCGGCGGCGCGTTCGGCCCCGTCCTTGAGCACCCGGTCGATCTCGGCCGGGTCGTCCATCAGGCGGCGCATCTCGGCCGTCACCGGGGCCATCGAGGCCACGGCGAGGTCGGCCAACGCCGGCTTGAAGGCGCCGAAGCCCTGCCCGCCGAACTCGGCCAGCACCTGCTCCCGCGTCAGGTCCGCGAGGGCGGCGTAGATGGTCACCAGGTTCTTCGCCTCGGGCCGGGCGTCCAGCTCCTCGACCGTCTCCGGCAGCGGCTCCGGGTCGGTCCGTGCCTTGCGGATCTTGGCCGTGATCGCGTCGGCGTCGTCGGTCAGGTTGATGCGCGACTGGTCCGAGGGATCGGACTTGCTCATCTTGGCCGCCCCGTCGCGCAGGCTCATCACCCGTGGCGCCGGCCCCTGGGTCAGCGGCTCCGGCAACGGGAAGAAGCCGGGCACGCCGAAGTCGTTGTTGAACTTGGCGGCGATGTCGCGGGTCAGCTCGAGATGCTGCTTCTGGTCCTCGCCGGTCGGCACCTCGGTGGCCTTGTAGAGCAGGATGTCGGCCGCCTGCAGCACCGGATAGGTGTAGAGGCCCACCGACGAGCGCTCCTTGTGCTTGCCGGACTTCTCCTTGAACTGGGTCATCCGGTCCAGCCAGCCGAGCCGGGCTGTGCAGTTGAAGATCCACGCCAGGTCGGCATGCGCCCGCACCGCCGACTGCGGGAAGATCACCGACCGCGCCGGGTCCAGCCCGGAGGCCAGGTAGGCGGCGGCGATCTCGCGCGTCTGGGCAGCCAGCAGGGCCGGGTCCTGCCACACGGTGATGGCGTGCAGGTCGGCCACGAACAGGAAGCAGGGCGCGCCGGACTCCTGCAGCTGGGTGAAGCGTTTCAGGGCGCCGAGGTAGTTGCCCAGGTGCAGGGCGCCCGAGGCTTGGATGCCGGACAGGATGCGGCGGGGGCCCCCGTAGGCCGGAACGGAGGGGGCCGGGGTCTGGTCGGTCATGGGGCGTGAACTCGGGAAGAAGGCTGGATCAGGCGCGCGCGGTCGCGCGCGGGGGCGCTGGTGAAGATCAGCCGCGCCATCGCCGGCCGGCGCGGGTCTGTCCCGAAGTCGTCATGGCCATGGCGCTTATCGCCTCCCCGGCGGTCAGTCCAGACCGGACGGGATGGAACTCCCCGACTCCCGGCGCAGCACGGCCCTCAGCTCCGCCGGGGTCACGGCGCGGAACAGGATCAGGCACAGGCCGTAGACGACCGCGCCGACGCCGCAGACGACCAGCACCGCGACCTCCTTGGCCAGCAGGAGCCGGCTCAGCGTCTCGTAGCCGACGCCGGCCGCCAGCAGCACGCCGGCCATCACGGCGCTGGCCAGCAGCACCCGGGACAGCCTCGCCACGAACGCCGGCGACGGCCGCCACGCGTCCTCCCGCACCAGCGTCCCCGCCAGCAGGGCCACATTGATCCACGCCGACAGGCTGGTGGCGACGGCCAGGCCCAGCACTCCGTCGACGCCAAGACTCGACAGCCAGAAGAACAGCGCCGATCCGATCAGCACCGTGAAGATCACCGCCGCCACCGCGTAATACATCGGCCGCCGCGTATCCTCGCGGGCGAAGAACGGCGGCGTCAGCACCTTGGCCAGCACGAAGGCGGGCACGCCCCAGGCGAACTGGCGCAGCACATCGGCGGTCCGCGCCGCGTCGGCGCTGGTGAAGGCGCCCCGCGTCACCGTCGCGTCGATCAGGAAGAAGGGGATGACCAGCAGGGCCGTCGCGGCCGGCAGGGTGAAGGCCATGGCCAGGGTGATGCCGTCGTCCAGCGTCCGCCGCCCGCCCTCATGGTCCCCGGACACGAAGGCCCGTGTCAGGCGCGGCACCAGCGCCAGGCCGATCGCCACCCCGATCAGGCCGAGCGGCAGCTGGTACAACCGGTCGGCGTTGTAGAGCACCGACCGCGCGCCCTCGTCCGACCCGGCCAGCATCTGGCTGACCAGAGAATTGACCTGCATGGCCCCGCCGGCCAGCGCCCCGGGCACCGCCAGCGCCAGCGCCCGCTTCACCGCCGGAGTCAGGCGCGGCCACCCGATCCGCAGCGCCACGCCGAGCCGGCGCACGCCCCACCACAGCAGCCCGGCCTGGATCAGGCCCGAGACGGTGACGGCCGCGCTGACCCATAGCAACACCTCGGGCTGGCGGGCGGGCACGAGATAGGCGGCCAGCAGCGGAGCGAGGGTGCACAGGTTCAGGAACACCGGCACGCCGGCCGACAGGGCGAACTTCCCCGCCGTGTTGAGCACGCCCGACAGCAGCGAGGCCACCGTCATGCAGGCGAGGTAGGGCATGGCCAGCTGGGTCGCCGTGACCGCCGCCCGCAGCACCTCGGCGTCGTCGCGGTAGGCCGACAGCAGCCACGGCATGATCCACGGCATCAGCACCTGCAGCAGGATGCAGAAGGCCGCCACCACCGCCAGCATGAAGGACATGGCCTCCGACGCCGTCACCGCCGCCGCCTCGTCGCCCTCGCGCGCCTTGACGCCGCCATAGACCGGCACGAAGGCCTGGGCGAAGGCGCCTTCGGCGAACAGCCGCCGGAACATGTTGGGCAGCATCAGCGCCGTGGTGAAGGCGTCCATCATCGGCCCCTGTCCGAACCGCGCGGCCAGGGCGATATCGCGGGCGAAGCCGAGCACGCGGCTGCCCAGCGTCAGGGTCGATTGGACAAGGGTGTTTCGCGCGAGGCTCATGCGGGGCTCGGTGAGGGCAGACGACCGCCTTAGCGTGCTTCCGGTCCGCGCGATACCGGTCGCCGCGCCGGACGCAGCCGGCCGACCTCCGACACGTCCCGCAGGCTGGCCCGCACCGGCGCGGAGACGGGCGCCCCGCCCCGTTCCTTGTGGTCGAGCACCATTTCGAGGTCGCTCCGCAGCCGCTCCAGCGCCGCCCCCGCCTTCGGCTTCCGGCCCTGGGCGTCGGTGACGTAGAAGCTGTCGACGGCGCGTTCGCCGAAGCCCGCGATATGGGCCGAACGGATCGACAGGCCGGCGTCGGCCAGCGCCCGGGCCAGGTCGGCCAGCAGGCCCGGCCGGTCGGCCCCCGACACCTCGACCACGGCGGCGCTCGGGCTCTGTTCCAGGTCGACGACGGTGGTCGGCCGCACGTCGAAGGCGGCGCGGCGCGAATTGAACGGCGCCGCCGACGGCCGGGCGCGGCCCGGTTGTCCGCGCGCCGCCGCCTCCAGCGCCTTCAACAGGCGAGCGATCCGCCGCGGCTCGGCCTGGCCGTAGGGCGCGCCGGCGCCGTCCTGAAGCTCGAACACGTCCAGCGCCGCGCCGTCCTCCGCCGTCGCCACCCGGGCCCCCACCACGTCGGCGCCCGCCGCGGCCAGGGCTTCGGCCAGGTCGACGAACAGGCCCGGCCGGTCGGTCGCCGCCACGGCCACCCGCGTCGCCGAGTCTTCATCCTCCGAAGGCCTCTCCAGCACCTCGGCCGCAACGCCGTCGGCCCGGGCCCTCGCCATCAGCGCCGGATAGTCGTTCAGCGGATCCGCCCGGATGAGGTCCTCGCCCCGGAACACCGCCTCGGTGCGCTGGTAGAGATCGCGGATCAGCTGCCCCTTCCAGCCGTTCCAGACCCCCGGGCCGACAGCGCGGATGTCGGCCACGGTCAGGATCAGCAGGGTCCGAAGCCGCTCGGGGTCGCCGACCAGTTCGGTGAAAGCCCGCACCGTCTCAGGGTCGGATACGTCGCGCTTCTGGGCGTAGTCGCTGAGCGCCAGATGGTTGCGCACCAGCCAGACCACGAACTCGATCCGGCGCGGGTCGAGCCCGAGGCGGTCGCAGGCGCGGCGCGCGGCGATGGCCCCGTCCTCCAACTGCCCCCGATCGCCGCCCTTGCCGACGTCGTGCAGCAGCATGGCCAGCATCAGGGCCTCGAAGTCGTCGATGCGATGGACCACCTCGCTGGCGTTCGGATGCTCGTCCTTCAGCTTGCCGCGCCAGATGTCGTTGATGATGCCGATGGCCTGCAGCGTGTGCTCGTCGACCGTATAGGCGTGGTACATGTTGAACTGGGTCTGGCCGACGATCCGGCCCCATTCCGGCAGGAAGCGCCCCAGCAGTCCGGTCTCGTTCATCAGGGTCAGCACCCGGTAGGGCCGTTGGCCCTGGGCCAGCACGTCGAGGAAGGCCCGGGCCGCTTCCGGATCGCGGCGCAGCGACGGGGTGACCAGCGACAGCGAACGGCTCACGGCCGAGAAGGCGTCAGGGTGCAGGTCGAGGTCGTGGGCGTCGGCGCAGCGGAACAGCTGCAGCAGTTTCTCCGGCGCGGCCGCGAACACCTCGGGTCCGGCGACCGACAGCCGTCCGCCGTCCTCGATGAAGCCCTCGACGCCGAGCTTGCGCCGGCGCCCCGGGATCAGCCGCGACAGGCTCAGGGTCGGCTTCTGCTGGCGCGCCTCCAGCTTGGCCGACAGGGCGCGGGTCAGACCGCCGACGTCGCGGGCGACAATGAAGTAGCGACGCATGAACCGCTCGACCGCCGGCTCGTCGCCACGCCCGCGCCAGCCCATCCGCCGCGCCACCTCGGGCTGGAGGTCGAAGGTCAGCTTCTCCTCGGCCCGCCCCGCGACCATGTGCAGGTGGGCCCGGGTGCGCCACAGGAAGTCGAAGGCCTCCTCGAAGGTCCGGCGCTCGCGCGGGGTCAGCAGATCGTCCATGACCCGGGCGCCCAGCGGGCTCTCCGGCGCCAGGGAGCGGGCGATCCAGAACAGGGTGTTGAGGTCGCGCAGTCCGCCCTTGCCGTCCTTGACGTTGGGCTCGACCCGGTAGCGCACCGCCCCCGCCTTCTGATGCCGGGCGTCGCGCTCCTCCAGCTTGGCGGCGATGAACGGGCGGGGGTCGGCCTTGACCACGAAGGTGCGGAAACGGGCGATGAAATCCTCGGCCAGCCGCTCGTCGCCGACCAGCGGCCGCGCCTCCAGCAGCGCCGTGCGCACCGTCATGTCGGTCTTCGCCAGCGCCAGACATTCATCGACCGAGCGGGCCGACTGGCCGACCTTCACGCCGAGGTCCCACAGCACGTAGAGCATGAACTCGATGACCTGTTCGGTGCGCGGGATCGACTTCCACGGACGCAGGAACAACAGGTCCAGATCGGAGAAGGGCGCCAGCACGCCGCGTCCATAGCCGCCGACGGCGATCAGGCTGAGCCGCTCGGCCTCGGTCGGATTGGGGGCCGGATAGAGGGCCTCGGTCGCGAACCGCCACAGCGTCGTCAGCATGTCGTCGGCCGCGGCCGCGTAGAGCCGGGCGACCTCGACGCCGCCCAGCCCGTATTCAAGCCGCTGCGCCGCGCGCAGACGGGCGGCCTCCCACGACCGGCGCAGCAGGGCAGTGGCGGCGGCGCGCGGATCGGCCGCCGCGGCGGCCGCGGCCCAGCCGTCGCCGTCGGGCCCGGGGCCTTCTGCGATGTCGGCCGGGCGGCGGGTGCGGGGGCTCATGCCGTGGATATAGACCGTGAGACGGGCGGGCGCGACCGGGTCGGCGGTCAGGCCTTAATGGCCTTCAGCCGGTAGAGCGCTTCCAGCGCCTCGCGCGGCGACAGCTCATCCGGCTCGATGGCCGACAGCGCATCCTCCACCGCCGACGACGGCGGCGGAGCCGGCGGCTCGGCCACCGCGAACAGGGGCAGGTCGTCGAGGCTGACGGCGGCGGCCTTCTCCCCCTCCAGCCGGTCCAGCACCTCGCGGGCGCGGCTGACCACGGCGGCCGGCACCCCGGCCAGCCTGGCCACCTGGACGCCATAGGAACGGTCGGCGGCGCCGGGCGCCGCCTCGTGCAGGAAGACGAGGTCGCCGTTCCACTCCCGGGCCTTCATCGACAGGTTGCAGACGTGGGCCAGCCGCGTCTCCAGCCCGGCCAGCTCGTGATAGTGGGTGGCGAACAGGGTGCGGGCGCGGTTGCGGTCGTGCAGCGCCTCGGCCACCGCCCAGGCGATGGCCAGCCCGTCGTAGGTGGCGGTGCCCCGGCCGATCTCGTCCAGCACCACGAACGACCGGTCGGTGGCCTGGGTCAGGATGGCGGCGGTCTCGACCATCTCGGTCATGAAGGTGGAGCGGCCGCGGGCGAGGTCGTCGCCGGCCCCGACCCGACTGAACAGCCGGTCGACCACGCCCAGCCGCATCGCCCTGGCGGGCACGAAGGCCCCCGCCTGGGCCAGCACCACCAGCAGGGCGTTCTGACGCAGGAAGGTCGACTTGCCGGCCATGTTGGGGCCGGTGACGATCGACAGGCGGGCGCAGCCCGCGCCGGACCCGTCCAGCCGGCAGTCATTGGGCGTATAGGGATCGCCGGCCGACTTGACCGCCGCCTCGACCACCGGATGGCGGCCGGCCGTAACCTCGAAACAGACGGTGTCGTCGACCGTCGGGCGCACCGCCCCGACTTCCTCGGCCCATTCCGCCAGCGCCGAATGGGCGTCCAGCTCGGCCAGCGCCTCGGCCACCGCCTGCAGCGGCTGGGCCAGCGACTGGACCGTGCGCCGCCACGTCTCGAAGGACTCACCCTCGATGGCCAGCGCGCGGTGACCCGCCTGGCTGATCTTCGCGTCCAGCTCCGACAGTTCGACGGTGGTGAACCGCACCTGGCTGGCCAGGGTCTGGCGATGGATGAACGGACCGTCGCCGGTCGGGCGCAGCAGCGGCTCCGCCGCCTTGGCGCTGGTCTCGAGGAAATAGCCGAGCACGGCGTTGTGGCGGATCTTGAACGGCACGCCGGAGTCCGCGACAGCCCGGGCCTCGAGGTCGGCCACGACCCGGCGGCTGTCGTCGCGCAGTCGCCGCGCCTCGTCCAGCTCAGGCCGGAAGCCGGGGTTCACAAAGCCGCCGTCGCGGGCCAGATGCGGCGGCTCCGGCGCCAACCCCTCGGCCAGATCGACCAGCAGCCGGCCGGTGTCCGGCGACAGCGCCAGCCGGTCGAGGCAGCCGGCGATGCGCGCCGGGGGGCCGGTCAGCGGGTCGCGCTCCGGCGGGAACAGGCCGGCGATGCCCTCGGCGATCGACAGGCCGGCGCGGATGGCGGCGAGATCGCGCGGCCCGCCGCGGCCCAGCACCAGCCGGGAGACGGCCCGGGCCACGTCCGACGACGCCTTCAGCCCGTCGCGCAGGTCGCGGCGCAGGTCCCGCCGCTCGAGCAGCCATTCGACCGCATCGAGTCCATGGTTGATGGCGATCGGGTCCCGCAGCGGCCGGGCGATGCGTTCGGCCAGGGCCCGGGCCCCGCCCGGAGTGACGGTGCGGTCGATGCAGGCCAGCAGCGATCCGTCGCACTCGCCGCGCTGGGTGCGGTCGATTTCGAGGCTCAGCCGCGTCGCCGGATCGATGGCGAGGAAGCCGGTGTCGCCCGACCGGCGCGGCGGGGACAGCGCCGGGATCTTCCCGGCCTGGGTGGTTTCCAGATAGGCGGCGATCAGGCCCAGCGCCGAGACCTCGCCCTCCTCGAAGGCGCCGTAGCCGTCGAGCGAGGCGACGCCGTACAGCCGCTCGACCCGCGCCCGCGCCCCGACCGGTTCGCCCAGCGCCTGCGGCAGGGCCTGGACCACCCCGCCCGAGCCGTCGAGCGCCGCCTTCGCCGCCTCGTCCGAGAACAGCCGGTCAGGGACCAGCACCTCCGACGGGCGGAATGAGGCCAGGGTGGCGGCAAGGTCCTCCAGCGAACAGGCGACCACGTCGACGGAGCCGGCCGACAGTTCGACCACCGCCACCGCCGCCCGCCCCTTGCGGATCGCCACCGCCGCCAGCCGGTTGGCCCCGCGCGCGTCCAGCAGGCTGTCCTCGGTCAGGGTGCCGGGCGTGACCACGCGGACGATATCGCGATGGACCACCGCCTTGGAGCCGCGCTTCCGCGCCTCGGCCGGCGCTTCCAGCTGTTCGCAGATCGCCGCCTTGAACCCCTGCCGGATCAGCCGCGCGAGATAGCCGTCCAGCGCATGCACCGGCACCCCGGCCATCGGGATGTCCTCGCCCTTGTGCTTGCCGCGCTTGGTCAGGGTGATGCCCAGCGCCGCCGCGGCGATCTCGGCGTCCCGGAAGAACAACTCGTAGAAGTCGCCCATGCGGAAGAACAGGATGGCGTCCGGGGCCTGCGCCTTGGCGGCCAGGAACTGGGCCATGACCGGCGTCACCCCGTCCGCGGACGGCAGGGCTTCGGCTTTCGGAAGATGGGCGAGTGGGGCGTTCATCGGAGCGCCGCAAGGTGAAGGATTGCGCGGGCGCGCTCAAGCGGCGTCTGACGCCCTTGCACAGGCTTCGCCGCGCTGCGACAAGCGCGGCAGGCGGTTAAGGGAACGCGGTCCAACACCGCGGCTGTGCCCGCAACTGTAGGCGGCGAGACGGACGATCATTCCGAAGCTTCGGCTTCGGCGTCACTGGGCAACCGGGAAGGCGCGATCCTCCGTTTTTGACCCGCAAGCCAGGAGACCTGGCCGCCGACGTCGCACGTCCGCTGCCCGGGACCAGGCAGAGGCGCGGTGATCCGTCGAGGCGACCCGACACTTGCGCCGTTCCCTGGGGACGGGTCGGTCGCCTTTCCCACGTCGCCGCGACGCGCTCGCGCGGGGACGACGGAGATATCGCCTCATGCGATCCCTGCTTTTCGCCACGGCCGCGGCCGTCTGCCTGCCCCTGTCCGCCCACGCCCAGTCCATGGACGACCCGGACGAAGCCCTGCCCGAGGTGGTGGTCACCGCCACCCGCCTGCCGGCCATCATCGCCGACACGCCCGGCGCGCGGGTCATCGACCGGGAGACCATCGACCGACGCGGCGCCGTGTTCGCCGCCGACATCCTGACCGATGTGCCCGGCCTGTCCGTGGTCCGCTCGGGCGCCTTCGGCGGCGTGGCCCAGGTGCGTATGCGGGGCGCCGCGCCCGGCAAGACCCTGGTGCTGATCGACGGCGTGCCGGTCAACGACCCGGCCGAGGTCAACGGCGCCTTCGATTTCTCCGGCCTCGAGCTGTCCGACATCGAACGCATCGAGGTGTTGTCGGGACCGCAGTCGTCGCTGTGGGGCTCCGACGCCATCGGCGGGGTGATCGCCTTCACCACCCGCGAGTTGGACGGGCTGGCGGCAGAGGCCGAAGCGGGGTCGTTCGACACCGTCCGGGGCCGGCTGGCGGCCGGGGTCTCGACCGACCGCTACGGCTTCGGGGCGTGGGTGTCGCGGTTCGACACCGACGGCGTCTCGGCCGCGGACGCGGCGGACGGCAACCCCGAGGCCGATGGCTTCACCTCGACCACGGCCGGGGTCCGGGGCCGTTACGCCTTCGCCGGCGGCGTTTCGGTGGACGGTTCGGTGCGCTGGACCGACAGCGACGTCGATCTCGACGGCTATGCCGCCCCGGCCTTCGTCTTCGCCGACACCGCCGATTCCCAGGCCAGCGAGCAGTGGTCCGGCTTCGGCCGCCTGCGTCTGGACGCCTTCGGCCTGGCCCATCAGGTCAGCGTCTCGGCCTCCGACATCCGCCGCGACACAATTTCAGCGTTTCCGTCGAGTTTCGAGGCCGATCGGCAAGTGTATCGCTGGCAGGCCGAGGGCGAGGCGGCGGGCGTCGCCTTCGTGTTCGGCGCGGAGCGGGAAGAGACCACGGGCAGCCTCTCCACCGGGCTGACGGAAGACCTAGGAACGACCTCCGCCTTCGCCACGGCGCGGGTCGACCCCGCCGACCGCCTGACCCTGACCGGCGCCCTGCGCTTCGACGACACGGACGACTTCGGCTCGAAGGCCACCGGTCGCGCCTCGGCGGCGTTTGACGCCGGGGCCGGAATCACCCTGTCGGCGGCCTACGGCACGGGCTTCAAGGCCCCGTCGATCAGCCAGGCGGTATGCGATTTCTGCTTCTCGTCGCAACCATTCCCGACGCTGCGGCCCGAGACGGCGACCGGATACGAGGCCGCCGTCGGCTGGGCCTCGACGGACGGCCGGATCGAAGGCCGGGCCACCGTCTACCGGCTCGAGGTCGAGGACCAGATCACCTACGTCTTCGATCCGGCGACCTTCGACAGCGTCTACGTCAACGTGGCCGAGACGGCGACCGACGGGGTTGAGCTGGAAGGCCGCGCCCGGCTCGGCGGCGGCTTCGACCTGAGCCTCGCCTGGGCGTGGACCGACGCCCGCGACGAGACCACCGGCGCCCGCCTGCTGCGCGTGCCCGAACAGGCGGGTTCAGCGACCCTCGGCTGGTCGGGCGAGCTGTTGTCGGCGGCGCTGACAGTGCGGGGCGAAAGCGACCAGGACGACGCGGGCGGAGTCCGTGAGGCCTTCGTCACGGCCAATCTGAACGGCGCATTCGCCCTGACCGACAGCGTCTCGCTGACGGCGCGGATCGAGAACCTGGCGGACCAGCGCTATCAGCAGGTGTTCGGCTATGGCGAGCCCGGCCGCTCCGGCTATGTCGGGGTCAGGCTGCGCTACTGACGCGCGTCCGCGCCAGAAGGCTGGACCCGGCGGCGGTCGCCGTCGCCGGCTCCAGCTGGAGGGCGGCCCAGTCGAGCGCCGGCGTCTGGGCGTTGGCGGCGGCCACCACGGCGCGCAGCTCGGCGGCCGAAGCGACACTGGCCACCACCGCCGACACTTCCGGCAGACCCATCACATAGGCCAGCGTGGCCTGCATCGGATCGATCCGCGCCTCGGCGAGGCGGCGGCGGATGCGCGACAGGGCGTGGGCATGCCCGGCCATCTCCGGCGGCAGCGGCTCGCCGCTGATGAACAGCAGGCCGTCGGCGAACACGGAGGTGGCGTGGACATCGACGTCGAGCGCCGCCAGTTCCGCCAGCACGCCGCTGTGCTGGGCCCGCTGGTCGAGCAGGTTCAGCGGCAGTTCGATCACGTCCGGCTGGAACCGCCGGGCCAGCAGCGCCGGCCCGTCCTCCAGCGCGGCGCGGAAACCGATCCGGCGATAGAGGCCGCGCGTCTTCAGCGCCTCGAGCCGATCCCAGAGGGCGCGGCCCTCGGCCCCGGCCAGATCGTCGGCGCTGGACACGAGGAGCGTATCACCGCGAGGCAGGCCCAGCCGCTCCAGCGAGCGGCGCGCCCGGGCCTCGACCCGGTCAACGCCGTCGATGATCGAGACGGTGCGGACGGTGACCTGGAAGGGCGAGGGGAAGGGCCACGCCTGGCCCAGCCGGCGCTCGCCGTCGCCGTCCGGCTTGGTCGCCACGAGAGTCACCCCGGCGTCGGCGGCGGTCTGCAGCAGGAAGCGCAGGGCCTCCTCGCGCGCGCCCGCGGGCAGCGGCGCGTAGGCGTTCACCGCGCGCACGGGATCGTGCACGACCGCCACGGCCAGTTTGTCGATCGGAGAGGAGCCGCGATGGGGAATCACCGCCGAACTGTGACGCTGAATGTTTAAGGCCCCCCTTCCGAGACCTTGACCGAATCTTACCTGCGGAACGCCGTTCGCCGCGCTATCAGGCGGCCGATTGGGTCAGGGCGGCGAGTACGCCCTTGCCATACCGGTCCAGCTTGGTCTGACCGACCCCCGGAATGTGAGCCAGCCGCTCCAGATCGCCGGGCTCGACCATGGCGATCTCCAGCAGGGTCTTGTCCTGGAAGATGACGTAGGGCGGCACCCGCTGCTCCGTCGCCCGGTCGCGGCGCCAGGCCCGCAGGGTTTCGAAACGGGCGCGCACATCGGCGTCCATGGATTCGAGCGCGGCGTTCCGGCCGGTGCGCACCCGCTCGCGCGGCGCCGATGCGCGGGCCGGGGCCAGGCGCACCTCGATCGTCCGCTCGCCGCGATAGACGCCGCGCACCGCCTCGGGATCGCCGAGCATGACCAGCGGCTTGCCCTCGTTCGGGTTCTCGACCAGCAGGCCTTCGAAGAGCAGGTGATCGAGCACGTCGCGCCAGGCGTGCTGGGCCGTGTCCGCCCCGATGCCCCAGGTCGACAGCGCCGTCTCCCACGGCTGGACGTCCTTCGTCTTGCCGAGCAGGTGATCGATGATCCGGCCGCGTCCGAAGCGCTCGCCCAGCCGCTGGACCGCGGCCAGCGCCTTCTGGGCCTGGACGGTGGCGTCGAACCGGGCCGGCGGGTCCTGGCAGACGTCGCAGACGCCGCAGGGTTCGGCGTCGGTCTCGCCGAAGTAGCGCCGCACCGCCTGCGGCCGGCACACGGCGCCGTCCAGCATGGCGAACAGCTGGCGGGCCTTCTTCACCTGCACCGCCTTGACCTCCTCGGCCATCGGCCGGCCTTCGAGCCGGCGCAGCGTCCAGGCGATGTCGGAGGGGCCGTACAGGGTGATGCCCTCGGCCGGTTCGCCGTCGCGTCCGGCCCGGCCGATCTCCTGCCAGTAGGCCTCCAGCGAGCCGGGCGGGTCGGCGTGGATGACGAAGCGCACGTCGGCCTTGTCGACCCCCATGCCGAAGGCGATGGTCGCCACCATCACCGCCCCGTCCTCGGCGAGGAACCGCTCCAGCCGCCGGTCGCGGTCCCGCGCCTCCATGCCGGCGTGATAGGCGATGGCGTTGGTTCCAGCGTCGCGCAGCGCCTGCGCCACTCGCTCGCAGCCGTCGCGCGAACCGCAATAGACCACGCCGGACTTGCCGGGCCGCTGGCGGACCAGCTCGATCACCGCCGCGTCGGTCCTGGCCCGCGAGCCGTTCTCCTTGCGCACCGCCGACAGCTGCAGGTTCGGGCGCGCGAAACTGTCGACCACCACCCGGGCCTCGCCCAGCCGCAGCGAGCGGACGATGTCCTCCCGGGTGCGGGCGTCGGCGGTGGCGGTGACCGCCACGCGCGGCACGCCCGGGAACAGCTCGGCCAGCCGGCCCAGGGTGCGATAATCGGGCCGGAAGTCATGTCCCCATTGCGAGACGCAGTGCGCCTCGTCGATGGCGATCAGCGACAGCGGCAGGTCGTGCAGCCGGTCGATCAGGTGCGGCTGCGCCAGTCCCTCCGGCGAAACATAGAGCAGGTCCAGCTCGCCGGCCCGCGCCGCGCGCCAGATCTCCGAGCGATCGTCCAGCGACACGCCGGAATCCAGGCGGGCCGCCGCCACCCCCTGCTGCTTCAGCGCCTCCACCTGGTCGGTCATCAGGGCGATCAGCGGCGACACCACCAGCCCGAGCCCGGGCCGCAGCATGGCGGGGATCTGGTAGCAGACGCTCTTGCCGCCGCCGGTCGGCAACACGGCCACGACGTCGCGCCCGGCCAGCACCTCGGCGACCACCTCGACCTGACGCCCCCGGAAGTCAGGATGGCCCCACACCCGCTCCAGCGTCGCCCGGGCGTCGGCGAGCGACGGCGAGGCGGAGATCGGAAGTGAATCGGCGGGCATCGCCGCCTTGTGCCTCATTTGTTCCGGTCTGTGAACGGCTGTCGGTCGCTCAGCGGGGCTCGATCGCGACCGCGGCCCGGACGGAGTTGGCGATATAGCAGGCCTCATGGGCCCGATGGTGCAAGTCCCCGAGGGCCGCGGCGTCCGGTTGGGCGTCGCCCGAGAAGACCGCCTCCGGGCGCAGGGTTATCGCCGTGATCGACATCTTGCCCCGCTCGTCCCGGCCGAGAACGCCGACCGCGTCGTCGCGATAGCGGTCCACGACGAACCCCAGCTTCGCCGCGTAGCCGAGGAAGAACAGCATGTGGCAACTGGACACGGCGGCGACCAGCGCCTCCTCCGGATCGACCGCCGCCGGATCGGACATCGGGACCGGCACGCTGGACGGAGCCGAGGAGCCGCGCACCACCGCCCCGCCGTCGAAGCGCCAGTCGTGGGCGCGGGCGTATTTGTTGTCGGAGAAGGCCTGCCCGTCGCGACTCCATTCGACGGTGGCCACGTGTTCGCTCATGACGGTCCTCGGTTGCGGTTGGGGCGATGACTGAACCGTGTAGCTCCGGCGGCCGCCGAAACCCAGTCCGCGCCTTGCTACGGCCCGCGACCCGCCTTATCCCCGGGGCCATGTCCGCGCCCCTGATCTGCCCGTCCATTCTCGCCAGCGACTTCGCCCGACTGGGCGAGGAGGTCGCCGCCCTCGAGGCCGCCGGGGCCGACTGGGTCCATGTCGACGTCATGGACGGCCATTTCGTGCCCAACATCACCATCGGCCCCGAGGTGGTGAAGGCGCTGCGCCCGCACACCAGCCTGCCCTTCGACGTCCATCTGATGGTCGCCCCCGTGGATCCGTGGCTGGAGGCCTATCGCGCGGCGGGCGCAGACTATCTGACCGTCCACCCCGAGAGCGGCCCGCATCTGCACCGCACCCTCGGCCGCATCCGCCAGCTCGGCGCCAAGGCCGGGGTGGTGCTGAACCCGGGCACCCCGCTGACCGTGCTGGAGGAGGTCGTCGATCTCGTCGACCTGGTGCTGCTGATGTCGGTCAACCCGGGCTTTGGCGGCCAGTCCTTCATTCCATCCACCCTGCGCAAGATCGAACGGACCCGGGCCCTGCTCGACGCCGCCGGGTCCAAGGCGCACCTGCAGGTCGACGGCGGGGTCACCGCCGCCAACGCCGGCGCCTGCGTCGCGGCGGGGGCGGACGCCCTGGTCGCCGGCACGGCCGTGTTCCGCGGCGGGCCCGGCGCCTACGCCGACAACATCCGGGCGCTGAAGGCCCCCCAAACCGCGACAGCATGACCCCGATCGGTCCTTTCGCCCGCATCGAGGCCGACGCGCCGCCGCCGGGCGAGATTCCCGGCCTGCGCGGCGCCCCGATGCGAACGCCGGTGCGGACCACCGACGCGGCCACCGGCCCCGGCCTGTGGCCGGCCCTTGTCGGCCGCCTGCTGACCCGCCAGCTGTGGATCGAGCTCTATGGCCTGCCAGGCTACGCCCTGACCCTCAAGGGTCGCGTCGCCCAGGGGTTCGCGGCCACGCCGCGCGATTTCCGCCCGGTCGATCCGGGGCCGGGCAAGCTGGTCCTCGGCGGCAAGTTCCTGCTCGCGGGCGCCAGCCTCGAGGCCGCCGCGCCCGAGGATCCGTGGAACCGGCCCAGCCCAACCCGCGCCTTCGCCGCCGAACTCCACGCCTTCGCCTGGCTGCCGTCGCTGATGCTCGAGGGCGAGCGCGGCGCGCGCGAGGCGCTGCGCCTGACCCTGGCCTGGGCCACGGTGTTCGCGCGCTGGTCGCCGTTCGCCTGGGACCCGCTCATCCTGGCTCGTCGCACCTTCAATCTCGCCTGCGCCGCCCGCCGTATGGGCCAGGTGGCCACCGAGGCCGAACGGCTTCGCCTCGCCGACATTCTGGGGCGGCAGGCGCGGCAGCTGCTTCGCCCCCCGGGCGGCGTGGCCGGCAAGGCCGAGCGGATGGTCGCCGTCGCCGTCGCCGGCTGCGCCCTCGCCGGCGGCGCCGGCGCCGGCCTGCGCCGAAAAGCCCTTCGCGCCCTCCCCGGCGCGCTGGCCCGGACGGTCGGCGAGGATGGCGCCCACGCCTCGCGCAGCCCCGAGGCCGGGCTGGAGCTGCTGCTTGACCTGCTCACGCTCGAGGACGCCCTGGCCCAGCTGTCCGAAGCTCCGCCCGAGGCGATGCTGGCGGCCATACGGCGTCTGACCGCGGCCACGCGTTTCCACACCCTGCCGGACGGCCGGCTGATCACCCTGCAGGGCGGCGGACCCTCCAACCCGGCGCGTGTCGCCGCCGCCGTGGCCCATGACGAGGCGGACGGCGCCGAGCCGCCGGTCGGCGCCGTGGGCGGCGTGGCCCGCATCCGCAGCCCGCTGCTGACCGTCGCCGCCGATGTCGCCGCCCCGGCCCGGGGCGTGTGGTCCGCCGCCGCCTGCGCCCAGCCGCTGGCGCTGGAGATCGTCTGCGGTCGCGACCGGATGGTCACCGGCTGCGGCTGGACCCCGCGCGCCACCGACCGCCAGGGGCTGCGTCTCGCGCCCGGCCATTCCACGCTGGCGCTCGGCGAGGCCTCGACCGGCGCGCCGCTGGGCGGCTGGAAGGGCGGCCTTCTGGGCCACCGCCTGATCGGCCGCCCGCTGCACCTTGAGGTCAACCGCCGCGACGGCGAGGGCGCGGTCTGGCTCGAGGCCGAGCACGACGGCTGGGTCCACGATTTCGGCCTGCTGCACCAGCGCCGGCTCTATCTCGACCAGCGGCTCGACGAGGTCCGCGCCGAGGAGCGGCTGCATCCCGCGCCCGGCCAGAAGGACGTGGTCCGCGCCATCGCCGCCCCCTACGCCGTGCGCTTCCAGCTCGAGCCGGGGGTGCAGGCCTCTCTGGCCCGCGACCGCCGCTCGATCCTGCTGCGCGGCCATTCCGGACGCGGCTGGTGGTTTCGCACCGACGGCCCCGACGTGGCCATCGAGCCCTCGGTGCACATCGACGAGGGCCTGACCCGGCGCTCGCTGCAGATCGTCGTGCGCGGCTCGGCCCGCACCGACTCCGAGACCAAGATCCGCTGGAAGCTCAGTCCGGCCGGAGCCGGCGGCGAACCATCCTGATCTGTCCCTTGAGACGAACAGTCGCCGCGACCATCTTGGAGCTGCCGCGTTAGGCCCTCACACCCACAGGATCGACAGATGAGCTTCGCCGACCCGACCACCCTGCCTGACGACCTGATCAAGGACGGCTCCGACGCTTCCTTCATGGCCGATGTGGTCGAGGCGTCGAAGATCCAGCCGGTGCTGGTCGACTTCTGGGCCACCTGGTGCGGCCCGTGCCGGACCCTGACGCCGATGCTGGAGAAGGCCGTTCGCGCCGCCGGCGGGGCGGTTAAACTGGTCAAGATCGACGTCGACAAGAACCCGGCCTACGCAGGCCAGCTGCGCGTCCAGTCGATCCCCACGGTCTACGCCTTCGTCGACGGCCAACCCGCCGACGGTTTCCAGGGCGCGGTGCCCGAGAGCCAGCTCAGAGCCTTCATCGACAAGCTGACCGGGGGCACGAGCGCCGATTCCGACATCGAACAGCTGATGTCCATGGGCGAAGAGTCGCTGGCCCTGAACGACCTCGGCGGCGCCGCCCAGGCCTTCGCCCAGGTGATGACGCTGGAGCCGGGGCACGAGGGCGCGATCGCCGGCATGGCGCGGGTCTATCTGGCCGACGGCGACGCCGATCAGGCCCGCCAGACCATCGCCATGGCCCCCGCCGATTCGAAGAACGCCCAGGTCCAGTCCGTGCGCGCCCAGCTGTCGCTCGCCTCCGCCGCCCCGAGTGGCGCGAGCGCGGAGCTCGAGGCGCGCGTCGCCGCCGACCCGTCCGACCATCAGGCCCGTTATGACCTGTCTCTGGCCCAGGCCGCCGCCGGCGATCTGCAGGGCGCGGTCGACAGCCTGCTGGCCATCGTCGCCGCCGACCGCGAGTGGAACGACCAGACCGCCCGCAAGCAGCTGCTGACGGTGTTCGAGGCCGCCGGTCCGGCGTCGGAGATCGCCCGCGACGGCCGCCGTCGCCTCTCGTCCATCCTGTTCGCCTAGGGGATTCGCATGGCGCAGGGCTATGTCAGGGCTGTCGACCTGCCGCAGGTCATTCCGGTCTTTCCCCTGCCCGGCGCGATCCTGCTGCCGCGCGGCCAGTTGCCGCTGAACATCTTCGAGCCGCGCTATCTCAACATGATCGACGACGCCATGGCCGGCGACCGGATCATCGGCATGATCCAGCCGCAGGGGTCGCAGAGCCTGCCCGGCCTGTCGCCGGTGGGGTGCGCGGGGCGGATCACCAGCTTCGCCGAGACGTCGGACGGCCGCTACCTGATCACCCTGACCGGCTGCGCCCGCTTCCGCCTCGCCGCCGAACTGCCGACCCAGACCCCCTATCGCCAGATCCGCGCCGACTTCGCCCCGTTCGAGGCCGATCTCGCGGCCCCGCCGGTCGACGACGTCGGCCTCGATCGCGACACCTTGCTGGACGCCCTGCGCGCCTATCTGGAGACGCGCGGGCTCGACATCGACTGGGACACGGCCGAAACGGCGCCGCCCGAGGCCCTGATCAACAGCCTGTCCATGGCCCTGCCGTTCGAGCCGGCCGAAAAGCAGGCCTTGCTCGAGGCGGTCAGCCTGACCGACCGCTCGGACGTGCTGACCGCCCTGCTGACCATCGACGCCGCCGACGACGGCGAGGGCGACACGCCATCCATCCAGTGAGAGGCGACAGGGCCCGGCCGGCGGGGTAGACGCATCTCCTCTCCCGGCTCACCATCCTCCGTCTGCCCGATCCTTCTTCCCTTCCCCGAGCATCCCGATGAGCGACGCCTTCAACACCCCGGTCTCCGTCGATCCCCGCCTGCTTGAGGTGCTGGTCTGTCCGGTCACCCGGGGTCGGCTGACCTATGACCGCGAGCGCCAGGAGCTGGTGTCCAGGGGCGCCAAACTGGCCTTCCCGATCCGCGACGGCGTGCCGATCATGCTGGCCGAAGAAGCCCGCAAGCTGGACTAGCCGCCCTCAAGCAGCGAGCGACCGCGTCGCGAGCGATAGCGCCCTTAAAGCCCCTGCCCCCGCAGCAACCGGGGCAGGTCGCCCGTCGCGCCGCCGGCCTCGTGCATGAAGGCGCGGCGCAGGGGGGCGATGCGGTTGACGGCGGCGATGCCGAGGTCGCGCGCCAGGCGCACCGGCGCCAGGTCGTTGGAGAACAGCCGCACGAAGCCATCGAAGCCGGCCGCCAGCGCCGCGTTGTCGAACCGCCGCCAGCGGGCGTAGCGGTCCAGCACCACCTCCGAGCCAATGTCTTCGCCGACGCGCAGCGCCTCGACCAGCACCTCGGCCAGCGCGGCCGCGTCCTTCAGCCCCATGTTGAGGCCCTGCCCGGCCACCGGATGCACCGCGTGGGCGGCGTCGCCGATCAGGGCGATGCGCGGTGCGGTCAGCTGCTCGGCCAGCTGCAGCGACAACGGATAGACGAAGCGCGGCCCCACCACCGCGACATCTTCGAGGAAATCCCCGAACCGCCGCATCAGATGGGCGTGGAAGGCCTCGTCAGACGCCGCCTTCAGCGCCTCGGCCCGCCGCGTCGTCTCGGTCCAGACCAGGCTGGCGCGCCGTTCGGTCAGCGGCAGGATGGCGAAGGGCCCTGACGGGAGGAAATACTCGTGCGCGACATTGCCGTGGTCCCGCCCCATGGAGACCGTGGCCACGACGCCGCTCTGGCCATAGCTCCAGCCGGTCGTATCGATGCCGGCCTCGCGACGCACCCGTGAGCCGCGCCCCTCGGCCCCGACCACCAGCGGCGCCTCAAGCACCGCCCCGTCCTCCAGCGTTATGGTCGCCCGCCCCGGCCCGGCGTCGACCGAGGCGACCGAGGCCGGGGCCCGCGCCTCGATCCCGGCCGCGGTGATCGCCTCGGCCAGGGCCGAGCGGATCCGCCGATTCTCGACCATATAGCCGAGTGGTTCACCGTCGGTGCGGTCGCCGATTTCGTCGGCGTCGAAGCGCAGGAAGGCCGACGAGGCTGCGGCCGACGCCGCGCCCGGCCGCCGTCCGTCGGTGACCAGGATCCGGTCCATGCGGCAGGCGTGCGGCCGCAGCGCCGCGCCGACGCCCAGCGCGTCCAGCATGCGGAAGGTCGAAAACGCGATCGCGGTCGAGCGCCCGTCGAAGGTCGGGGCCAGTTGGGCGGAGAAGGGCTGCGGGTCGACCAGCATCACCTTCAGTCCGCCCTGGGCCGCGGCCAGGGCGAAGGTCGCCCCCGCCATGCCGGCTCCGGCGATGATGACGTCATGGCGGTCGGTCTGGCTCATGGACGGGTTGTCGCGCCGGACGACCGGAAGGTCCAGTGCGGCAGGAAGCATCAGGCATCAGGCATGGTGGGCCGGCGACAGACCCCCTCGCCCCTAAAGTAAACAGCCCCTTAACCCTGCCCGGGCGACAACCGCCCCAGTACCGTCGCCCCGGAGTCCGCCGCCGCATGTCCGCCGCCCTCGCCCTCGGCCACCGCGCCTTCGAGAGCGCCCGCATCCTGTGGGCCGCGCCGTTCGCGGTGCGCGTCCGGGGCGTGCTGCAGGCCGTGCTGGCGGCCCTGCTGCTGACGGCGCTGATCTCGTGGAACCCGGCCGACCCCAGCCTCAACGCCGCCTCCTCCGCGCCGCCGACCAATTGGCTCGGCCTGAACGGCGCGATGTTCGCGGACCTGTTCATGCAGTCTCTGGGTCTCGCCGCCTGGCCCGCCGCCTTGCTGCTGATCGCTTTCGGCCTCGCCGGCGCGATCGGCGACGCCATGCAGCAGCGGCTCAAGCCGACGACCCCGAAGGCCCTGTCCGCGACGGCCGGCGTTCTGGCGCTGTCGGCGGCCCTTTCGGCGCTGGCCGCACCCGCCGCCTGGCCGCTGGCGACGGGACTCGGCGGCCTCTGGGGCGACGCCCTCGTCGGCCTCGTGCGCATGGCCTTCGCGGCGCTGCGCCTGCCCGGCGCCCCCATCGGCGCCGGCGTCCTCTTCTTCCCCCTCGCCCTCTGGGGCATCGGCTACGCCATCGGCCTGCGTTTCTCCGATCTGGGCGAAGGCCTCGACTGGGCGCGCGGCGGCCGGTCATCCGCGCCGTCCCGGTCCGGCGAACGGTCCCGCACCGCCAGGACCCCGCCCCGTCCCCGCCCGGCCCCGGAGCCGGAGGACTATCCCGCGGTCAGCCTCGACGCCGACGCCGGACCGCCCTGGCAGGAGCCGGTCCCGGCCCGCGGCGCGCCTGAGCCCAAGGTCGCCGCCGCCAAGGCCCCCAAGGCCTCGCGCCGCGAGATCGACGACAGCCAGGCCGCCTTCGACTTCGCCCGTCCCTCGACCGGTTTCGACCTGCCCCCGCTGGGCATGCTGACCAAGCCGGTCAAGCGCGTCGCCTCGGTGGACGAGGAAGCGCTGAAGCAGAACGCCAAGATGCTGGAGGGCGTGCTGCAGGAGTTCGGCGTGCGCGGCGTCATCGACCAGATCCGCCCTGGCCCGGTCGTCACCCTGTACGAGCTGGTCCCCGCCCCTGGGGTCAAGCATGGCCGGGTCGTGGCCCTCAGCGACGACATCGCCCGCTCGATGAGCGCCCGCGCCTGCCGCATCAGCGTCGTGCCCGGCCGCAACGCCATCGGCATCGAACTGCCCAATGCGAAGCGCGAGACCGTCTATCTGCGCGATCTGCTGGCCTCGACCGAATACGACAAGCCGGCCCACCTGCTGCCCCTTGCGCTGGGCGAGACCATTGGCGGCGAACCCTATGTCGCCGACCTGGCCCGCATGCCCCACCTGCTGATCGCCGGCACCACCGGCTCGGGCAAGTCGGTCGGGGTCAACGCCATGATCCTGTCGATCCTCTATCGGCACAGCCCGGCCGAGTGCCGTTTCATCATGATCGATCCCAAGATGCTGGAGCTGTCGGTCTACGACGGCATCCCGCACCTGCTGGCTCCGGTGGTCACCGACCCGAAGAAGGCCGTGGTCGCGCTGAAGTGGACCGTGCGCGAGATGGAGGACCGCTACCGCCGCATGTCCAAGCTGGGGGTGCGCAACATCGCCAGCTACAACGAGCGCGCCCGCGAGGCCCAGGCCAAGGGCGAGCATTTCGAACGCACGGTCCAGACCGGCTTCGACGATCAGGGCCGCCCGGTCTACGAGTCCGAGAAGATCCGTCCCGAGCCCATGCCCTATCTGGTCGTGGTCATGGACGAGATGGCCGACCTGATGCTGGTCGCCGGCAAGGACGTGGAGGGCGCGGTGCAGCGTTTGGCCCAGATGGCCCGGGCCGCCGGCATCCACCTGATCATGGCCACCCAGCGCCCGTCCGTCGACGTCATCACCGGCACCATCAAGGCCAATTTCCCGACCCGGATCTCCTTCCAGGTCACCTCCAAGATCGACAGCCGCACCATCCTCGGCGAGCAGGGCGGCGAACAGCTGCTCGGCCAGGGCGACATGCTCTACATGGCCGGCGGCGGCCGCATCACCCGCCTGCACGGACCGTTCGTGACCGACCAGGAGGTCGACGAGGTCTGCAAACACCTGCGCTCGCAGGCCGAGCCCGACTATCTCGACCTGATCACCGACGATCCGGACGGGGACGGGGACGCGGCCGGTTTCGACGACGGCGGCGGCTCGGGCGACGATCTCTACGACCGGGCCGTGGCCGTGGTGACCCGCGACCGCAAGGCCTCGACCAGCTACATCCAGCGCCGCCTGCAGATCGGCTACAACCGCGCCGCCTCCCTCATCGAGCGGATGGAGCAGGAGGGCGTGGTCAGCCCCGCCAACCACGCCGGCAAGCGCGACATCCTCGCCGGTCCGCCGCCGATGTAGGCCCGGAGGGGCAACGGACGGGGGCGCGTCGCGTTAGGAAGGGCCGCCGCCGGTTGCGCGATGCTGAACAGGGCTTCATCGGAGCGCCTGAATATGGTCAGGCTGGGGTCACGCCCCCGCCAGACCCGTTCCGCAAGACGGCAGACTCCAACCATCCCGAACGGGAGAAGACATCATGACCGTCTCACGCCGCGCCTTCGCGCTCGGATCCGCCGCCCTCGCCGCCGTTGCGGCCCTGCCCGCCCACGCCCAGTCCGGCCTGTCGGCCGATGACCGCGCCGTCCTGGCCCGCGCCCAGACCTATCTGCAGGGCCTGACCTCGGCCCAGGGGACCTTCGTCGAGACCTCGGGCGCCCAGCGCCGCCAGGGCCGCTTCTATCTGCAGCGCCCCGGCAAGATGCGTTTCGAATACACCGACCCGGCCGGCCTGCTGGTCGTCTCGGACGGCTCGAACGTGAAGCGCTACGACCCCCGTCTGAACGTCTTCCGCCAGGTGCCGCTGAGCCAGACGCCGCTGTCGACCTTCCTCGCCCGCACCGTCCGGCTGGACCAAGGCGTCCGCATCGACCGCGTCACCCGCATGGACTCCGGCGCCTTCGCCATCACCGCCCGCGACCGCAACCGGCCCAACGACGGTTCCGTAGTTCTGGCCTTCGCCGGCGACCCGATCCGTCTGCAGGAATGGACCATCGTCGACGCCCAGGGCGGCCGGACCCGCACCCAGCTGACCACCCTGCGTCCGGCCTCCGGCCTGTCGCCGAGCCTGTTCCAGCTGCGCGATCCGACCCGTCGCCCCCGCCGCAACTAATTCCCCTGAGGCGCGAAATCGTCTCCGCGGCCCGCCTCGTTTGACTTGACATTTTTTGTCGGGCGTGTTGTTTTGGCCACAGATCGGCGGGAGCCGGTCTGACCCGCTACGGATTTCATCCCCTTCCCGGCGGCGAGAGAGACGAACCTTGAAACGCCCGGCCCGCAACGGTCGGGCGTCTCTTTATGTTCGGCCGCGGTCGTCGGCCCTTCGGGACCTCCCGACCCGACGCGGCCTGATTTGAGGCGGCGCGAAGCGCCAGGAGCGCGCCGGGTCGACCCGAAGGGCGGCGCGAAGCGTCAAAAGGCGGAGCCTTTTGACCGCGGCCCCACTAAGAATGAGCGATGCTTCGCATCGCCACCTGGAACATCAACTCGGTCCGCCTGCGCGTCGATCAGGTCGCCCGCTTCGTCGCCGAAAGCGGAACCGACGTCCTGTGCCTGCAGGAGATCAAATGCCTGGAGGACCAGTTCCCCCGGGCCGCGTTCGAGGCCATGGGCCTGCCCCACCTGAAGATCGGCGGCCAGAAGGGCTGGCACGGCGTCGCCATCGCCAGCCGCAAGCCGATCGGCGAGGCTCCCAGGCTCGACGTCTGCCGCGAAGGCCACGCCCGCTGCGTCGCCGTCATGGTCGAAGGCGTCGAGATCCAGAATTTCTACATCCCCGCCGGCGGCGACACGCCCGACCGCAAGCTGAACCCCAAGTTCGACCACAAACTGGACTTCTACGAACGCCTGACCGCCGAGATGGCCGTGCGCGACCGCCAGCGTCCGCTGGTGCTGGCCGGCGACTTCAACATCGCGCCGGGCGAGAACGACGTCTGGAACCACCGCTACATGTCGAAGATCGTCAGCCACACCCCGCTCGAGGTCGAGACCCTGCGCCGGCTGCAGGCCGCCGGCGGCTTCGCCGACGTGGTTCGCGACCAGATACCCGAACCGACCAAACTGGCCAGCTGGTGGAGCTACCGCGCCGCCGACTTCCGCAAGTCCAACCGAGGCCTCCGTCTCGACCACCTGTGGACCTCCCCCGGCCTGACTCCCGCCGTCGTCCCGGCCAGCGCCCGCATCCATGACACCGTCCGCGAGTGGACCCAGCCCAGCGACCACGCCCCGGTGACCATGGATCTCGACGTCTAGAACGGGAAGAAGATCGGGATGGCGACCATCGCCGCCACCCAGGTGACCAGGTTCAGCGGCAGGCCGACCCGGACGAAGTCCATGTAGCTGTAGCCGCCCATCTGGTAGACGAGGACGTTGGTCTGATAGCCGAACGGGGTGGCGAAGGCGGCCGAGGCGGCCATCATCACCCCGACCAGGAACGGCCGCGGATCGACCCCGAAACTCTCCGCCAGGGCCACCGCGATCGGCGTGATCAACACCGCGACCGTGGCGTTGGACAACAGCTCCGTGGCGAACAGGGTGACGCCGTAGAGGATGATCAGGCCGACCAGCGGACCGAAGGGCCGCAGCACCTCGATCAGGACGCCGGCCCCGGCCGCCGCCAGCCCGGTTACCTCGATGGCGATCCCGACCACCACCATGCCGGCGATCAGCAGCAGGATTTCGGGCCTCAGCCCGGCGTAGGCCTCTTCGGGCGTGATCACCTTGAGCAGGATCAGGGCGACCGCCCCCGCGAAGGCCGAAGCGGCGATGGGAGCCCAGCCGAGCCCCGCGGCCGCCACAACGATAATGAAGACCCCGAGCGCGATCAGCGAGCGCCGAAGGTCGAACGGCCGGTCGGCCGCGCCGAACAGGTCCACGTCGCCCAGATGGGCGTCCCCCGACCCGTCGTCGTTGGTGCGCGCCTCACCCAGACGCGGCAGGCCGAATGGAAACCGGCGGCGGCGCCCCGCCGAAAGCTCGGCCTCCGCCTGACGGCGGGCTTCCTCCATCTCCGCCATCCGGACCTGCTCGGCCTCGTCCGCCGCCACGCTGCGGCCCAGCTGGCGCGCGCCGACGAAGTACAGCCACAGGCCGCCGACCACGGCGATGAACAGGCCGACGGGCGTGATCTCGAACAGGCTGAACACCGGCTGGCCGGTGTTGCGGGCCATGTCGTTGACCAGCAGGTTGGTCGAGGTGCCGATCAGCGTCAGCAGGCCGCCGAGCACGGAGATATGGCTCAGCGGCATCAGGAAGCGTTTGGGCGACAGCGTCAGCGACTGGGCGACGTCCCGGATCACCGGCGCGGCCAGCACCACCACCGGCGTGTTGTTGAGAAAGCCGCCGAGTCCTCCGCACATGCCGAGCACCGCCCAGATGCCGATCGCTCCGACGCGCGAGGCCAACTTCGTCGCCTGCCGGATCATCAGGCCGAGCAGGCCGGACAGCTCGATCGCGTAGGCGATGACAAACAGGCCGGCGAGGGCGATGACGGCGGGGCTGGCGAAGGCGCCCTGCACCTCGACCGGCCGCACCACGCCCAGCAGCAGCAGGGCGGCGGCCCCGGTCAGGGCCACGACGTCGGCGCGAACCCGACCGTGAATCAACACCCCGACCACAGCCACGAGCACGAGCAGAGCCGCGATCTGATCGAAGGTCATGCGCTCTGCTGCCTCCCCCGCCCGGGTCGGGTCAACCTTTTACGGCCGGCCGTCCCCAATTCAGCGAACGACGTGCTAGGCTGGTTCCATGCTGAATCCGGTCATGTCTGTTCGCCTGCCGGTCGTCGCGGCGGCGGCGGTCGGCCTTTTGCTGGCCTCCTGCGACAGGGACGCCGAGCCCGTCGCGCCGCCGCCGGCGCCGGTCGGGCCCGCCGCCAGCGGCCCGGCGACGCCGCCGATCAATACGGCGCTGGATCGGCGCGAATTGCTCTCGGCCGTAGCCCTGGCGGCGTCGAACTACGCCGCGGGCGCCACCGCCACGACGGCGAATTCACTGGTCGGCCGTCAATTCGACATCCGCCTGGCCTTTGGCTGCGAGGGCGCCGAGGCGTCTCCCGCCGACGGGGCCGGCGACGGGCTGGCGCGCTGGTCGTGGGGGCCGGACCGCGAGACCATCCGTCTGGGCCTGACCCCCGGCGACTGGGCCCGCTCGGCGCTGATCGCCGGCGCCGGCCAGGACCGGTGGGAGGCCGTCGAGGGCTTCTGGGTCGCCCGCCCGTGGATGGCCGCCGACGGGTGCCCATCGATCCGGGCCGATCCGCTGGCCAGCGGCCCGATCGCGCCGTCGCCGCCCACGGTCGGACTGGCGGCGGTGTTCGAGGCCGGCGGCTCCCGCCTCGGCCGCCGCAACGGCCGCGCCTACACGCATACGATCCGTCAGGCGGGCGACGCGCCGCTGATCGCCCTGGACGCCGGTTACCGGGTTCGCCTGCAGGGTCGGGTCGTAGCCTTCCCCGACGGACGGGCCATCCGCTGCCGCGCCGCCAACCCCAACCAGCGGCCCGTTTGCGTGGCCGCGGTCCAGCTCGACCGCGTCGCCTTCGAGACGCCGACCGGCGAGACCCTCAGCGAGTGGCGGACGGGCTGATTACGGTTGCAGCCGGTAGCCGCCGGCGTCGGTCAGCAGAAGCCGGGCCTGACCGGGCTCCGGCTCGATCTTCTGGCGCAGGCGGTAGATGTGGGTTTCCAGCGTGTGGGTGGTGACCCCGGCGTTGTAGCCCCAGACTTCAGTCAACAGCTCCTCGCGCGACACCGCCTTGGCCCCGGCGCGGTAAAGATACTTGAGGATGCTGGTTTCCTTCTCGGTCAGCCGCACCTTGCGACCCTTGTCGTCGATCAGGACCTTGGCGGCGGGACGGAATTCGTACGGCCCCACCCGGAACACCGCGTCCTCGGACTGTTCGTGGCTGCGCAGGTGGGCGCGGATGCGGGCCAGCAGGACAGCGAAGCGGAAGGGCTTGGTGACATAGTCGTTGGCCCCCGACTCCAGCCCCAGCACGGTGTCGGCGTCCGAGGCCTGACCGGTCAGCATGATGATCGGGGTCGAGACGCCGTCCTTGCGCAGCAGCCGGCAGGCCTCGCGCCCATCCATGTCGGGCAGGTCGACGTCCAGCAGGATCAGGTCGGCGCGGGTTTCGCGTCCCAGCTTGACGCCCTCGGCGGCCGTCGCGGCCTGCACCGGCCGGAAGGCTTCATGCAGGGCCAGCTGTTCGGCCAGCGCCTCGCGCAGGTCGTCGTCGTCGTCGATGATCAGGATCGTCTTGGGCGTGGGCATGGGTACCAGAATGGCGAGCGTCGGCCGTTCCGCCAAGGGTTGGACCTCAAGCGGGACGGTTTTCAGTCAATAGAGGGCGTTTGGGGCCGGTTTCGTTCCCCGAACAGCGCCGATCCGATCCGCACATGGGTCGCGCCGAAGCGGATCGCGGTCTCATAGTCGCCGCTCATTCCCATCGACAGCGTCTCCAGCCCGTTGCGGCGGGCGATCTTGCGCAGCAGGGCGAAATGCGGCCCCGCCGCCTCGTCCGCGGGCGGAATGCACATCAATCCCTCGACCGCCAGGCCCTTGCTCCGGGCGTACGCCACCAGGGCGTCGGCGTCCCCGGGCAGGACCCCGGCCTTCTGCGGTTCGGCCCCGGTATTGACCTGCACCAGCACCCGGACCGTTCGGCCGGCCTCGCCGGCGGCGGCGGCGGCGAGGGCGTCGGCCAGCTTCGGCCGGTCGAGGGTCTCGATGACGTCGAACAGGGCCACCGCATCGGCGGCCTTGTTGGTCTGCAGCGGGCCGATCAGGCGCAGCTCCAGATCAGGAACGGCCGGACGAAGCGCGCTCCAGTGCGCCTGGGCCTCCTGCACCCGGTTCTCGCCGAACACCCGCTGGCCGGCGGCGAGCGCGGCCGCGAGGGCCTCCGGCGACTGGGTCTTGGTCACGGCGGTCAGGACGGCCCCGGCCGGATTTCGCCCGGCCGCACGGCAGGCGTCGGCGATGCGACGGCGCACCGTCTCGAAACGCCCGGCGACGGTGCTGGACGTCTGGGCGGGATCGGGAGAAGAGGAGGCCATGAACCGGTCCGACGCGGAAATCCTGTGGGAGGTCGCCAGCGTCCTCGCACGGGACGCCGCTGATGTCAGCCGCCGGACGGGAAGGCCGTCTGCCGACCTGCCGCCGCTGCTGTTCTTCACCGACCCCGGCCGGACCCCTCGTCCGTGGGAGACGGCGGCGCGGCTGCCGCCCGGATCGGGCGTGGTCTTCCGCGCCTTCGGAGCCGCCGACGCCCTCGACACCGCGCGGCGCCTGCGCGAGGCCACCGCCCGGCGCGACGGGCTGCTGCTGATCGGCCTCGACGCCGAACTCGCCGAGACGGTCGGGGCCGACGGCGTCCATCTGCCCGAACGGGCGCTCGGACAGGCTGCGGCCCTTGCGACGGCCCGGCCGGACTGGCGGATCACCGGGGCGGCGCATTCGTCGAAGGCGTTGGCTCGGGCTGCGGATCTGGACGCCGCCGTTCTGTCGCCGGTGTTCGCGGCGGGCGGGGCCTCGGCCGGCGGCCCGCCCCTCGGGATCGGGGCGTTCAGCGACGTCGTGCGCGGCGCCGTCGTCCCCGTCTACGCCCTCGGGGGGATCGACAGCGCAAACGCACGCGCCCTGCTCGGCTCGGGCGCCTGCGGTCTGGCGGGGGTGTCGGCGATCCGGGCGGCGTTCGGCCCGGACTGAGACCTAGAAGCGGAAGATCGATTCCAGCCGGAAGCGCGGCGCGGTCCGGCGGTCGGTCTGCGGCGGACGGGCCGGATCGGCCTCGGGCTCGGCCAGGCCGGCGGTGGCGCCGACCCGCAGGCGCGGATTGACGCGGTAATAGGCCCCGGCCTCGACGTCGCCGAGATTGCTCTCGCGCCCGACCGGCTGACTGAGGTTCAGGTCCAGGCCCCAGCGGCCACGCTCGGTGAAGCGAAGACGCGACTGGCTCGGGGTCGCGGCGCGGGCGGCCTGGGCTTCGGACAAGGTTACGGCGGGGGCGCGGCTGCGCGCGGCGGCTTGGGCCGAGGCGGAATCGGCCACGGCGAGGAGCGTGAGCCCCGCGGCCAGTCCGGCGATGACGGCGCCGTTCTTGCGCGTGATCTGGCGCATGTCCTGCCCTTCATGCCGCGACGGAGCCTCCGCCGCGATCCTTGCCAGCGATTAGACACCGCTGGTCAGCCCGGTCAACGAAACGTGGCCTTTGACCTATGGTTCCGCCGGACTCTGCGGGACTCCTGTGGCGCGAGCGTCACGCGTCGGAAGTCGCCCGGGGCGCGTCGCGGCCGTTTCATGGCCGTCAAGCGGCGGGCCGATGCGACTTCGCCTTGTCATCGCCCCTTTTGGCCGTGTTATAGAGCGTCGCTTCGGCATCCGCCTTTCGGGCGGGCCGGCGCGTGCGCGGGACGGCCCGCCGCACGTCTCGATGGAATGGAGAGTCTCGATGGTGCTGGTTCGCGGCGCAGCGATCGCCCTGATCGCCTCGGGTCTGATGCTGGGCGGGTGCGGCGGGATCCCGGGCATGGGGGCGACCAAGGCCGTGCCGGCCGGCCAGACCGGAATCGGCGTCAACGCCTTCCTGTGGCGCGCCACCCTCGACACCCTCAGCTTCATGCCGCTGGCCAACGCGGATCCGTGGGGCGGCGTCATCAACTACGACTGGTACACCGATCCGCAGACGCCGAACGAGCGGTTCAAGGCCACGGTCTTCATCCTCGACACCCGACTTCGCGCCGACGCGCTGAACGTCACGGTGACCAAGGAAGTGCGCGACGGGACCGGCGGCTGGGTCGGCGCACCCGTGGCCGCCCAGACCGAGACCGATCTGGAGAACGCCATCCTGACCAAGGCGCGCCAGCTCAACCTCCAGAACGCCGGCTGACCTCCCCCTCCCGACCATAGCCTCCTCAAGGCTCGCCCTTCAGGAGCGACCTCAAGGATTCCCGTGGCCCGCTACGAGCCCAAGACCGCCGAACCCCGCCAGCAGACCCGCTGGGCGGCCGCCGACGCCTTCCGCACGCCGACGGACGATACGGGCAAGCCCAAATACTACGTCCTCGAGATGTTCCCCTACCCGTCGGGCAACATCCACATGGGCCACGCGCGCAACTATGTGATGGGCGACGTGGTGGCGCGCTCGAAGCGGGCCCAGGGCTTCGACGTGCTGCACCCGATGGGCTGGGACGCCTTCGGTCTGCCGGCCGAGAACGCCGCCATCGAGCGCGGAATCCACCCCGGCGACTGGACCTGGTCCAACATCGCCGCCATGCGCGAACAACTGAAGCTGCTCGGCCTGTCGCTCGACTGGTCGCGTGAGTTCGCTACCTGCGACCCGGCCTACTATGGCCAGCAGCAGGCCTGGTTCCTCGAGCTGTTCAAGCGCGGCCTGGTCTATCGCAAGGACTCGGTGGTCAACTGGGACCCGGTCGACAACACCGTCCTGGCCAACGAACAGGTCGTCGATGGCCGCGGCTGGCGCTCGGGCGCGATCGTCGAGAAGCGCAAGCTGAACCAGTGGTTCCTGCGCATCACCGACTACGCCGACGACCTGATCGAGGGCCTGAAGGAGCTGGAAGGCCGCTGGCCGGACAAGGTCCGGCTGATGCAGGAGAACTGGATCGGCCGCTCGAAGGGTCTGCAGATGACCTGGGCCTGGGCCGGCCAGGCCCCAGAAGGCGCCCCCGGCGGGCTGGAGATCTACACCACCCGCCCCGACACCCTGTTCGGGGCCTCGTTCATGGGCATCGCCCCGGATCACCCGGTGGCCCGCGCCCTGGCCGAGACGAACCCGGACGCGGCCGCCTTCATCGCCGAGTGCCGCAAGGGCGGCTCGACCCAGGCCGAGATCGAGCAGGCCGAAAAGGTCGGCTTCGACACCGGCCTCAGGGTGCTGCACCCGTTCGACGGCCGCGAGGTCAGCGTGTGGATCGCCAACTT
This sequence comes from Brevundimonas sp. LjRoot202, assembly GCF_964253355.1. Classification (NCBI taxonomy): domain Bacteria; kingdom Pseudomonadati; phylum Pseudomonadota; class Alphaproteobacteria; order Caulobacterales; family Caulobacteraceae; genus Brevundimonas; species Brevundimonas sp. LjRoot202. The sequence goes on along the minus strand of NZ_CAXUQW020000003.1, from coordinate 199,181 downwards.
CATCCTGTCGGAGTACGGCACTGGCGCCATCTTCGGATGTCCCGCCCATGACCAGCGCGACCTCGACTTCGCCCGCAAGTACGGCCTGCCAGTGATCCCGGTGGTGAGACCTGACGGCGCCGGCGATGATTTCGGCGTCGGAACAGAGGCTTATACGGGTCCGGGGTCGATCTTCCAGTCAGACTTCCTGAACGGTCTCGACATTGAATCGGCCAAGGCGGCGGCGATCGCTCGCGTGGAGGCCGCGAGCCAGGGCGAGGGTGCGACCATCTACCGGCTGCGCGACTGGGGCGTCAGCCGCCAGCGCTACTGGGGCTGCCCGATCCCGATCGTCCACTGCCCGTCGTGCGGCGCAGTCCCGGCCGCCCAGCTGCCGGTCGAACTGCCGAAGGACGTGACCTTCGACAAGCCCGGCAACCCGCTGGACCGGCACCCGACCTGGAAGCACGTCAGCTGCCCGTCGTGCGGCGGCGAGGCCACGCGCGAAACCGACACCCTCGACACCTTCGTCGACTCCAGCTGGTATTTCGCCCGTTTCGCCGATCCCACGGCCGCCGAGCCGATCTCGAAGGCCGCCGCCGACAAATGGCTGCCGGTCGATCAGTATATTGGCGGCGTCGAGCACGCCGTGCTGCACCTGCTCTACGCCCGCTTCATCTCCCGGGCCCTGTCCGACGCCGGCCTGATGAACGTGAAGGAGCCGTTCGCCGGCCTGTTCACCCAGGGCATGGTGGTCCACGAGACCTACCGCCGCGCCGACGGCGCCTGGGTCGAGCCGACCGATGTCGAACTGATCCACGAGGGCGGCGAGCGCTCGGCCCGCCAGCTTTCGACCGGCGGGGCCCTGATCATCGGCGACATCGAGAAGATGTCGAAGTCGAAGAAGAACGTGGTCGCGCCCCAGGAGATCGTCGACACCCACGGCGTCGACGCCGGCCGCCTGTTCGTCCTCTCCGACAGCCCGCCCGAGCGTGACGTGCAGTGGACCCCGGGCGGCGTCGAGGGCGCCAGCCGCTTCCTCCAGCGCGTCTGGGCCGAGGTCGACGGCTTCGATCCGTCCATCCCCGGCGACGAGGCCGCCAACACCTCGCTGGTCCGCGAAACGCACAAAGCGATCAAGGCGGTGTCGGAGGGCATCGACGGTTTCCGCTTCAACTCCGCCATCGCCAAGCTCTACGCCTTCGTCGCCACCGTGCGCGACCATCCGGCGGCCGGCGGCGGAGCGAAACGCGAGGCCCTGTCGGCCCTGCTGCGGCTGGTCGCCCCCTTCACCCCGCACCTGGCCGAGGAAGGCTGGACGCGGCTGGGCGAAGCGGGGATGATCCTCGACGCGCCGTGGCCGGTCTTCGACCCGGCGCTGGCGGCCGATGACGAGGTCGTCCTGCCGATCCAGGTCAACGGCAAGCGGCGCGGCGAGATCCGCGTCGCCCGCGGTCTGGAGCCGGCCGAGGTCGAGGCCATCGTGATGGCCGATGCGGACGTGCAGGCGCGGCTCGAGGGTCAGACGGTGAGGAAGATCGTGGTGGTCAAGGATCGCATCGTCAATCTGGTGGTCGGCTGATGCGCCGCGCCGGCCTCGGCCTTGTCGCGCTTGTGGGACTCGGGCTCGCCGGCTGCGGCTTCACGCCCCTGTACGGCGACGCCGGCGTCGGCTCCAGCCTGTCGCGCATCGCCGTCACCACCCAGGACGACCGGCTCGGCTACCGCCTGCGTGAACAGCTCGAGGACGCGCTGGGCCGCGACCCGGCGCAGGCCCCGCTGTGGCGGCTCGAGACCGCGGTCGAGCAGTCCCGCCGCCCGCTCGGCCGGCGCATCGACGACACCGCGACCCGCTATGAACTGACCGTCCGCGGCGCCTGGACGCTGACCCCGGTCGGCGGCGGCCTGCCGCTGTCGGGCGTCGAGACCGTGACCACCACCTACGCCGCCGCCGACCAGCCCTACGCCGCCATCGCCGCCCAGCAGGACGGCGAGGAGCGCGCGGCGGCGGAACTGGCCCGCCAGATCCGGCTCGACCTGATGCGGGCCCTGCCCGACCGCCCATGACCGGCCCCCGATGATCCTGGCGAAGCGGCCCGAGGTCGATCGCTTCCTCAAGACGCCGGACCGCTCGGTGCGCGCCGCCGTCATCCACGGCAAGGATCGCTCCGGGGTGGCCGAGCGCGCCGGCCAGCTGTGCCGGGCCATCACCCCGGATCTCAACGACCCTTTCAACGTCACCGTCCTGACCGACAGCGACATCGACGGCGACGAGGCGCGGCTCGACGAGGCCCTGACCGCCCTGTCGATGATCGGCGGCCGCCGCCTCGTCCGCGTGCGGCTCGGGTCCGAAAAGGCCTCGATCGACAAGATGCTGGCGGCGGCGCTGAAGGCCCACGCCGAGGGCGCCTACAACCCCGACGCCATGCTGGTCGTCGAGGCGGGGGCGCTGGGCCGCGACTCGGCCCTGCGCAAGGCGGCCGAGGCGTCGTCCGGCGCTGTGGCCATCGCCTGCTACGAGGACGAGACCGGCGACGTGGCCCGCATGACCCGCGAGGCGCTGACCGCCGACAAGGTCGGCCTGACCCAGGACGCCCTCGACCGTTTCGTCGCCCGCCTGCCCCGCGAGCGCGGCCTGATGCGGCAGGAGATCGAGCGGCTGGTGCTCTACATCGGCCCCGGCTCGGGCCAGATCATCGACGTGGCCGAGCTGGAGCTGCACCTCGGGGTCGAGCCGGACGCCTCGCTGCAGGACGCGGCGCTGCAGGCCTTCGGCGGCCGCCCCGCCCCGGCCCAGTCCGGCCTGCGTCGCGCCCTCGCCGAGGGCGAGTCGCCGGTTATGGCCGTGCGCCAGGCCTCGATCCATCTCGGCAAGCTGCGCCGCATCAACGTGCTTCAGGCCAACGGCGCGGGGGCCAAGGAGGCGGCCAAGGCGGCCGGCGTATTCTGGAAACAGGAGGCCGAGATGCTGCGTCAGGCCCGCAGCTGGCGCCTCGAGGACCTCGACAGGGTTCTGGACAGCGTCAACGCCGCCGACATCGCCACCAAGACCACCGGCTCGCCCGACCAGCTCATCGCCGAACGCCTGCTGCTGGAGATTTCCGCCCGGGCGCGGCGGCTGGGCCTGTAGCCCTTCCTGCGACCGTCAGCCCCGCTTCGACGCCTTGCGGAAGGCGGGCTTGTTGGCCGCCGCGTTCTGGCGGGCGATGACCTTTTCGGCGTGCTGGCCTGGCTTGAAGCCGCCGCTCGACGGCGCGCTTCCGCCCGCCCTCTTGGCGGCGAGCGCCTTTTTCATGGCTTCGGCGGTCGGATTGCTCGGCTTCTCGGTCATGAGGCCACCCTAGCACGCGCCAGCCATACGGTCGCGCCGCCCGTCTCCGGATCGTCGATCCGGTTGTCCAGCAGGTCGAAGCCCGACGCGTCGAGCGCCGCCCGGTATTCCGCCGCCGACAGGCTGCCGTGATAGAGCGGCTCGCCGCGCCACTCGCCGACGACCTCGCCCGCCTCCGTTCCGCTGGTGAACATCAGCACGCCCGGCGCGACATGGCGGGCATAGACGGCGAACAGGTCCTTCTGGTCCCGTGGCGTCAGGTGAAAGGCGCTGTGCCAGGCGATCACGCCGTCGAAGGTCCGGCCCAGCGCCAGCGCCCGCATGTCCGCCACGCGCCAGTCGTGCTCGGGAAAGCGCTGGCGGCACAGGTCGATCAGGCCCGGCGACGCATCGACGCCGGTGAGCGATCGCCCCCGTTCGATCAGATAGCGCGCGATCGGCTCGCCCGAACCGCAGCCGAGGTCAAGGATCGAGCCTTCCGGCGGGAGACGCGCCAGGAAGGCGTCGAGCCACCTCTTCTCGATCAGGATCTTGCCGCGATCGGCGTCCCACTCCAAAGCCCGGCGGCTGTAGAGATCGACGATCCCGTCCGCCGGCCCGGCCATGTCAGCCGCGCATCAACCGCCGGCACAGGTCGTCCAGCTGCTCCAGCGTGCCGTAGCGGAGGGTCAGTTCACCCTTGCCGCCGCGATCGGCCAGCTGCACCTGCAAGCCGAGCGCGTCGGTCAGGTCCTGCTCCAGCGCCGCGATGTCGGCGCCGCCCTCGCCCGCCGTGGCGCCTCCACGAGCCTTCGCCTTACCCGGTTTCGGTCCCTCGGCCGCGCGCCGCGCCAGCGCCTCGGCCTGGCGGACGTTCAGGCCTTCCTTGACGATCTGCTCGGCCAGCTCGCCCGGATTCGGCGCGGTGATCAGCGCCCGCGCGTGGCCGGCGCTCATCTTGCCGTGCCGCACGTACCACAGCACCTCCTCGGGCAGCTGCAGCAGGCGCAGGGTGTTGGCCACGTGGCTGCGGCTCTTGCCGACCACGCCGGCGACGGCGTCCTGGGTGCGGCCGAACCGCTCCATCAGCATCCGGTAGGCTTCGGCCTCCTCCAGCGGGTTGAGGTCGGCCCGCTGGACGTTCTCGATGATGGCGACCTCGAACACCGCCACGTCGTCCATCTCGCGGACGATGATCGGCGCCTGGGTCAGCCGGGCCAGCTGGGCCGCGCGCCAGCGGCGCTCGCCGGCGATGATCTGCCAGACCCCGTCCTCCTTCGGATGGGGCCGGACCAGGATCGGTTGCAGCACGCCCTTGTCGCGGATCGACTCGGCCAGCTCGGCCAGTTCGGCCTGGCCGAAGGTCTTGCGCGGCTGGTCGGGATTGGGCTTCAGCGACTCGATCGGAGCCATGCGCACGCCGGCCGGCGCTGCCGAGCCGTCCACCGGCACGGCCTCGCCCGCCTGTTCCCCGAGAAGGGCCGACAATCCCCGGCCCAGACCGCGCTGACGTTCACTCAACTGACTGATTCCACTTCGAATATTGGCATTACGCGGCCTGCAGCCGCCGGCTTCTCTCGCGCGCCACCACTTCGCGGGCGAGCCGAAGATAGGCCTGGCTTCCGGCGCATTTGAGGTCGTAGATCAGCGCCGGCTTGCCGAACGACGGCGCCTCCGACACCCGCACATTGCGCGGGATCACCGCCTCGTAGACCTTCTCGCCGAAATGCTTGCGGACATCCGCCGCCACCTGCCCCGACAGGGCGTTGCGGCGGTCGTACATGGTCAGGACCAGGCCCTGGATCTCCAGCGTCGGATTGAGGCTCTGGCGCACCATTTCGATGGTCTTCATCAGCTGCGTCAGGCCTTCGAGGGCGAAGAATTCGCACTGCAGCGGCACCAGCACCGCATCGGCCGCGGCCATGGCGTTGAGGGTCAGCAGGTTCAGCGACGGTGGGCAGTCGATCAGCACATAGTCATACCGGGTCTGCCCTTCCGCCCCCTGCCCCATGAGGGCGTCGCGCAGTCGGAACGAGCGGCGGTCGGCCTGACTCAGTTCGATCTCCACGCCGGACATGTCGGCGTCGGCTGGAATGATGTGCAGGCCCGGCACCGAGGTCTGAACCGCGGAGTCGTCGACCGAACGACCGTCGACGATGACGTCGTAGATGGTCACCCGCCGTGTTTCACGTGGAACACCCAGGCCGGTGGAGGCATTGCCCTGCGGGTCCATGTCCACGATCAGCACCTTCTCGCCGATCGCCGCCAGCGCCGTGCCGAGGTTGATCGCCGTGGTGGTCTTGCCCACCCCGCCCTTCTGGTTGGAAACGGCGAGGACGCGAGTCTTACCGGCTATGGACACGTCGGAGGCTCCGGACGGAAACGATACGGCCGCGCGGGTCGCTGCGCGAGACGGAGAGGTCGCTATCGAAATGCCAGACCTTGCGGGCTTCGATCAACTCAGCCTCGGCCTTTTCCCCCTTGAGAAACAGCCCCTGTGCGCCGCGCTGTAGATAAGGCTGTGCATAGGCCAGCAGCTTGTCCATCGGCGCCACCGCCCGGGCGGTCACCACATCGACCCTGAGCGCCTGCGCCTCGGCCCGGCCGTTGATCACCGTGGCCGGCAGGGCCATTTCGTCGACGACTTCCTGCAGGAAGCGGCAGCGCTTGCCGAGGCTGTCGATCAGCCAGACGTGGGCCTCCGCCCGCCCCTTCAACAGGATCGCCAGCACCACCCCCGGGAACCCCGCTCCGGCTCCGAGATCGGCCCAGGTCTTCGCCTTCGGGGCCAGTTCCAGAAGCTGGGCGGAGTCCCAGATGTGGCGGTTCCAGACATCCGGCAGGGTGTCGGGGCCGATCAGGTTCATCACCGCATTGGCCTCGGCGAGGCGCTCGATGAAGATCTCGAGATCGGCGATCTGTTCGTCCGTCGCTTTGATCAGGGCCTGAAAACCGGCCGCGTTGCTGATGGTCACGCGGCGACCTTCGTCCGCTTCACGTGCGACAGCAGGGCCGTCAGCGCGCCCGGCGTCATGCCCTCGATCCGGCCCGCCTGTCCCAACGTCCGCGGCTGGACCAGCGTCAGCTTCTCGCGCACCTCGTTGGAGAGGCTGCCGATGGCCGCGTAGTCGAGGTCGTGCGGTATGGCCAACGCCTCCTCCCGGCGCAGCGCCTCCGCGTCCGAGGCCTGGCGGTCGAGATAGCCCGCATAGCCGGCGTCGATCTCGATCTGCTCGCGCACCTGCCGCGGCCAGGCGGCGATCGCCGGATGGGCCGCCTCGAAGGCGCCCAGCTCGACGCCCGGGAAGGCGAGCAGGTCGCGGATCGAGCGCCGCTGGCCGTCGGCGTTGACCGCGATGCCCAGCGCCCCGGCCTCCTTCGGCGTGTAGGTCGCGCCGCGCACCAGCGCCGTCGCCTCGGCCAGCAGGCCAGCCTTGGTCTCGAACGCCGCCCGCCGCTGCGACGACACCAGCCCGGCGGCGATGGCCAGCGGGGTCAGGCGCAGGTCGGCGTTGTCGGCCCGCAGCGTCAGCCGATATTCGGCCCGGCTGGTGAACATCCGGTAGGGCTCGGTCACCCCGCGCGTCACCAGATCGTCGATCATCACGCCGATATAGGCCTGGTCCCGACCCAGCACGACGGGATCGGAGCCGGCCGCCGCCCGCGCGGCGTTCAGCCCGGCGATCAAGCCCTGCGCCCCGGCCTCCTCATAGCCCGTGGTGCCGTTGATCTGGCCGGCCAGGTACAGTCCCCGCCGCTTCTTGACCTCCAGCGCCGGCGTCAGCTCGCGCGGATCGACGTAGTCGTACTCGATCGCATAGCCGAAGCGGAACACCTCCACCGCCTCCAGCCCCGGAATGGTGCGCAGGAAGGCGGCCTGGGTGGCGTCGGACACCGAGGTCGAGATGCCGTTCGGATAGACGGTCGGGTCGTCCAGCCCTTCCGGTTCAAGGAAGATCTGATGCGAGGTCTTGTCGGCGAAGCGGACGACCTTGTCCTCGATCGAGGGGCAGTAGCGGGGACCGCGGCCGGACAGGTGACCGCCGTAGACGGCGCTTTCGCCGAGGTTTTCGGCGATGATCCGGTGGGTCTCGGCCGTGGTGTGGGTCACGCCGCAGGCGATCTGGGGCACGTCGATGCGGTCCGTCAGGAAGCTGAACGGCACGGGCTCGTCGTCGGCCGCCTGCATCTCCAGCCGGTCCCAGGCGATGGTGCGCCCATCGAGCCGCGCCGGCGTGCCGGTCTTCAGCCGGCCCATCGACAGGCCGGCGCCGTAGAGGTCGGCGGCGAGGCCGGTAGACGGCGCCTCGCCGTGCCGACCGGCGGGGATGCGCTGGTCGCCCTTGTGGATGACGCCGTTGAGGAAGGTGCCGGTCGTCAGCACGACCGCGCCGGCGCGCAGCTCGGTCCCCTCGCCCGTGACCACGCCGGCGACCCGGTCCCCGTCGAGGATCAGGCTCTCGGCCGTGCCGGCCATCAGGGTCAGGTTCGGCGTCGCGCCGAGCTCGGCCTGCATGGCCTCGCGATAGAGCCGCCGGTCGATCTGGCTGCGCGGGCCCTGAACGGCCGCGCCCTTGGAGCGGTTGAGCAGGCGGAACTGGATGCCGGAAAGGTCGCCGAGTCGGCCCATGACGCCGTCCATGGCGTCGATCTCGCGCACCAGATGGCCCTTGCCCAGGCCGCCGATGGCCGGATTGCACGACATCTCGCCGATGGTCTCGAGCTTCTGGGTCAGCAGCAGGGTGGCCGCGCCCGCGCGCGCGGACGCCGCCGCGGCCTCGCAGCCGGCGTGGCCGCCGCCGATGACGATGACGTCGAAGGAGTTCATGGGCCGGGACATAGGGGAAAACGGCCCGTTTCGCTACCGGCGCCGTCGCCGTGTTTCACGTGAAACGCTCACTTGCCGATGCAGAACGTCGAGAACACCTCGCCTAGGATGTCCTCCACCCCGATGGCCCCGGTGACACGGCCCAGGCTCTCGGCGGCGCGGCGCAGATCGTCGCCGGCCATCTCGGGCGAGACATCCACCGCGCGGCGGCCCGCCTCTACGGAGGCGAGCGCCTCGGTCAGCCGCCGTCGATGTCTCTCGCGCGTGACCGCCGGGAAATCCGCGCCCGACAGATCGCGGGCCAGCCGCGCGGCCAGCCAGTCGTGCAGCGCGCCCAGCCCCTCTCCCGTCTCGGTGCTGACCACCAGCGCCTGGCGGTCCGGCGGCGGCGCGGCCCGGTCGATGTCGGCCTTGGTGAAGACCAGCAAGTCGTCCGGCCGGGCGTAGTCCGCGGCCGGGCCCTCGGGATCGCCGGGGGCCCGGACCCACAGCCGCAGTTCCGCCGCCTCCGCCCGCGCCCGGGCGCGACGCACGCCTTCGGCCTCGATCGGATCGTCGCTGTCGCGCAGGCCGGCGGTGTCGGACAGGGTCACCGCATAGCCGCCGATGATCAGATCGGCGTCGAGCACGTCGCGGGTGGTGCCGGCGATGGGGGTGACGATGGCCGCCTCGCGCGCCACCAGGGCGTTGAACAGCGACGACTTGCCGGCGTTGGTCTCGCCGATCAGGACGATGCGATAGCCCTCCCGCACCCGCTCACCTCGCCGTGCATCGGCCAGCGCCGCCTTGAGGTCGGCGATCAGGCCGTCGAGCACCGGCCCGGCGGTGCGGGCCAGATTGTCCGGCACCTCCTCGTCGGGGAAGTCGATCTCGGCCTCGACCAGCGCCAGCGCCTTGAGCAGATCGCGGCGGAAGCCGGCGTAGGTCTGCGACAGGGCCCCGTCCAGCTGGCCCAGCGCTTGCATCGCCTGGGCCGTGGTCTCGGCGTCGATCAGGTCGGCCACCGCCTCGGCCTGGGCCAGATCCATGCGGCCGTTCTCGAAGGCGCGACGGGTGAACTCACCGGGCTCGGCGGGGCGCAGGCCGAGGGCCAGCAGGGCGTCGCTGACCGCCTCGACCACGGCGCGGCCGCCATGCAGGTGCAGTTCGGCGCAGTCCTCGCCGGTGTAGGAGTTCGGAGCAGGGAAACGGAGGACCAGCGCCTGATCGAGCGGGCGGCCGTCGAGGGTCAGCTCACGCAGCGAGGCCAACCGCGGCTTGAGGCCGCCGGCTCCGAGGGCCGTCAGGGCTTCGTCCGTGCGGGGGCCGGACAGGCGGATGATGGCGATGGCGCCCCGGCCCGGCGGGGTGGCGAGGGCGAAGATGGTGCTCATGTCTCCTCCCTGTCGCGCAGCGATGGGGAGGTGGCGCGCCGCGATAGCGGCGTGACGGAGGGGCTGACGGCGGCGGCGCGGACAGAGCCCCCCAACCGCTTCGCGGTCCCCCTCCCCACGACGTGGGGAGGAGACACGGTCACTTGACCGCCGCTTCCATCAGTTTGCGGAACTGGTCCTGCGCCTGCATACCGAAGCTGGTCCAGGTCTTCATCAACTCGTCGGGCTGCATGGCGGCGACGTTGTCGGCCATCCGCTTCTGCATCTCGGCGACCATGGCCTCGTTCAGCGGCGCGACATCGGGCAGGCCGAGAAAGGCCCGGGCCTCGGCCGGCGTGCAATCGATCTCGACGTTGACCTTCATCGCGTCCCTCCTGTTTCACGTGAAACATCCCCTCAAGTAGCCGCGCGCCGCGTGCGTGGCGATAGGGGCCTGGAATGGTCAGGTGTTCATCGACTGGAAGAAGTCCGCATTGTTCTTGGACTGGCGCAGCTTGTCGATCAGGAACTCGATCGCGTCCTGCGGGCCCATCGGGTTGAGGATGCGGCGCAGCACATAGGTCTTGGCCAGCTGATCCTTCGGCGTCGTGAGCTCTTCCTTGCGGGTGCCGGACTTGAGCACGTCGATGGCCGGGAAGATGCGCTTGTCGGCGACCTTGCGGTCGAGCACGATCTCGGAGTTGCCGGTGCCCTTGAACTCTTCGAAGATCACCTCGTCCATCCGCGAGCCCGTGTCGATCAGGGCGGTGGCGATGATGGTCAGCGAACCGCCCTGCTCCACGTTCCGCGCGGCGCCGAAGAAGCGCTTGGGCCGCTGCAGGGCGTTGGCGTCAACGCCGCCGGTCAGGACCTTGCCCGACGACGGGACGGTGGCGTTGTAGGCGCGGCCGAGGCGGGTGATCGAGTCGAGCAGGATGACGACGTCCTTCTTGTGCTCGACCAGGCGCTTGGCCTTTTCGATGACCATCTCGGCCACGGCGACGTGGCGGGTCGCCGGCTCGTCGAAGGTCGAGGCGATGACCTCGCCCTTCACCGTGCGCTGCATGTCGGTGACTTCCTCGGGCCGTTCGTCGATCAGCAGGACGATGAGGAAGACCTCGGGGTGGTTCTTCTCGATCGACTTGGCGATGTTCTGCAGCATCACCGTCTTGCCGACCCGCGGCGGGGCGACGATCAGGCAGCGCTGGCCCTTGCCGAGCGGGGCGACGATGTCGATGACCCGGCCCGAACGGTCCTTCAGGGTCGGATCCTGGATTTCCATGTGCAGCCGCTCTTCGGGATAGAGCGGGGTCAGGTTGTCGAACAGGACCTTGGTCTTGACCGTTTCCGGGTCTTCCAGGTTGATCGTGTCGACCTTGAGCAGGGCGAAGTAGCGCTCGCCCTCGCGCGGGCCGCGCACGGCGCCGTGGATGGTGTCGCCCGAACGCAGGCCGAAGCGGCGGATCTGCGACGGCGACACATAGACATCGTCCGGACCCGGAAGATAGTTGGCGTCGGGGCTGCGCAGGAAGCCGAACCCGTCCGGCAGGATCTCGAGCACGCCGTCGGCGATGATCTCGACCTCCTCGTCGGCCAGGGCCTTGAGGATGGCGAACAGCAGGTCCTGCTTGCGCAGGTTCGAGGCGTTCTCGATTTCGAGCCCCTCGGCGAAGGCGACCAGGTCGGCCGGCGTCTTCTCGTTCAGCTCGGCCAGGGTGATGCGGCCATTGGGGACGATCGGTTCGCCGTCGTCCTCGTCTTCCTCGTCAGCTTCCTGGTCGACCATGGGCAGGTCGGCGGCGGCGACCTCGTTGGTCGGCTGTTCGCCTTCGAGGTTTTCCGCCTCGGGAGCGGTGGGATCGGTGTCACGGACGTCGGTCATGGGAAATCTTCTTCAGGCGTGCGCGCAAGGACGCCCGCGAACAGCAGGGTCGGAGCGGCTGGCGATGTTGGCCCGGAGGCCGGCAGGGAAGGCGACGGGAGTCCCGCGGGGTCGATCCGGCAGGCGTCGCTGGGAGAGAGGGACCGTCCGGAAGGCGAAAGCCCGTGCCAGGATCGGTTCGGAACCAGCGAAACCACGCCGGGCCGGCTAGGTCAAGCGTCAGCGCTCAGCCCAGGGTCCATTCCGTGGTCACCGACAGCACGGCGACGACGGCGATGAGGAACGGAATCTCGTTGGTCATCCGCCAGAACCGGCCGGAGCGGACCGAGGTCCCGGCCTGAATGCGCCTGAACTCCCCGGACAGGAAGCCGTGCCAACCGCTCAGCGCCACCACCGCCAGCAGCTTGGTCGCCATCCACGGCCGGGCGACGAAGCCCCAGCCCTCGCCGAAGCCGTAGACGTGGATCAGGATCATCCACACGCCGAACACCCAGGTCGCGGCCATCGAGGGATTGATGATGATCTTGAGCAGACGGCGCTGCCAGATCCGCAGCAGGCCCTGCATCTCCGATTTCAGCGGCTCGGCCTTGCCAGACTGCTCCGCGTCGTAGGCGTAGAGCCGGGGCAGGAACAGCATGCCGGCCATCCAGGCGACCACCGCCAGGATGTGCAGGCCGCGCACGACGTTGAACACCTCGAAGCTCATGCCGCCCGGTTCTCCCTCTGGCAGGGGCAGGCCTTCCAGTCCCCCCGGCAACCCGGACCGTACGGCGCCACGCCGGTGCGCGACAGGGCGTGGAGCGCGGCCCCGGCCAGCGCGTCCACAAAGGCCGGTGCGATTCCGACAGCGGGAACCCGCAGATAGGGCGCGACGCCCAGCCGCCGGGCCAGTTCGCCGTATTCGATGTCCAGCTCCACCAGGGTCTCGACGTGTTCGGAAACGAAGGCGATCGGGACCACCACCACGCCGACACCGTCCGCCGCGGCCTGTTCCAGCGCCTCAGGCGTCGAGGGGCCGAGCCATTTCAGCGGCCCGACCCGGCTCTGGTAGCAGATAGCGTGGTCGACGGGCCGGCCGTCGGACGCCAGCTTCGCCACCACCGCCGCGACCGTGCTCTCGACCTGCTCCTGATAGGGATCGCCCTTGCGGCGGATCAGGCCCTCGGGAATGCCGTGGGCCGAGAACAGCACCCGCACCGGCCGATCTCCGGCCTTGTCCAGCTGGTCCCCGATCGCCGCCGCCTGGACGTCCACCCAGCCATGGGCCTCGGGCCAGCAGCAAACCGTGCGGCTCTCGCCGGTCCCGGCGTAGACCGCACTCCAGAGTTTCAGCGAGGACTCCGTCGTGGTGGTGGAAAACTGCGGATAAAGCGGCAGCAGCACGATGTCGTCCGGGCCGAAGGCGGCCACATCGACGGCGGTTTCCTCGGTCAGCGGCGACCAGTAGCGCATGGCGATGAAGACCCGCACCTCGTCGTCCGGCAATCGCGGCGCCAGGGCCGCCTCCAGGGCCGCGGCCTGTTTCCGGGTTTCGGGCAGAAGCGGCGAGCCGCCGCCCATCAGGGCGTAGTTGGCCTGGGCCGTCTTCTCGCGCCGGCCGGCGATGCGACGGGCCAGGGGCGTGCGCACGATCCCGGGCAGGCCGATGATGGCCCGGTCGTTGAACAGGTTGAACAGGAACGGCTTCACCGAAGCCTGGTCGTCCGGCCCGCCGAGATTGAACAGGACCACGGCGATGCGGCGGCCGCTGAACGGGGTCATTGCGCCCCGATCCGCTTCAGCACCTGCCCGACGTGGGCGATCGGCACGTCGGGGAGGATGCCGTGGCCGAGATTGAAGATCCACGGTCCCTGCCCCCAGGCCTCGAGCAGCTGGTCGACGCGCCGGTCGAGCAGCGGCCCGCCGGCCCGCAGCAGAAGCGGATCGAGCGCGCCCTGGATCGGCTTGATCGCCTGCACCCGGCGGCCGATCCCCAGCGGGCAGGCGGTGTCGAGCGCCACGGCCTGCACGTCGCATTCGGCGGCGTAGCGTTCCGCCAGCGCCGCCGAGCCGCGTGGGAAACCGATCAGCGGAACCGTCACGCCCAGGTCCCGGACCCGTTTCACCAGCGCCTGATGCGGCCGGAGCACGAGGCTTTCGAACAGGTCTTCGGGCAGACCCTCGGCCCAGCTTTCGAAGATCTTCAGCACCTGCGCCCCGGCGTCGGCCTGCATCTTCAGATAATGCGCCGTGGCCTCGACCAGCACCTCCAGCAGGGCCGCGACCTTGTCGGGCTCCGCATAGGCGTAGGTCCGCGCCATGGCCCGCTCGCCCTTGCCGATGGTGCGGGCCTCGCCGTCCAGCATGTAGGTCGCCACGGTCCACGGCGCGCCGGCGAACCCGATCAGGGCCCGCTCCGGCTCCAGCCCGCCCCGCACGATCGACAGGGTCTGGCCGACCTGCTGCAGCGCCTCGCCCGCCCCGGAGGCCAGCGCCCGCATCGACTCCACCGGCGGCAGGGCCCCCAGCCGCGGTCCTTCCCCCGCCTCGAACCAGACCTCCTGGCCCAGGGCCCGGGGGATGAGAAGGATGTCGGCGAAGACGATGGCCGCGTCGAAGCCGAACCGCCGCATCGGCTGCAGCGTGGCCTCAGCGGCCTTTTCCGGATCGAGGCAGAAAGAGATGAAGTCCGGCGTCGTCGCCCGGAGCGCGCGGTACTCGGGCAGATACCGTCCGGCCTGGCGCATGAACCACACCGGCGGACGCGACGTCGTCTCGCCAGCGAGAACCTTGAGCAGCAGCGGGGTGTCGGAAACGGTCATCGGATGTTGGGCTTACCGGGGGCCCGGGTCCCGCTCAACCCCGGGCCGATGTCGCACCCCCCAATCCTTCAATGAAAGAGATTCGAGAAGGATGGTGGAAGGAAGCGGGGGCGGGGATGCCGGGGATAAGACCGGCCGATCAGCGCGACGGCGAAGGGTTTTCCGCAGGCTGTCCGCGCGTCATCCCCCGGCGTTCACCGGGCTGGTGAAAGCGGGGACAGTTGCTTCCGGGGCCCTGACCGCCGGGACTTCGCGTCGTGAGGCGGTCACCCGCGGGCGGGCGCCGTTAAGGTCTCGTTAAGACTATCCACACCCGACCCGTGGAGCCGTGCCGGAGCGCGGGATGACTCGGTCCGGGCGGGCGGCGCCGTCCACCTTCATCCCGGCTCGCCGCATCCGGCCGCCCCGGCTATAGAGATCGGCGCACCGGTCGGGACGATCGGCGCCCGGCCCCGTCCACAGGAGTCTCGCCGCCATGGACAGCTTCCAAGAGCCCATCCCCATGAGCTCCGCCCGATGAATGCGGCCCGACCCGCCGGCGTCTCCCGCCTGGCGACCTATTTCCACGTCCATCTGGTCTCGGACTCGACCGGCGAGACCCTGAACGCCATGGCCAAGGCCGTGGTGGCGCGTTTCGACGGCGTCATTCCGATCGAGCACATCTACGCCCTGGTCCGGTCGGCCAAGCAGATGGACCGGGTGCTGGAAGAAATCGCGGCCTCGCCCGGCGTGGTCCTGCACACCCTCGTCGACCGGAGCCTGCGCGAGCAGCTGGAGGAAGGCTGCCGCCGGCTGGACATGCCGCAGATCGCGGCGCTGGATCCGCTGGTGGGCGCCCTGTCGCGCTATCTCGGCGCGGCCCTGTCGACCCGGGTGGGGGCCCAGCACGCGCTCGACACCGACTATTTCAACCGCATCGCGGCGCTGGACTACGCCATGGCCCACGACGACGGCCAGGGCACGACGGAACAGCTGGAGAGCGCCGACGTGGTGCTGTGCGGGGTCAGCCGCACCTCGAAGACGCCGACCTGCATCTATCTGGCCCACCGCGGCATCCGCGCCGCCAACGTGCCGCTGGTGCCCGGCCAGGAGGACGGCGAGCGGCTGGTCGGGTTGAAGAACCCGCTGATCATCGGCCTGACCGTGTCGCCCGACCGGCTGGTGCAGATCCGGCGAAACCGCCTGGACGGGCTGAATGCGAGCCGGGCCTCGTCCTACACCGACCACGAGGCGGTGCGCGAGGAGACGGTCAAGGCGCGCCGGGCCTTCGAACGCCGGGGCTGGCCGGTCATCGACGTCACCCGGCGCTCGGTCGAGGAGACGGCGGCGGCGATCATCAACGTGCTCAACGAACGGCGCACGCACCGCGTGGGAACCAGCTGGTGAGCGGCGAGCGGCTGATCCTCGCCTCGAAAAGCGCCGCCCGCCGGGCCATGCTCGAGGGGGCCGGCGTGCCCTTCTCCGTCCATGTCGCCGAGGTGGACGAGGACGTGGTCAAGGCGGCGCACGATCCTGCCGACGCGGCCGGACTCGCCCTTGAACTGGCGCGGGTCAAGGCGCTGGCCGTGTCGCGCCACGATCCCGAGGCCTGGGTGCTGGGCGCCGACCAGACCCTCGCCTTCGCCGGCGGACTGGTGTCCAAGGCCCCTTCGATGACGGCGGCCCGGGCCCAACTCGCGGCGATGCGAGGCCGGAGCCACCAGCTGCATTCGGCTGCGGCGCTGGCGCGGAACGGTCAGGTGGTCTGGTCCGACGTCGACACCGTGACCCTGCGGGTTCGCGATTTCTCCGACGTCTTTCTCGACGCCTATCTGACGGCCGAGGGCGAGGCCCTGTTGGCCTCGGTCGGCTCCTACCGCCTCGAGGGAATGGGCGCGCAGCTGTTCGAGGCGGTCGACGGCGACTACTTCACCGTGCTCGGCATGCCGCTGTGGCCGGTGCTGGCCGAACTGCGCCGGGCCGGAGTGCTGGCGACATGACCTTGATCGCCGGCGTTGTCGGGTGGCCGATCGCCCATTCGCTCAGTCCGTTGATCCACAACGCCTGGATCACGGCGGCGGGACTGGACGCCCGCTACGAGGCGTTCGAGGCCGGGGACGAGCCGGCGTTCCGTCGGCTGGTCGAGGAGGGCCGGGGCGGCCGGCTGGTCGGCCTGAACGTGACCGCGCCGTGGAAGCAGCTGGCGCTGGAGCTGGCGGATACGGCCAGCCTGACGGCCCGCCGGTGCGGCTCGGCGAACCTCATCGGCTTTGCGGAGGGGCGGGTGGTCGCGACCTCGACCGACGGCCTGGGTCTGATGGCGGCCCTGGTCGAGCAGGCTCCGGGCTTCGATGCGAGGGGGGCGGAGGTGGTGGTGCTCGGCGCCGGGGGCGCAGCGCGCGCGGCCGTGGCGGCGCTGGTCCGTGACGGGGCGAGGGTCGGGGTGATGAACCGGACGCGGGAGCGGGCGGAGCGTCTGGCGGAGGACCTCGACGCGGAGGTGGCGGAGGAGACGGCGCTGGAGCGGGCCGCGCTGGTGGTCAACGCCCTGAGCGTTCCGCCCCGGATAGACGCCGGGTCCCTGAGGTCCGATGCGGTGCTGATGGACATGACCTATCGACCGCTGGAGACCCCCTTCCTGGCCGCCGGCCGGGCGCGGGGCCTGACAACGGTGGATGGCCTGGCCATGCTGATCGGTCAGGCGCGGCCCTCGTTCAAGACGCTGTTCGACCAGGCTCCGCCCGATATCGACGTCCGGGCGCTGGCGCTTCAGGCCCTGGGAGAGGCGTCATGATCGTGCTCGGACTGACCGGCTCCATCGGCATGGGAAAGACCACCACGACCGGGATGTTCGCCGATGAGGGCGCCCTGGTGTGGAACGCCGACGAGGCCGTGCACCGGCTCTACGCCAAGGGCGGGGCGGCGGTCGGGCCGGTGGGCGAGGCCTTTCCGGGCGTGGTCGTCGACGGGGCCGTCGACCGCGTCCGGCTGGCCGGGGCGCTGGGCCAGGACGAGGCGGCGTTCCGGCGGCTGGAGGCCATCGTGCATCCGCTGGTGTTGAAGGGGCGGCTGGAGGATCTCGAGGCGGCGGAGCGGCGCGGCGTGAAGCTGGCGGTGTTGGACATCCCCCTGCTGTTCGAGACCGGCGGCGACGCGGCCGTGGATGCTGTGGTGGTGGTCACGGCCGATCCGGAGGTGCAGGCCGAGCGCGTACTGGCGCGGCCCGGCATGACGCGGGAGCGGTTCGAAGCCATCCTGGCGCGGCAGACGCCCGATGCGGAGAAGCGGCGGCGGGCGGACTTCATCGTCGACACCGGCCGGGGGCTGGAGGCGGCGCGGGCGCGGGTGCGCGAAATCGTGGGGACGGTTCTGGCGCCGGGGTGGAGTTCTCCGCGGCGCGGTCTTCCGGAAACCGGCGAACGGATTCAATAAGGCGCATGGCCCGCGAAATCGTTCTCGACACCGAAACCACCGGCTTCGATCCGAAGACCGGCGACCGGCTGATCGAGGTCGGCTGCATCGAGATCGAGGACCTGCTGCCGACCGGGCGGACGTACCACACCCTGGTCCACCCTGAGCGGCTGATCCCGCCCGACGCCATCCGGGTGCACGGCATCACCGACGAGAAGGTGCGCGGCGCGCCGAAGTTTCGCGAGGTGGTGCACGAGCTGATGGCCTTCATCGGCGACGCGCCGGTGATCGCCCACAACGCCGCCTTCGACCGCGCCTTCATCGACCACGAGTGCGGCCTGTGCAGTCATCCGCTGCTCGAGGAGGCGCGCTGGATCGACACGCTGAAGCTGGCCCAGAGCCGGTTTCCGGGCATGGCCAACTCGCTCGACGCCCTGTGCAAGCGGTTCAAGATCAGCCTGGTCGAGCGCACCCTGCACGGGGCGCTGATCGACGCCCGCCTGCTGGCCGAGGTCTATCTGGAGCTCAAGGGCGGCAAGGAGCGACGGCTGGACCTGTCGTCCGCCCGGACCACGGCCGCCAACGTCGCGGCGGCGGCGATCGGCGGATACGGCCCCCGCCCCCGACCGCTGGCGCCTCGCTCGACCGAAGCCGAGCAGGCGGCGCATCGCGCCTTCCTTCAGGCCAACCTGAAGGACCGGTCGCTGTGGGCCGGCTATGGGCTGGAGATCGAGACGGCCTGAGGGCCGTCAGGCCGCCGTCAGACCTTGGCCGCTTCCGGGCCGCGCGCGATCTGCTGCTGGCGCGACATGTAGATGGCCGCGAAGTCGATCGGGTCGAGCATGAAGGGCGGGTAGAAGCCGCCGTCCGAGGTGGCGCGGGCGATGATCTCGCGGGCGAACGGGAACAGGTAGCGCGGGCACTCGATCAGCAGCATCGGCTCGATCTCCTGCTCGGCGACGCCGTGCAGGGCGAACAGGCCGCCGTAGAGCAGCTCGACGTTGAACACCGTCATGGCGTCGGTCGTGGCCTTGACGGTCAGGCGCAGCTCGACCTCGAACAGGCCGTCCTTGCGGCCCTGGGCATTCATCTCGACCCCGAGGTCGATGGCCGGCTTGCCGTCGATGCGCAGCGAGTCCGGGGCCTTGGGGTTCTCGAACGAGAGATCGCGGACGTACTGGGCGAGGATGCGGAAACCCGGGCCGGCGGGAGCGCCGGCGCCGTTCTCGGCGGGCGCGGGGGTGTTGGCGTCGGCGGGCGGGGCGGCGTCGGTCATGGCGGGTCGGTCTTGTCCGGAAATGGCGTGAGGGGCGCGGCTTCCCGGCCCGAAGGCGCCGCGACTACCATGCGGCGCCACTTGCGGCAACGACGCTCGCCGAAGCGGGGTGGCCGTGACGGTGGAAGGCGATCGGCCGCGGACGCAGGGGGCGCCGTTCGCCTTGCGCGTCCCCATATGAGCCCCTAATCGTCGTTTCGCCGCGTCCGGCGTTGTTCGGACGCCAGTCAGGGATTGCCAGTGCCGCCGGTCCAGATCCAGATCGTCTTCTTCGCGGTGATCGCCGCCTTCGTCCTGTTCCAGCTCTACAATGTGCTGGGCAAGAAGGTCGGCCGCCAGCCCGAGGAGGACGCCCGCGCCCAGCCGCCCGCTCCCGCCGGCCCCCAGGACCCCAACGCGCCCCGCGCGACCGTGCTGGACGCGGTGACCCTGACCTCTATCGCCGGGCTGAAGGCGCGCGACCCCAATTTCGACCCGGTCCGCTTCCTCGAGGGCGCGCGCCAGGCGCACGAGACCATCGTCCGCGCCTACGCCGCCGGCGACCGCGAGACGCTCAAGCCGCTGCTGACCCCGCGGGTCATGGAGTCGTTCGAGGGCGGCATCGCCGCGCGCGAGGCCCGGGGCGAAACCGAGGAGGCCGAGTTCCTGCATCCCGCCCGGGCCGATCTGGAACTGGCCACCGCCGAGGAAAACCGCGCCATCGCCAAGGTCCGCTTCCTCGCCGAACTGCGCAACCGGGTGAAGCCGGCCGAGCCGGGGGCCGAGGAACAGGTCGAGGAACGCCGCGTGGCCGAGGTCTGGACCTTCGAGCGCATTCTCGGGGCCAGCGATCCGAACTGGCTTCTGGCCCGCACCGAACCCGCCGCCGCATGAGCCGCGGCGGCCGCTGGGCGACGCCCCGGACGGCCGCGGGCGCCGTCGTCCTTGTCCTGACGCTGGCGCTGGCCGCCTGCGCCAGCCCGCCGCCGCTCCCCTCCACGCCCGCGCCCGTCCCCACGACGCCGGTCCGCCCGGCCCCGTTGCCGGCCGCGCCCGTCGGGGTGAGCCCGACCATCCTGCCGGGCTGGGACGACGAGGATCATCTGGCCGCCTTCAACGCCTGGGCCGACGGCTGCCGCGTGGCCCGCGACCCGGCCGCCCGGGCCCAGTGCGACCGGGCCCTGCAGATCCGCCGGACCTCGCGGCCGGTGACGCCCTCGCTGGCCCGCGCCTTCTTCGAGAGCGGCTTCTCGGTGGTGGAGGCCGAGACGGCCGACGGCGGTCCCGGCCTGCTGACCGCCTATTTCGCGCCCGAGTACGCCGCGCGCCGGAGCCCGGACGGCGAGTTCGACATGCCGGTGCTCGCACCGCCCGCCGGCTGGACGCGCGGTCAGGTCCTGCCCGAGCGCGCCGCGATCGAGGCGGCTCCGCCGACAACCCCGTTGGCCTGGATGCGGGCCGAGGATCTGTTCTTCATGCAGATCCAGGGGTCGGGCTATCTGACCTTCGCCGACGGCTCGAAGGCCCGCGCCGCCTACGCCGCCGACAACGGCCGGCCGTTCACCGGCATCGCCCGCCCGATGGCCGAGCAGGGACTGCTGCCGCCGAACGGGACCTCCGGCGAGGCCATCCGTGGCTGGCTGGCGGCGCACCGGGGGCCGGAGGCGCGGGCGGTGATGGCGCTGAACGCCCGCTACATCTTCTTCAGCCTCGATCCCGACGACGGCGGCGACCCGAACGGGGCCGCGGGACTCCCCCTGCCCGCTCGCCGCGCCATCGCGGTGGACCCGACCCACTGGCGCTATGGCGACCTCGTCTGGATCAGCGCCGACGGGGGCAACCTGGCCGGGGCGCGGGGCAGCTACCGCGGCCTGGTCGTGGCGCTGGACACCGGCTCGGCGATCAAGGGCCCGGTGCGGGCCGACCTCTACATGGGTCGCGGCGCGGCGGCCGGCGAGGAGGCCGGGGCGGTGCGGCATCCGCTCAGGATGTGGCGGCTGGTTCCGAGGGGCTGAAGCCCCGGGGCCGCGCCGGATGTATTTTCGGCGTCACGTCTTCCTTCTCTCCCAAGGGAGAAGGGACGTGGGAGGCTCAGCGCCGTCGCAATCCGCCCAGCAGCCCTCGCAGCAGCTCGCGGGTGATCGTCGAGCCCGCGGTGCGCAGCACCGACTTGGTCGCCGCCTCGATCGGCGTCTCGCGGCTGGAACGGCGGCGCGCCGGGGCGCGGGCGCGGGCCTGTTCCTTGGCCCGGGCGGCGGCGGCCTTTTCGGCCTCCTTCGCGGCGGCGGCGTCGGTCTTGGCGCGGGCTTCGGCGAGTTTGTCGGCGGCGGCGGCCTGGTCGGCCTCGCCGCGGCGGGCGAGCAGGATCTCTTCGGCCGACTCGCGGTCGACGGCCGTGTCGTAGAGGCCGCGCACCGGGCTGGCGGCCATGATCTGGGCCCGCTCGGCGTCGGTGGCGGGACCGAGGCGGCTATCCGGCGGGCGGATCATGGTGCGGGCCACGACATTGGGGGCGCCCTTGGCGTCGAGGGTCGAGACCAGCGCCTCGCCCACGCCGAGGGCCTGGATGGCCTCGGCGGTGTCGAAGGCCGGATTGGCGCGGAAGCTCTCCGAGGCCGCCTTCAGGCCGCGCTGTTCCGACGGGGTGTAGGCGCGCAGGGCGTGCTGGATGCGGTTGCCCAGCTGGGCCAGGACGCTGTCGGGGATGTCGGCCGGGTTCTGGGTGACGAAATAGACCCCGACCCCCTTGGAGCGGATCAGGCGCACCACCTGCTCGACCTTCTCGCGCAGGGCGTCCGGCGCGTCGGTGAACAGCAGGTGGGCCTCGTCGAAGAAGAAGACGAGGCGCGGTTTGTCGGGGTCGCCGACCTCGGGCAGCTGTTCGAACAGCTCCGACAGCAGCCACAGCAGGAAGGCGGCGTAGAGGCGTGGGCTGTTCATCAGCTTCGTCGCGTCCAGCACATTGACCTGGCCGCGGCCATCGAGGCCGGTGCGCATCATGTCCTCAAGCTTCAGCGCCGGTTCGCCGAAGAAGGCCTTGCCGCCCTGTTGTTCGAGCTGGAGGATCGAGCGCTGGATGGCGGCGATCGAGGCCGGGGCCACATGGCCGACCTCGCGGCCGATGCGTTCGGCGTTCTCGCCGACGTGGACCAGCATGCTGCGCAGGTCGTCGAGGTCGAGCAGTAGCAGGCCTTCCTTGTCGGCGACGTGGAAGACCACCGACAGCACCCCTTCCTGCACCTCGTTGAGGTTCAACATCCGGCCGAGCAGCAGCGGGCCGATCTCGCTGACGGTGGTGCGGATCGGGTGGCCCTTCTCGCCGTAGAGGTCCCAGAACACCACCGGGGCCGCCTTCGACTGCAGCGTCAGTCCCATGCTCTCGGCCCGCGCGGTCAGTTTTTCGTTCGGCGAGCCCGACACGCAGATGCCCGACAGGTCGCCCTTCACGTCGGCGCAGAACACCGGCACGCCGGCGTCGGAGAAGCCCTGGGCCATGATCTGCAGGGTCACGGTCTTGCCCGTGCCGGTCGCGCCGGCGACGACGCCGTGGCGATTGGCGCGGTGGAACAGCAGGACCTCGGGCCGGGCGCCGCTGTCGGTGGAGGACTGGCCGAGGAACAGACCGGGAGAGGCGTCGGGCATGGGAACTCCTGCACAAGCTTGGCGCTCATGCTCTACCGGCCGGCGCGGCGGTTCAAGGCCGATTGACGGCGATCACCGGGACCTTGACCATATGCCCATGAAACCGCCGATCAGCCTGCCGACCTCATCCGTGGCCCGCAACGCGCTGGTGGCGATCGCCGTGGTCGCCGCGGGGGCGGCGGTCTACTGGCTGAGGGACATCCTGACGCCGCTGGCCATGGCCATCTTCCTGCTGATTATGATCGACGGGGTGAAGCGGTTCATCGAGGCGCGGACCCGCATCCCGCAGCGGTTCGCGGGCGCGGCGGCGCTGATCCTGATCGTGCTGCTGTTCTTCGCCTCGATCGCGGTGATCGTGAACGGGGCGGCGGGCTTCTTCGACGAGGCGACGGGGGTGACCTCGCGCATCGGGCCCCGGATCGACCAGATCCTGGTCGACGGCGGGCGCATCCTGGGGATCGAGACGGTGCCGACGGCGGCCGAGCTGATGACCCAGCTGGATATCCGCAGCTATCTGGCCGACGCGGCGCTGCAGGCCCAGGGCGTGCTGACCGGGGCCTTCTTCGTGATGATCTACCTGGCCTTCCTGCTGGCCTCGCAGTCTGGCTTCCGGCGCAAGATCGTCGGCATGTTCCCGGACCGCACGGCCCGGGGCGAGGCGCTGGAGGTGTTCCAGCGGGTGCGCGGCGGGGTCGAGGGCTATCTGTGGGTCCAGACCGTCACCGGGGCGATGATCTGCGCGGCGGCCTGGCTGCTGATGCGGGCGGTGGGGCTGCAGAACGCGGAGTTCTGGACCTTCGTCATCTTCATCGTCGGCTTCATTCCGGTGCTCGGCGGCGCGGTCGCCGGCCTCGCCCCGCCGCTGTTCGCCCTGGTCCAGTTCGAGACCTACTGGCAGGCCGCGGTGCTGCTGATCGGGCTGCAGACCATCCTGTTCATCAGCGGCAACCTGATCCAGCCGCGCATGCAGGGCGACAACCAGAACATCGACCCGGTGGTGGTGCTGCTGGCGCTGGCCTTCTGGGGCAAGATCTGGGGCGTGGTCGGCATGTTCCTGTCGACGCCGCTGGCCGTCATGGCCATGGCCATACTGGCCGAGTTCAAGGGCTCGCGCTGGATGGCCATCCTGCTGTCCGGCGACGGCGAGCCCTACGCGGACGAGGAGGGCGAGGCCAAGCCCGTCCGACGCCGCGTCAACCCGCCGCAGGCCAAGGCCGACTGAGGGGTTTCCCCGCCCTTGATTGGCCACAACCGGCTCCTATCTCAACCCTGTCGCCGCGGCCCCCCCTCCCCCCCAAGCCGCGGCGCCGAGATCGGCGCCACCCCTCCCCCTCCTGGGCGCCGGTCCGAACAGGCCGCCGGACGAAAGTCCGGCGGCCTAGTCGTTTCCGGGGGGCGCCGGGCCCAAGCCGCCCATGCCCGGACCCGCCCTGCGGCGCTTTTGGGCCTTCCCGTCGGAGCAGCCCTGTCCTAGTGGAGCCGGGTCGGGCGGGCGGCTTGCCGAAGCGGCGAAGCGGCCTAGTCTGGCGACGCCCTGGCGGGCCGATCCCCGGCCCCGCCCCGCAAAGAGAACTGTCCATGTCCGGCGCTTCCGCCCCCACGCTCCCTCAGGCCATTACCCTGGAGGCGCTGGAGGCGAACTTCGCCACCGCGGTCAGCGGCCCGTACGGCGAGGACGCCCGCGCCTACCTGGCCCAGGCGCACGACGACTATGTCGCCGACGAGACGCCGGAGCTGAGCGGCGCCGACCTGGCCCATCTGCTGGCCTCGGTGTGGAAGTCGGCGAAGGGACGCAAGCCCGGCGGCGCGGCCCTGATCACCTTCGGGCCGCTGACCGGAGCCGACGGCCGCGCGGTGGGCTATGACAGCATCGCCATCATCCAGGACGACCGGCCCTTCCTGGTCGACAGCGTCATGGGCGAACTGGCCGAGGCCGGCGTCACCGTGCGTTCGATGTTCCACCCGATCGTCGAGATCGGCGGGGCCCGCACCTCGCTGATCATCGTGGTCATGGACCCCGCCCCGCAAGAGCGCCGCGACGCCCTGGGCGAGAGTCTGGCGGCGACCATGGCCGACGTGCGCGCGGCGGTGACCGACCACGCCGCGATGAACGCCCTGATGGCGCGCTCGATCGCCCATCTGGAAGCCGGGGTGCCGGGAGTCGACGCCGACGTGCTGGCCGAGAATCTCGACTTCCTGCGCTGGCTGGAGGCGGATCACTTCGTCTTCCTCGGCGCCCGCGACTACGACTATCCGCGAACCAAGGACGGCGGCTACGAGGCCGAGGCGCCGCTGTCGCAGTCGGGCGCCGGCCTGGGCGTGCTGGCGGATCCGGACCGCACCGTGCTGCGCCGCGCCAACGAGCCGGCGGTGCTGACCCGGTCGATGAAGAAGCAGCTGAACCTGTCCGAGCCGGTCACCGTGGCCAAGGCCAACGCCCGGTCGCGGGTGCATCGCCGGGCCTATATGGACTACATCGGGGTCAAGCGGTTCGGGCCGGACGGCAAACCGTCGGGCGAGACCCGCTTCGTCGGCCTGTTCACCGCCGAGGCTTATGACAAGACCGCCAAGGAGGTGCCGCTGCTGCGGCGCAAGGTGGTCAACGCCCTGGCGCGGGCGGGCAAGGTGGCCGGCTCGCACAGCCACAAGCGGCTGAAGAACATCCTCGAGAACTATCCGCGCGACGAACTCTTCCAGATCGGCGAGGACGAGCTGCTGGAGATCGCGCTGGGCATCCTGCACCTGCACGACCGGCCGCGGATCAAGAGCTTCACCCGCAAGGACCCGTTCGACCGGTTCGTCTCGGTGCTGACCTTCATCCCGCGCGAACGGTTCAACCCGGGCATCCGCGAGCGGATCGGCCGGATCCTGGCGCGGGCCTGGGGCGGGCGGCTGTCGGCCTGGTATCCGCAGCTGTCGGACCAGCCCCTGGTGCGCATCCACTACATCATCGGGGTGACGCCGGGCGAACACCCCTGCCCGGACCTGGCCGAGCTCGACGCCGAGATCGCCGAGGCCGGCCGCGGCTGGGTCGACCGCTTCGAAACCGCCCTGCGCCGCGCCGACGTCGACGATGTCCAGGTCGGACCGCTGAGCGGCCGCTGGGCCTGGGCCTTCGGGGCCGGCTACCGTGACCGCTACGACGCTGACGAGGCGGTGCGGGACCTGCAGGCGGCGGACGGGCTGAACGCGTCCGGCCTCAACGACGGCGGCGACCCCGTGGCCGTGCGCGCCTTCCGCGCCGAGAGCGACGGGCCGCTCAATTTCCGCTTCAAGCTCTACCGCCGCGGCTCCGCCGTGCCGTTGTCGGACGTGCTGCCGATCCTCGCCGACATGGGGCTGAAGACGCTTGAGGAATGGGGCCACGCCCTGTCGCCGCTGGGCGATCCGCAGATCCACGTCCACGAGTTCCTGCTCGAGGACCCGCGCGGCGGCGGCCTGCATTTCGACGATGTCCGCGAGCCGTTCGAACAGGCCTTCTCGGCGGTGTGGACCGGCCGCACCGAGAGCGACGGCTTCAACCGGCTGGTGCTGGAGCTGGGCGTCGACTGGCGCGAGGCGGCGCTGGTCCGCACCCTCGCCCGCTACCGCCAGCAGACCGGCCTCGACCCGAGCCAGGCGGTGCAGGAGGAGGCGCTGCGCGACTATCCGGCCGTGGCGCGCGGCCTGGTGTCGCTGTTCCACGCCAAATTCGATCCCGCCGCCGGCGGCGACGCCAAGGCCCGCAAGGCCATGGTGGCCGAGCAGGCCGACAAGCTGATGGCCCTGCTCCAGGAGGTGAAGAGCCTCGACCACGACCGGGCCCTGCGCCGGCTTGCGCTGCTGGTGCAGGCGATCAAGCGGACCAACTATTTCCAGACCGCGGCCGACGGCCGGCCGCATCCGCACATCGCCATCAAGATCGCCTCGCGCGAGCTGGAGTATCTGCCGCTGCCCAAGCCGTACCGGGAGATCTTCGTCTGGGCCCCGCACATCGAGGGCGTGCACCTGCGCTTCGGCCCGGTGGCGCGCGGCGGCCTGCGCTGGTCCGACCGCCGCGACGACTTCCGCACCGAGGTGCTGGGGCTGGTCAAGGCGCAGCAGGTCAAGAACGCCGTCATCGTGCCGGTCGGCTCCAAGGGCGGCTTCTATCCGAAGCACCTGCCGGCCATCGTGCGCGCCGGCGGCGACCGCGACGCCCAGCAGGCCGAGGCCATCCGCGCCTACAAGACCTTCCTGTCGGGCATGCTCGACGTCACCGACAACATCGCCGCCGACGGCTCGGTGGTCCATCCGGCCGAGGTGGTGATCTGGGAAGGCGACGATCCCTATCTGGTCGTGGCCGCCGACAAGGGCACGGCCAGCTTCTCGGACATCGCCAACGGCATTTCCGCGGATTACGGCTACTGGCTCGACGACGCCTTCGCCAGCGGCGGCTCGGCCGGCTACGACCACAAGGAGATGGGCATCACCGCCCGCGGCGCGTGGGAGGCGGTCAAGCGCCACTTCCGCGAGATGGGCAAGGATATCCAGACCGAGCCGTTCACCGCCGTCGGGGTCGGCGACATGAGCGGCGACGTGTTCGGCAACGGCATGCTGCTGTCCAAGGCCACCCGGCTGGTCGCCGCCTTCGACCACCGCGACATCTTCATCGATCCGAACCCGGATCCGGCCACGTCGTGGGTCGAGCGAAAGCGGCTGTACGAACTGCCGCGCTCGACCTGGCAGGACTACGACAAGAAGAAGATCTCCAAGGGCGGCGGGGTCTTCCCGCGCTCGGCCAAGTCGATCGACCTGACGCCGGAGATCAAGGCGGCGCTTGAGATCACCGAAGACAAGCTGGATCCGGCCGCCCTGATGCAGGCGATCCTCAAGGCGCCGGTGGAGCTGCTCTATTTCGGCGGCATCGGCACCTATGTGAAGGCGGCCGGCGAGAGCGATCTTCAGGTCGGCGACAAGGCCAATGACGCCATCCGCATCGACGGTCTGGAGGTCCGCGCCAAGGTCATCGGCGAGGGCGCCAACCTGGGCATGACCCAGGCCGGGCGCATCGCCTTCGCCCGCCTCGGCGGACGGATCAACACCGACGCCATCGACAACTCGGCGGGGGTCGACAGCTCCGACCACGAGGTCAACATCAAGATCCTGACCGGGGCGGCGATCGCCTCGGGCGCGCTCAAGGCCAAGGACCGCAACGCCCTGCTGGCCTCGATGACCGAAGAGGTCGGGCACAAGGTGCTGGTCCACAACTACGACCAGACCCTGGCGCTGACGCTGCAGCAGGCCGAGGGGGCCGGGGCGCTGGATTCCCAGCAGCGTTTCATGCAGTGGCTCGAGGGCAAGGGAAAGCTGGACCGCAAGGTCGAGGGCCTGCCCGACGACCTCAAGCTGGCCGAGATGAAGACGGCCGGATCGGCGCTGACGCGGCCGGAGCTGGCGGTGCTGACCGCCTATTCCAAGCTGGAGCTGTTCGACGACATCGTCGCCTCGGACGCGCCGGACGACGCCTTCTTCAAACAGACCCTGGTGCGCTACTTCCCCGATCCGTTGGCGAAGTTCGAGGCGGACATGCAGCGCCATCGCCTGCGCCGCGAGATCGTCTCGACCGTGCTGTCGAACGAGATCGTCAACATGTGCGGCCCGACCTTCCCGGAACGGCTGCGCCTGTCGGCCCAGTGCGACACCGCGGCCATGGTCATCGCCTTCGAGGCGGCGCGGCAGGTGTTCCGGCTCGACCAGGCCTGGGACCAGGTCTCGAAGCTGGACCTGAAGATTCCGGCTGAGGCCCAGACGGCCCTCTATCGCGAAATCTCGACCGTGCTGCGCCGCCAGACCTTCTGGCTGGCCCGGCGGGCCATGCGCGAGGGCGCCTCGGTCGAGGGACTGATCGCCGCCTACCAGCCGGCGGCGGATGCGCTCCGGGCGGCCGGCGGCGCGGTGCTGTCCCGCTTCGAGCGCGACCGGCTGGAGGCCCGTATCGCGACCTTCGCGGGCTATGGCGCGCCCAAGGCGATGGCCCGCGACTTCGCCATGCTGCGGCCGCTGGTGGCGACGGCGGACATTGGCGACCTGGCCCGGGAAGCGGGCTGGCCCGAGCCGGCCATGGCGACCCTGTACCACCAGGTCGGCGCCGCCTTCGACTTCGACCGGCTGCGCGCGGCGGCGGGGGCGGTGCCCTCGGCCGACCATTTCGACCGGCTGGCGGTGCGCCGCCTGATCGAGGACCTGATGAACGAACAGGTCGCGCTGACCCGGGCGGTGGCGCGCTCGGCGGACGCCTCGGTCGGGGCCGCCGAAAAGTCGGCGGAACAGGCGGTCGACCGCTGGATCGGGCCGCGCCTGAAGACGGTCGAGGGCGTTCGCGCCTCGGTCGACGAGATCGAGGCCTCGGGCTCGGGCTGGACCTTCGCCAAGCTGACCATCGCCAACAGCGTCATCCGCGAAATAGCGTCCTCGGCGGGCTAGGATTTCCGGGATAACGGCGCGTCGGCCCTGCGGGTCGGCGCGCCGCCTTCGGATCTTCGGACCGGCGCCGCGCGGGCCCATTATGCAACAGGCGGTGTTCTGCTAGCGTGCCGGATGAGGGAGAGGGTCGCCGATGCCGCGTAAATTCCTGGTCGTCGTCGACGACAGTCCGGAGTTCGAGGCGGCGCTGCGCTATACGGCGCGGCGGGCGCGCTCGACCGGCGGCCACCTCGTCATGTTGCGGATCATTCCGGCGGCGGCGTCGGACGCCCACTGGGCCGGCGTGCGCGAGGAGATCGAACGCCAGACCCGGGCCGAGGCTGAGGCCACGCTGAACGCCTGGGCGGCCGAGGCGGCGGAGCGGTCCGGCTCGACCCCGATCCTGCTGATCGAGCGGGGCGATCCGCAGGCCTGTATCCGCAAGGTCGTCGGCGAGGATCCCGATATCAAGATCCTGGTGCTGGCGGCGGGCTCGAACGCGCCGGGGCCGCTGGTCGGGGCCGTGGTCAAACAGGGCGCGAGCTTCACCGGGCGCAAGCTGCCGGTGACCATCGTGCCGGGGGAGCTCACGGAGAAAGAGATCGAGGATCTGGCTTGATCCAGGGAAGGCGCTATCGCTCGCGACGCGGTCGCTCACTGCTGAGCGCGGCCCCCTCCATAGTCGTCGGCGGCCCCCCTCCCCGGCGGGGAAGGCAGGCTGCGATGTTGCGGCGCCTTGAACCCGGCGGTCGGCGGGCGCACTTACGGACCATGTTCATCCAGACCGAGCCGACGCCCAATCCGAACGCGCTCAAATTCCTGCCGGGCCGCGAGGTTTCGGCCGAGCCGCGCGAGTTCCTCAACATCGACGAGGCGGCCGCCTCGCCGCTGGCCGAGGCGCTGTTCCAGCTGGAAGGCGTGGCCGGGGTGTTCTTCGGCGCCGACTACGTCTCGGTGACGCGGGACCCGGCCGGGCTCGAGTGGAGCCAGATGAAGGCCCCGATCCTGGCGACGATCATGGATCATTTCGTCTCGGGCGCGCCGCTGATGCGCCACGGCGAGGCCGACGGCGCCGCTTCCGGCGCCGAGGACAGCGAGATCGTGGCCGAGATCAAGCAGCTGCTGGACAGCCGCATCCGTCCGGCGGTGGCCCAGGACGGCGGCGACATCCTGTTCGACGCCTTCGACGAGGAGAGCGGCGTTCTGAGCCTGCGCATGCGCGGCGCTTGCGCCGGCTGCCCGTCGTCCTCGGCCACGCTGAAGGCCGGCGTCGAGCAGATGATGAAACACTATGTGCCGGAAGTGACCCGCGTCGAGCAGGTCATTTAAGCAGGGCGCTATCGCTCGCCCCGCGGCGGCTCGTTGCTTGAGCGCCCTGAAACAAATCCGTCCTCGCTTCGCGGCGGCGACGGCGCCATCATCCCTCCATGCCCCGGTTTGAAAGCGACAGCGACGCCCGGCGCCTCGGCGAGGCGCTCGCCGCCCTGCGCCAGGAGCGCGGGCTCAGCCAGGCGCAGGCCGGCGAGCGGGTCGGCATGACCAGTCAGGGTTGGGGCCTGTACGAGGCGGGCAAGCGGTCGGGCCTGTTCCGGCCGGATGTGCAGCGGCGGCTGACGGCGGCGCTGGAATCGACCCCGGAGGCGCTGGCCCTGAAGCTGGGCTCGCCCGCGCCGGCCGCGGAGCCGGCCGTTGTGCAGGGCCTCCAGAGCGGCGGGCGCGCGTTCGCCGGTCCGGCTCCGGCCGCGACGACGCGGCGGCTGCAACTCTCCAACGACGACCTCGCGCCTTGGGCCGCCTCGGGCGTGGTGCTGGAGTACGAGCCGGGACGCTGGCCGCGCCGCGCCCAGGGTTGCGTCATCGAGATGGCCGACGGCGAGGTGCGGGTGCGCCTCTACGACCACGCCGACCCCGACGCCCTGTTCGTCCGCGGCGTGCGGGGCGACGAGGAACGGATCGCCCGCGCCGAGACCCGTCAGGTGTCGGCGGTCGTGGCCCGGCTGGATGTGTAGATGAAACGTTTTGGTTGCAACATTTGCGTTTCCATGAAACGGTTTCGTCCTGAACAGGGGGAGCGGGGTCATGAGCAGGACCGGCGGACCGGAACGGGTAGACGCCTTCGTCGGCGCGCGGATCAGCCTGCGCCGCTCGGCGCTCGGCCTGTCGCAGACGGCGCTGGCGCAGCAGCTGGGCGTCAGCTTCCAGCAGGTCCAGAAATACGAGACCGGCCAGAACCGCATCTCGGCCTCGCGGCTGCACCGGGTGGCGACGGTGCTGGCCACCTCGGTCGACGCCTTCTTCCCGCCGGTCGAGACGGCGCGTCAACCGGCCGACAGCGGCTGGGAGGCGCTGCGCCACATGACCGCCTCGCCGGACGGCCGGGCCGTGGCGGCGGCCTGGCCCAGGATCGAGGACCGCGACCTGCGCAAGGCGGTGGCGCGCATCGTGCGGGCGCTGGCCCGCGACTGACCGCCGGCCGGGGAGCGGCGTCGTGAGGGTGCTGGTCGTCGATACGGCGCTGGGCCTGTGCAGCGCCGGGGTGTTCGCGGTGGAGGCCGGAGGCGAGGGTTGGGCGGCGCGGCCGTTGGGCCTGCGGTCCGAGGCGATGAGCAAGGGCCACCAGGAACGGCTGGCCGGCATGGCCCGCGACGCCGTGGCCGAGGCGGGCGGGTTCGACGGGATCGACCGGATCGGCGTCACCGTCGGTCCCGGGTCGTTCACCGGCCTGCGGGTCGGCCTGGCTTTCGCCCAGGGCCTCGGCGCGGCGCTGGGCCGGCCGGTGGTCGGGATTTCGACGCTTGACGCCCTGGCCGCCTCGGCGGGGCCGGGGTCCGCTGTGGCGGCGCTGATCGACGCGCGGCGGGGCCAAGTCTACGCCCGTTTCTGGCGCGACGGGGTGGCGGAGGGGCCCGCGGAAGCCCTGTCGATCGAGGCGGCGCGGGATCGGGCGACGGCGCTGGGCGACGGCGCGCGTCTGGTCGGCTCCGGCGCGGCCCTGATCGCGGACGACGTTCCGGGCGCGGCGGCGCTGGACCTCGCCGGCCCGTCGCCCGAGGCGCTGGCCCGACTGACGGCGGCGGCCGATCCAGCCCAAAGCCCGCCGCGGCCGCTCTATCTGCGGGCGCCCGACGCCACGCCGCCGACCCGCCTGCCCGGCCAGCCCCGGCCGCCGGCGCCATGACAGCCCCCGCGCGGCTCGCCTCGATCCACGCCGAGGCCTTCGACCAGCCCGGCGAGACGCCGTGGAGCGAGGCGGCCTTCGCGGACCTGCTGGCCCAGACCGGGGTGTTCGCGGTCGAGGCGCCGGACGGATTTATCCTCATGCGGACCGTCGCCGACGAGGCGGAGATCCTGACCCTGGCGGTGCGCCCAGCGGCGCGGCGCGGCGGACAGGGCGTGCGACTGGTCGGCGAGGGGGTGCTGGCGGCGGCGGCGAGGGGCGCCGGGCGGGTGTTTCTCGAGGTCGCCGAGGACAACGCCGCGGCCCGGGCGCTCTACGCCCGCGCGGGCTTTGCGGAGGCCGGACGGCGGCCCGGATACTACGCCGCCGCGGACGGCGGCCGGCGCGACGCCCTGCTTCTGGCGCTCAACTTGACCGCCCGGCTTCCCTAGGCCGCCGACCCCGCCTATCCTGTCGCCATGGACCGGATCGAGAAACTCTGCGCCGAACGCGGCATGCGCATGACCGAGCAGCGGCGCGTCATCGCCCGCGTCCTGTCCAGCGCCGAGGACCACCCCGACGTCGAGGAGCTGTACCGCCGCGCCTCGGCCATCGATCCGCACATCTCGATCGCCACCGTCTATCGCACGGTGCGGCTGTTCGAAGAGGCCGGGGTCGTCGAGAAGCACGACTTCGGCGACGGGCGTTCGCGCTACGAAGAGGCGGGCGACGATCACCACGACCACCTGATCGACACCCGCTCGGGCGAGGTGATCGAATTCTTCGACGCCGAGATCGAACGGCTGAAGACCGAGATCGCGGAACGGCTGGGCTTCGAACTGGTCGGTCACAAGCTCGAGCTCTACGGCAAGCCGATCCCCGGCGCGGAGCCGTCCAAGCGCGAGGGGCTGGTGTTCGAGCGCCGCGCGGCGCGTCCGGACTCCGAAGACGCCTAGGCGCGCGGGGCATGGCGCGAACCGCGCCGGGGCCTTAAAAGCCGATCCATGACCGAGACCGTTGTTTCGCCGCCCGGGACGGACGAGGCGGGCGCCGCGCCGAAGCGCCTGTTCATCAAGACCTACGGCTGCCAGATGAACGTCTATGACTCCGAGCGCATGGCCGACGTGCTGCGCCCGCTGGGGTATGCGCCGACCGACACGGCCGAGGACGCCGACTTCGTCATCCTCAACACCTGCCACATCCGCGAGAAGGCGGCCGAGAAGGTCTATTCGGAGCTCGGCAAGCTGAGGGTGATGAAGGAGGGCAAGGGCGGGGCGATGACCATCGCCGTGGCCGGCTGCGTCGCCCAGGCCGAGGGCGAGGAGATCATCAAGCGGCAGCCGGCGGTCGATCTGGTGGTCGGGCCGCAGGCCTATCACCAGCTGCCCGAGCTGCTGACCCGCACCGCCCGGGCGCGGGGCGAGCGCATCGGGGCCGACTTCGCGCCGAATGAGAAGTTCGACGCCCTGCAGGTCCCGCGCGGCGGCGAGGGAGTTACGGCCTTCCTGACCGTGCAGGAGGGCTGCGACAAATTCTGCACCTTCTGCGTGGTGCCCTATACCCGTGGCGCCGAGTGGTCGCGGCCCGTGGCGGACGTGCTGGCCGAGGCGCGGGAGCTGGCGGCGCGGGGCGTGCGCGAGGTCACCCTGCTGGGCCAGAACGTCAACGCCTATGACGGCGAGGGGCCGGACGGAAAGCCGTCCAGCCTGGCGCGGCTGGCGTATGCGCTGGCGGAGATCCCGGGGCTGGATCGCATCCGCTACACCACCAGCCATCCCAACGACATGTCGGACGAGCTGATCGCAGCGCACGCCGAGCTGGAGGCGCTGATGCCCTATCTGCACCTGCCGGTGCAGTCGGGCTCGGACCGCATCCTGAGGCTGATGAACCGCAAGCATGGGCGGGCGAAATATCTGGAGCTGGTTGACCGCATCCGCGGCGGCCGGCCGGACATGGCGCTGTCGGGCGACTTCATCGTCGGCTTCCCCGGCGAGACCGACGCCGACTTCGAGCAGACGATGGATCTCGTCCGGAAGGTCGGATACGCCTCGGCCTTCTCCTTCATGTATTCGCCGCGTCCCGGCACGCCGGCGGCGACGATGGCGCAGGTTCCGGGCGACGTGAGCCGCGAGCGGCTGCATGCGCTGCAGACCCTGCTGACCGGACAGCAGACCGCCTTCAACGAAGCGCAGGCGGGGCGGACCATGCCGGTGCTGTTCGAGCGCAAGGGCCGCCACGGGGCGCAGGCGGTCGGCCGGTCGCCCTATCTGCAGTCGGTGCATGTCGATGACGCGGATCATCTGATCGGGCAGATCGTTCCGGTGACGATCGAGCATGGCCAGCAAAACAGCCTGACAGGAGCTTTGGTGACGGAACAGAAGAGCACGCCCCTCGAGCAGCGAGGCTCCGCGAGCCAAGCGGTAGGGGCCCCCTAGAGTGGCGCGTGAGAGTGAGTTCCTGGCGTTGGACGACGCCGCCCTGCGCGCCGTCGTGGGTCCCCACAGCCGCCACGTCGCCCTGATCGAGGACGCCTTCAAGGTGCTGGTCGAGGCCCCCGGGGGCGGGGTGACCATCAACGGCTCGAGCCGCGACCGCGCCCAGGCGAAGCGGGTCATCCAGACCCTGGCGGAGCGGGCCGACACGGGCGCGGTGATCACCGAGGCCGACGTGCGCACCGCGCTGGGGGCGGCGGCGACCCAGCCGCGGAACGGGCAGGGGACGGTG
Organism: Brevundimonas sp. LjRoot202; assembly: GCF_964253355.1. NCBI lineage: Bacteria > Pseudomonadati > Pseudomonadota > Alphaproteobacteria > Caulobacterales > Caulobacteraceae > Brevundimonas > Brevundimonas sp. LjRoot202. The sequence goes on along the minus strand of NZ_CAXUQW020000003.1, from coordinate 164,438 downwards.
GCGCCCAACGCCATCGCCCTGCCGGTCGGCCGGCGTGGGGCGATCGCGCCCAAGACGGCGGCCCAGGCCAACTATCTCGACATGCTGTCGCGCTGCGAACTGACCTTCGGGGTCGGGCCGGCGGGCACGGGCAAGACGTTTCTGGCGGCGGCCTACGGAGCTTCTCTCCTGCGGCGGGGACAGGTCGACCGGCTGGTCATCACCCGGCCGGCGGTCGAGGCGGGCGAGAAGCTGGGCTTCCTGCCGGGCGACCTGAACGAGAAGGTCGATCCGTATCTGGCCCCGATCTGGGAAGCGCTGAACGACATTCTCGGGCCCGACGACGTGCGCCGGCGGCGCGACAAGGGCGAGATCGAGGCGGCCCCGATCGCCTTCATGCGCGGCCGGACCCTGGCCCACGCCTTCATCATCGTCGACGAGGCCCAGAACACCTCGCGGCTGCAGATGAAGATGGTGCTGACCCGGCTGGGCGAGGGCGCGCGGATGGTGGTCACCGGCGATCCGTCGCAGATCGATCTGCTGAACCCGCGCGATTCCGGCCTGCGCCACGCGCTGCGCATCCTCGACGGGGTCAAGGGCGTGGCCATCCAGACCTTCCAGGCCCAGGACGTGGTCCGCCACGCCATGGTCGAGCGCATCGTCCGCGCCTACGACGCCGACGCGGCGAAGCACCGCCCGGCCGCCGATCTGGAAGATCCGGACGCATGATCGAGGTCGAGATCGAGGACGAGGCGTGGACGGCGGCCTTGGCGGACGCCGCCGCCGTGGCCTCGCGCGCGGCGACCGCCGCCCTTGGGGCCGTCGAGGGCGACGTGGTGGTTCTGCTGACCGACGACGCGACGGTGCGGGAGCTCAACGCGCGCTTTCGCGACAAGGACCGGCCGACCAATGTGCTGTCCTTCCCGGCAGCGGAGATGACGCTTCCGGGGCGCGCGCCGCACCTCGGTGACCTCGTGCTGGCCTTCGGCGTCTGCGCGGCCGAGGCCGGGGCGCAGGGCAAGACCCTCGCCGATCATCTGTCGCACCTGACCGTCCACGGCGTGCTGCACCTGCTGGGCCGGGACCACGAGATCGAGGCCGAGGCGGAGGAGATGGAGGCCGAGGAGCGGAGCATCCTTGCCACCCTGGGCGTCGCCGACCCATACAGGGCCGATGTTCAACCTTGACCCCGCCGTCCGCCGCGACCGCCTGATCCTGCGCTTCGGCCGCATCGCCCTGGCGCTGTTCGCCGGCGCGGGCGCGGCCCTGGCCCATCCGCCGTTCGGACTCCTGCCGGGCCTGCTGGGCTATCCGCTGCTGATGCTGCTGGCCGAGCGGTCGGCGACCACGCGCGGCGGCTTCTGGATGGGCTGGCTGGCCGGCTTCGCCTATTTCTTCATCAGCTGCTGGTGGGTGGCCGAGGCCTTCCTGGTCAATCCGGCCCAGGCCTGGATGGCCCCGTTCGCGGCGTCGCTGCTGCCGATCGGCCTGGGCCTGTTCTGGGGGACGGCGACGGCCCTCTATCGGCGGTTCAACCCGGGCGGCGTGGGACGGGCGCTGGTCTTCGCGGGCCTGTTCTGCCTGCTGGAATGGCTGCGCGGCCACGTGCTGACCGGCTTCCCGTGGAACCCGGCGGGAGCCAGCTGGGAGGCCGGTTCGGCGGCGTCGCAGTTCGCCTCGGTGGCCGGGGTCTACGGCCTCGGCCTGGTGACGGTGGCGGCGGTCTCCGCCTTTGGTCCGCTGGCGGCGGCCGGACCGCGCAAGGCCCGGATCGGCGCGGCCGTTCTCGGCGCCGTGGCGTTGGGGGCCCTGGTCGTCGGCGGCGCGGTGCGGTTGTCGGGCGCGCGCCTGGCCCTGACCGACACGGTGGTGCGCATCGTCCAGGCCGACGTGGCGCAGGAGTCGAAATGGACGCCCGAGGCCTATCGCGGCATCGTCGACCGCTATGTGAACCTGACGGCGCGGCCCGGCGCGGTGGTTCCGGACGTGGTGATCTGGCCCGAGGGCGCCCTGCCCGCGTCGGCCAACCAGGTGTTCGCGCCCGGCTCGCCGGACGCGGCGGCCATCGCCCGGGCGGTGCAGCCGGGCCAGACCCTGATCCTCGGGCTCGGCCGGGGCGTGGCCAATCCGGCCGCTCCGGACGGCGCGTATTATTACAACAGCCTGCTGGCGTTGACCGACGAGGGCGGCGAGGGTCTGAGGATCACCGCCACCTATGACAAATACCGGCTGGTGCCGTTCGGCGAATACCTGCCCGCCGGCGGCCTGCTGGGCTCGCTGGGCGTCCGCAGCCTGACCCATATGCCGCTGGATTTCAGCGCCGGTCCGCTGCCCGCGCCGATCGACATTCCCGGCCTGCCGTCGGTGCAGCCGCTGATCTGCTACGAGAGCCTGTATCCGGGGTTCACGCCCGGCGGCGCGGCGCGGCCGCGCTGGATCGTCAACATCTCCAACGACGCCTGGTTCGGGCGGACCTCGGGGCCGCTGCAACACCTCAACCTGGCCAGCTATCGGGCCATCGAGACGGGGCTGCCGGTGGTGCGTTCGACCCCGACCGGGGTCTCGGCGATGATCGATCCGTGGGGCCGGGTCGTCGGCGACCAGCGGCTGGAGCCGGGTGAAAGCGGCGTGATCGACGCCCGTCTGCCGGCGCCGGCCGCGGCGACGATCTATGGCCGGCTCGGCGATCTACTGTTCGGTTTCGGCCTGATCCTGGCGTTCGTCCCGGCCATGGCGGGGCGGCTCCGAGCCCGTCCGCGGCCCTGATTTCAACCCCAACCGGGCGATTTTCCCGTGGTCGGTGCGGGCCCCAAACGGCGGCGCAACCATACATTGCATGTTGACCTTGAATCGGGTGTTTTTCCGTGACAGCGGGCCCAAGCTGGCGCATTCAGAGCGAGCTTCACCCACAAAAGGGCAAGACGAGAAATGGCCAGAGGCAAGGGCGAGGATGGACCCCATCCCGTGGATCGGCATGTGGGCCGCCGGGTGTGCGAGAAACGGCTGGCGCTCGGCTATAACCAGAGCGATCTCGGTCGCGCCCTGGGTCTGACCTTCCAGCAAATCCAGAAATACGAAAAGGGCGCGAACCGCATCTCGGCGTCCAAGCTCTGGGACATCGCCCGCTTCTTCAAGGTCGACATCGGCTATTTCTTCGAGGGCCTCAACGGCGCCCAGGCCGCCGGCATGGCGGAGGGCGGCGGGACCTTCGACCACGATTTTCCGGCCACCCGCTACACCATCGAGATCAGCCGCCTGGCCCCCCAGCTGTCCACCCGGCAGCAGAAGCTGGCGCTGGAGCTGGTCCGGGACATGGCCGACCGCCGGGACGCCGACGAGGCCTGAGAGTCGCGTCCGCCCTACTCCCCTGACTGTGACCGCCGCCCGAAGCCGGGCGCGGCCGCCTTCTGTTCGGCCCAGTAGGCGGCGCCCTCGCGCGGCTTGAACATGGTCTTGGCCACGCCGTCGCGCGACACCACGGCGAAGGTGTTGGTCGAGGCCTCATAGAACAGCACGTCGCCGTTGGGTCGCTCGACCCGCTCGGCGCCCGCCGGGGGCCGTGTGGTGAAGGCCCGCACCTTGGCCAGATAGTCCTCGGCCGAGACCGCGTCGAAATCGGCGCCGTTGCGTTCGAACAGGCGCGCGACCTTGGCGTCGACCGTTTCGCGCCGGTTGGCGGTCAGGGCCGGCGCCCTCTTGTCCCGGCCGGTCTCCGCGGCCTGCGCCGGAGCGCCCGCCGCCGAGGTCAGCACCGCCTCCGCCCCCTCGGCCGCGCGATCCCGCGTCTCGACCGCCGAGCCGCCGTTGCCGCATCCGGCCAGCCCCAGCAGCGCCAGCGCCGCCCCGGCCGCCCACGCCACCCTCGCATCCGTGCCGATCATCACACCCTCCAATGGTCTGAACCTGCCGGCACTACCATAACGATGGCATATTGTTCTTGCAATGTTCTTGTTTGGCCGCGCCTCCCTCGACGCCGGCGGGCCGCATCGCTAGATCAGGGCCATGACCCCAGCCCCGCTGTCCGGACGGAAGATCCTGCTGATCGTCGGCGGCGGCATCGCCGCCTACAAGGCGCTGGAGCTGGTGCGTCTGCTGAAAAAGGCCGGCGCCGAGGTGATGAGCGTCCTGACCGCCGCCGGGGCGGAGTTCGTCACCCCCATGTCGCTGGCCGCCCTGACCGGCCATCCGGTGCGACAGGCGCTGTTCATGCCCGAGGACGAGACGGCGATGGGCCATATCGAGCTGTCGCGCTGGGCCGACCTGGTGGTGGTCGCCCCGGCCACGGCGGGGCTGATCGCCAAGGCCGCCAACGGGCTGGCCGACGACCTGGCCTCGACGACCCTGCTGGCCACGGACAAGCGGGTGCTGCTGGCCCCGGCGATGAACGTGCGGATGTGGCTGCACCCGGCGGTGCAGGCCAATGTCGAACGGCTTGAGGGCTTCGGCGGCTTCCACGGCGTCGCGGTGGTCGGGCCGGACGAGGGCGAGATGGCCTGCGGTGAGTTCGGACCGGGCCGCATGGCCGAGCCGGCGGCGATCCTCGGCGCCATCGAGGGATTGCTGGCCGGGCCCGACGGTCGGCCCCTGGCGGGGCGCCATGCGGTGGTTACGGCCGGACCGACCTTCGAGCCGATCGATCCGGTGCGGGGCCTCACCAACCGCTCCAGCGGCAAACAGGGCTACGCCATCGCCGAGGCGCTGGCCGCGTTGGGCGCGCGGGTGACGCTGGTCTCCGGGCCGGTCGCCCTGCCCGCTCCGGTCGGCGTCGAGCGGGTCTGGGTGGAGACGGCGCGCGAGATGCAGGCCGCCGTCCAGGCGGCGCTGCCCGCCGACATCGCGGTGATGAGCGCCGCCGTGGCGGACTGGCGGGTGGACGGCGTGGCCTCGGGCAAGATCAAGAAGGCTCCGGGCGGCCCGCCATCGCTGGCCCTGATCGAGAATCCAGACATCCTCGCGGGGGTGTCGGCGCCGGGGAAGACCCGGCCGACGCTGGTTATCGGCTTTGCCGCGGAAACCGCCGATCTGGAGGCCAACGCCCGGGCCAAGCTATCGCGCAAGGGCTGCGACTGGATCGTCGGCAACGACGTGTCCGGCGACGTGTTCGGATCCGGGGACAATGCGGTGACGCTGTTCACGCGCGAGGGCGGGGCCGAGAGCTGGCCGCGCCAGCCCAAGACCGGCGTGGCCCGCAAGCTGGCCGCCCGGATCGCCGGCCATTTCGCCTGAACGGTTCCGTTTTCCACAGCTTGTCCACAAGGACGTTCCGGACGCGTCACGCCGGACAGCGCTCTGGCGACAAGCGCGATAAGATCGGCGGACGAGACATCGCCCTCTGACGGGCCTCCACACGGGATCACGCCACGCCATGACGACCCTCCGCGTCGAACGCCTGCCGCATGCCGAGGGCCTGCCGCTGCCCGCCTACGAAACCTCGGGCTCGGCCGGGATGGACCTGCGCGCGGCGGTGGCGGACGAGACGCCGATGATCCTCGCGCCCGGCGCTCGGGCGCTGGTGCCCACCGGCCTGAAGATCGCGCTGGAGCCGGGCTATGAGGCGCAGGTGCGGCCGCGCTCGGGGCTGGCGCTGAAGCACGGGCTGACCTGCCTGAACTCGCCGGGCACGATCGACAGCGACTATCGCGGCGAGGTCGGGGTCATCCTCGCCAACCTGGGGCAGGAGCCGTTCGTCATCCGGCGCGGCGAACGCATCGCCCAGCTGGTCGTCGCCCGCTGCGAACAGGCGGCCTTGGTCGAGGTCGAGGCGCTGGACCAGACGGCGCGCGGGGCGGGCGGCTTCGGCTCGACCGGACGGTAAGCGGAGCCATTCGCGGCGAGCGGCGTTAACCCTGCCGCACGGCCAAGCTGGCCGGGAGAAACGGAGGTCGGCCTATGGAGTCCCTGTTCGATTCGGTCTGCGCGTTCCTGGGCGGCGTGTTCGGTCTGGCCCAGGGTGGGTTCGACGGCGTCAACCAGGTCATGGGGCTGCTGATCGCGATCATCGCGGCCCTGCTGATGCCGGCGTGGAGCCGGTTGTGGGCCACGGCGCTCGGCGCGGCCCTGGTGCATGTGGCCATCGGGGTGATCCGGCCGGTGCTGGACGGCGCGGCCTTCGTCCTGCCGGACCTGTTGACGCTGGGATTCTGGATGTCGGTGCTGGCCCTGTTCCTGGGCTATGCGATCGTCATCGCCGTGTTCTTCCTGATCAAGTCGCTGGTCACCGGCGGCGGCCACGGTCGCCGCAGAGCCGCGCACTGAGGGCCGGAGCTCCTCGGCTTTTTGGGGGGGCGGTCACAGGGCTCCGCCCCGTCGACCCGACGCCGCCTGGCGCTTCGCGCGCTCAAGCCGCGAGCCGCGAGCCGCGCGGCAGCTCTTGCAGGGTGAGCCTGCCGGGGCGTCAGGCCTGCCGGAACCCCAGCACGTCCTGCATGTCGTAGAGGCCGGGCTTGCGGTTGCGGACCCAGGCGGCGGCGGCGACGGCGCCCTTGGCGAACAGGGACCGGTCGATGGCCGAATGGCTCAGGGTCAGGGTCTCGTCGTCCGAAGCGAACAGCACGGTGTGCTCGCCGATAACCCCGCCGGCGCGCAGGGACGCGAAGCCGATGCGGCCGCTCTGGCGTTCGCCGGTGAGGCCGTCGTACGGGGCGCTGCGCACGTCGGCCAGATCCTCGCCCCGCCCGCTGGCGGCGGCCTCGCCCAGCATCAGGGCGGTCCCCGAGGGCGCGTCGGCCTTGCGTCGGTGGTGGGTCTCGAGCACCTCAATGTCCCAGTCGCGCGCGTCCAGCCGCTGGGCGGCGTGCTCGACCAGGCCGATCAGGATGTTGACGCCGAGCGAGAAATTGCCGCTGCGGACGATGGCGACCGTCCCGGCGGCCTTGAGGATCTCGGCGTCCTGTTCGGGGCTCAGACCGGTCGAGCCGATGACCAGTGCGGGGCCGCCGCGCGCGGCGCTGGCGCGGGCCAGCTCGACCGAGGCCTCGGGCGTCGAGAAGTCGATGATCACGTCGCACAGCGACAGGTCGGGAGTCTCGCCGCGGTCGAAGCGGGCGGCGACGACGACGTCCTCGCGCGCGTCCAGCACGGCCGAGACGGCGCGGCCCATACGGCCCCGGGCGCCGGAGATGCCGGCGTGGAAGATGGCGCTCATCGGATGCCCCCCGGCAGGATTCACTGGGCCGTTTCCCGCGCCCCGGGCTCGGCCCCGAGGATGTCGGCCCAGAAGCGCTTGGCCTTGCCGGCGAACGACGAGTTGCGCGGCGTCTGGGTGTCGCCCAGCGAGGCGGCCAGCTCCTCGAGCAGCTCCTTCTGGCGCGCGGTCAGGTCGGTCGGGGTCTCGACGAACAGCTCGACCACCAGGTCGCCGCGGTTCTTGCCGTTCAGATGCGGCATGCCCTTGCCCTTGATGCGCACGGTGCGGCCGGTCTGGGCGCCCGCCGGGACTGTCACCGGCGCCTTGCAGCGGCCGTCGCAGGCCTCGGACACCAGGCAGGGGGCGTCGATCTCGCCGCCCAGCGCCGCCGTGGTCATGGGCACGGGCACGGTGACCAGCAGGTCGAGGTTGTCGCGCTCGAACAGCTCGTGCGGGGTCACCGACAGGAAGACGTAGAGGTCGCCGCGCGGGCCGCCGCGCTGGCCGGCGTCGCCCTCGCCCGACAGGCGGATGCGCGAACCGTCGTCCACGCCCGCAGGGACTTTCAGCTGCAGCTTGCGGTTCTTGCGCACCTGGCCGTGGCCGTGACAGGTGGTGCACGGCTCGGCGATCATCTGACCGTGGCCGCCGCAGCGCGGGCAGGTCCGCTCGACCTGGAAGAAGCCGTTGGCGGAGCGCACGCGGCCGGCGCCCTGGCAGGTGGTGCAGGTGGTCGGCTTGGTGCCCTTCTTGGCCCCGGAGCCCTCGCAGGTCTCGCAGGTGGCGGTGGTCGGCACCGATATCTCGACGTCGGCGCCCTTGTAGGCCTGCTCAAGGGTGATCTCGAGGTCGTAGCGCAGGTCCGAGCCTCGCCGCGGGCCGTGCTGGCGGGCGCCGCCGCCCTGCCGACCGCCGAAGACGTCCCCGAAGGCGTCGCCGAAGACCTGGGAGAAGATGTCGTTGACGTCGGCGAAGCCCTGACCCTGGCCGAACGGATTGCCGCCGCCGCCGCCGTTGACGCCGGCGTGGCCGAAGCGGTCGTAGGCGGCGCGCTTCTGCTCGTCCGAGAGGACGCTGTAGGCCTCGGAAATCTCCTTAAAGCGGGCCATGGACTCATCGCACCCGCCGTTGCGGTCGGGATGGTGCTGCATGGCCAGCTTGCGGTAGGCGGATTTCAGCCCGGCGGCGTCGATGGTCCGCTCGACGCCCAGAACCTCGTAATAGTCACGCGTCGCCATCTGGCGTTCGTCCTCTTACCCTGCCGTTCCCGCCGCCGCCTCTATGGGCCGCTGACCGGAAGGGCTGACCGGGCTGACATGGGCGCCCGGCCGACTGATGCAAGTTTTATGAAACGGCCCCGCCCGTCGGGTGACAAGCGGGGCCGTAGCGATTGCGCGGAGCCTGTGGCTTACGCGCTCTTTTTTTCGTCGCCGGCGTCGGCCTCGGCGTCCGGGGAGACCTCCTCGAACTCCGCGTCGACCACGCCGTCATCGGCCGGGGCCTCGGCGGCGGCGCCGTCGCCCGACCCTTGCGAGGCCGCGTACATGGCCTCGCCCAGCTTCATCGAGGCCTGGGCCAGGGTGTTGGTCTTCTCGCGGATGGCGTCCGCGTCCGTGCCGTCCTTGGCCGTCTTCAGGTCCGCGATGGCGGCCTCGATGGCGGTCTTGCCGGCCTCGTCGATCTTGTCGCCGTGCTCGGACATGGCCTTCTCGGTCGAGTGGATCAGGCTGTCGGCCGAATTCTGGGCCTCGACCAGGTCCTTGCGGGCCTTGTCGGCCGCGGCGTTGGCCTCGGCTTCCTTGACCATCTTCTCGATGTCGTCGTCCGACAGGCCGCCGTTGGCCTGGATGCGGATCGACTGTTCCTTGTTGGTCGCCTTGTCCTTGGCGGTGACGTGGACGATGCCGTTGGCGTCGATGTCGAAGGCGACCTCGATCTGCGGCATGCCGCGCGGGGCCGGCGGAATGCCCATCAGGTCGAACTGGCCGAGGATCTTGTTGTCGGCCGCCATCGGCCGCTCGCCCTGGAAGACCCGGATGGTCACGGCCGACTGGTTGTCGTCGGCGGTCGAGAAGGTCTGGCTCTTCTTGGTCGGGATGGTGGTGTTGCGCTCGATCAGCGGGGTGAACACGCCGCCCAGCGTCTCGATGCCGAGGGTCAGCGGGGTCACGTCCAGCAGCAGCACGTCCTTGACGTCGCCCTGCAGCACGCCGGCCTGGACCGCGGCGCCCAGCGCCACGACCTCGTCCGGGTTGACGCCCTTGTGCGGCTCCTTGCCGAAGAAGGCCTTCACGGCCTCCTGCACCTTGGGCATGCGGGTCATGCCGCCGACCAGCACCACTTCGTCGATGTCCGAGGCCTTGAGGCCGGCGTCCTTGAGGGCCTTCTGGCACGGCTCGATGGTGCGCTGGACCAGGTCCTCGACGAGGGCCTCCAGCTTGGCGCGCGACAGCTTGATGTTGAGGTGCAGCGGGCCCGAGGCGTTCATGGTGATGAACGGCAGATTGACCTCGTACTGGGTCGTGGAGCTGAGCTCCTTCTTGGCCTTCTCGGCCTCTTCCTTGAGGCGCTGCAGGGCCAGCTTGTCGGAGCGCAGGTCGACGCCCTGCTCCTTCTTGAACTCGTCGGCCAGGTAGTCGACGAGGCGCAGGTCGAAGTCCTCGCCGCCGAGGAAGGTGTCGCCGTTGGTCGACTTCACCTCGAACACGCCGTCGCCGATCTCGAGGATCGAGACGTCGAAGGTGCCGCCGCCGAGGTCGTAGACGGCGATCTTCTGGCCCTCGGCCTTGTCGAGGCCGTAGGCCAGGGCGGCCGCGGTCGGCTCGTTGATGATGCGCAGAACCTCGAGGCCGGCGATCTTGCCGGCGTCCTTGGTGGCCTGACGCTGGGCGTCGTTGAAATAGGCGGGGACGGTGATGACGGCCTGGGTGACGGTTTCACCGAGGTAGGCCTCCGCGGCCTCCTTCATCTTGCCGAGGGTGTAGGCCGAGACCTGCTGGGGCGAATAGTCCTTGCCGTGGGCTTTGACCCAGGCGTCGCCGGTCGGGCCCTTGACGATCTCGTAGGGCACCATGTCCTTGTCCTTCGCCACCACGGGGTCCGTGAAGGCGCGGCCGATCAGGCGCTTGATGGCGAAGAAGGTGTTGGTCGGGTTGGTCACGGCCTGACGCTTGGCGGGCTGGCCGACCAGCACCTCGCCATTGTCCTGGATGGCCACGACCGACGGGGTCGTGCGGTTGCCTTCCGCGTTCTCGATGACCTTGGGGTTCTTGCCGTCCATGACGGCGACGCACGAGTTGGTGGTGCCCAGGTCGATGCCGATGATCTTGGCCATGTGTTGGTCTTTCACTCCATTTCAGCGGGCGGTGCGGCGGCCTTTTAGAGCGAAGCGCCGCGCGTGACCGCCCCCGGTGTCAGGGTCTTGGGTCAATTGTACGGTTCCGGCGCAAAGCCCCACGGTCTGCGGGGTTTTCCGACGGCTGTCGCCGATATGGGAAACTGGGCCCTGCCCGCAAGGCCTGATCGCGATTCAGCGTCAGTCTCCGTCAGGTGTGTCACGAAGCGCGCAACGGCATATAATGGGCGCCACGGCCCCTGCCCAGACGGGGACGGGCCAGGCAGGGGAGAGGGCCATGACCGCCCGCAGACCAATCATCGCCGCCGCTATCGCCGCCGCGCTCGGCCTCGCCGGATTCACGGCGGCCGCCCCGGCGTCCTGGGGCCAGTCGAGCGATGGCCAGAACCGGCGGGTCCGCATCCACAACCAGACCGGCGCGGCCTTGCAGAAGCTGCAGGCCGCCGACGTGCGGACGGGCGAGTTCGGCCCGGACCTGCTGGCCGGAACCGCGGTGGCGACCGGAGCCAGCGTGCCGGTGACGATCGACGCCGGGGCCGGCGGTTGCCTCTACGATCTGCGCGCCGAGCTCGCGGGCGGCCAGACGCTGCTGCGCGAAAACATCAACGTCTGCCGCATCGCCGACTACTACCTGACCCGCTGAGCGTGATCCGGCGCGAGATCGAGACCGGGCTGGAGGGATTCCGCCTCTGGCCGGGGGCCCTGTCGCCGGATGAACAGGCCGCGCTGCGCGACGAGGTGATGGAAGCGGTCGAGGCGGCGCCCTTCTACCGGCCGACGACCCGGAGCGGGCGGCCGTTCTCGGTCGAGATGAGCAATCTGGGGCCGCTGGGCTGGGTCTCGGACCGCGGCGGCTACCGCTATCAGCCCGTCCATCCAGCGACCGGCGCGCCGTGGCCGCCGATGCCGGAGCGGCTGCTGGAGCTGTGGAGCGAACTGACCGGCTGGCCGGAGCCGCCGGACGCCTGTCTGGTCAACCTCTATCGCGAAGGCGCCCGGATGGGCCTGCATCAGGACCTCGACGAGGCCGACAGGGCCGCGCCGGTGCTGTCGGTGTCGCTGGGCGATACCGCGGTGTTCCGGATCGGGGCGGCGGAGGGCGGGCCGACCCGGTCGATGCGGCTGGCCTCGGGCGACGTCTGCGCCCTGACCGGGCCCGCAAGGCTGGCGCGGCATGGGATCGACCGGCTGCTGGCGGGTTCCTCGAACCTGATCCCGGGCGGCGGACGGCTCAACCTGACCCTGCGGCGCGCGGCCTGAGCCTCACGGCAATCGTGACTCGACGCCCCGGGGCGCCCACGGCACTGTCCCGCTTTCCCGAGCCGGAGGTCCCCATGCCAGATCTGATCCGTCCCGAAGGTCCCCAGGCCGACGATTTCCGCTTCAGCCGCCGCGCCCTGGCGACCGGCGGACTGGGCGGCCTGTTCTTCGCCGGCTATGCGCCCGCCGCGCTCGCCCGCCAGGCCGCGCCGATCACCACCAACGACGACGATCTGACCATCGAGACCACAACCATCCCCGCCCCGGACGGCTTCGACCTGCCGATCTATGCGGCTCGGCCGACCGGCGCCGGGCCTTTTCCGGTGGTGATCGTCGTGTCCGAGATTTTCGGCGTGCACGAGTACATCCGCGACATCTGCCGCCGGCTGGCCAAGGCCGGCTACGCCGCCATCGCGCCGGCCTTCTTCAACCGGGTCGAGGACCCCGCCCCGCTGGCCGACATGGCGCGGGTGCAGGCGATCGTGGCCGAGGCGGGATACGAACAGGTCATGGGCGACGTCGCCGCCACCCTCGACTGGGCCAGCCAGCAGCTGTGGGCCAACGCCGAACGGGTCGGCATCACCGGCTGGTGCTGGGGCGGCAAGGTGGTGTGGCAGGCGGCGGCGCGGTTCGCCGCCATCGACGCTGGCGTCGCCTGGTACGGCCGCCTCGCCCCGCCTGCCGACGCGACGCCGGAGCGGGCGGCCGCCGGCGGGCCGTGGCCGGTGGACCTGGCCGACGACCTCAAGGCGCCGGTGCTGGGCCTGTACGGCGAGGCCGACCGGGGTATTCCGCTGACCAGCGTGGAGGCCATGCGCAGCGCGCTGCAACGCGCGGGACAGACGGAAAGCGAGATCGTGGTCTATCCGGGCGCGCCCCACGGCTTCCACGCCGACTATCGCGACAGTTATAGCCCGAACGCCGCGCAGGACGGCTGGGCGAAGCTGTTGGCGCTGTTCGAGCGGCGGCTGAAGTAGCGGGCGTCAGCCTTCTCCCCTAGGGGGAGAAGGAACCTCACGCTTTCTTGTCGAAATTGCCGCCGTCGCCCTCGTCCGAGGCCTTGGCATAGGCCGCATTGCCCGCCGCCGCGCCCGAGCCCTTGGCGGCGACAACGACCATGGCCGGGCGCACGGTGCGGCCGAACAAGGCGTAGCCGGCCTGCAGGGTCTGGATCACCTGGCCGCCCTGAACCGCGTCGGACGGCTGTTCCATCATGGCCTGGTGCAGGTGCGGGTCGAAGGCCTCGCCCGGTTCGGGGGCGACGCGCTTCAGATTGTTGGCCTCGAAGGCCGACAGCAGCGACTTGTGGGTCAACTCCAGCCCCTTGACCAGATTGGCCACGGCCGGGTCCTGGCTGCCGCCCAGCTCGGCGGCGAGGGCGCGCTCGAGCGTGTCGGCCACGCCCAGCAGGTCGCGGGCGAATCGCTGGATGGCGTAGGCGCGGGCGTCGTTGGACTGGGTCTCGGCGCGCTTCTTCGTATTCTCGGCCTCGGCGACGGCGCGCAGGGCGCGGTCCTTCCACTGGTCGCGCTCGGCGATCAGGGCGTCGATCGGTCCGAGGCCGTCGTCCTGTTCCGCGTCAAAGCCTTCGGTCTCACCGATATCGGCGGCCAGTTCCTCGGAGGTCGGGGTGTCGTCGTGAATGTCGCTCAAGTCTCTTGTCCGTCCAGAATCCGGCCCAGCACCCGGGCGGTGTAGTCCACCAACGGTATGACACGGGCGTAGTTCAGTCTCGCGGGGCCGATGACGCCGATGGCGCCCAGCACCCGCTGGCGGCCCGTCATATAGGGCGCCGCGATCACGGCGGAACCCGAAAGCGAAAAGAGTCTGGTTTCCGCGCCGATGAAGATGCGCACCCCCTGGGCGGTGGACACGCCGTCCAGCAGGCCGATCAGCTGCTCCTTCTGCTCCAGGTCGTCGAACAGAACCCGGACCCTTTCGAGGTCCTCGACCGTCTCGCGGTCGTGCAACAGGTTGGCTCGGCCGCGCACGATCAGGGCGCGCTCGCGCTCGGCCCCGCCGGACCAGGCGGCCAGCCCGTCCTCGACCAGCCGGGCCGCGGCGGCGTCGAGGTCGCGGCGGGCGGCGTCCAGCTCGGTGCGCATCTCGGTGCGCGCCTCGTGCAGGGGGCGGCCCTTCAGGCGGGCGTTGAGGAAGTTCGAGGCCTCGGTCAGGGTCGAGGGGGTGACTCCGGCCTTGAGCGGCATCAGCCGGTTTTCGACCGTGCCGTCGTCGGCGACCAGCACGGCCAGCGCCTGGTCGTGGCCCAGGGCCACGAACTCGACGTGCTTGACCCCGGCCTCACGCACCGGGCTGGCCACGATACTGGCCCCGCCGGCGAGACCCGACAGCAGGGAGGAGGCCTCGTTCAGCGCCTCATCGAAGCTGCGGCCGCTGCCGGCCAGCCGGGCGTCGATCTCGCGCCGCTCCTCGGCCCCGACGTCGCCGACCTCGAGCAGACCGTCGACGAAAAGGCGCAGGCCGGCGTGGGTCGGGATGCGTCCCGCCGAGGTGTGGGGCGAGCCGAGCAGGCCCGCCAGCGTCAGGTCCTGCATGGTGTTGCGGATCGAGGCCGGCGACAGGGCCACGCCGGTCAGCGACAGGGTCCGCGACCCGACCGGCTCGCCGGTCTGCAGATAGCTCTCGACGATGCGGCGGAAGATGTCGCGGGCGCGCTCGTCGAGGGCGGGCAGGCTCAGGGAGGGTCCGCCGAAGGGGGCGCCGGCGAAGCTGGTCATGATCGCGCCTCCCACCGTTCGCGGAACAGCCGGTGCACCAGGCAGTCGTCCGCGTCGAACATCCGCCGCCCGACCGGCTCGAAGCCCAGCCGCTGGTAGAAACGGTGCGCGTCCGTGTTCGACGCCAGCGGGTCGATGACGATGGCGGTCACCGCCGGGTCGGCGAAGCAATCGTTGATGGCGAGGGTCATCATCTGCGTGCCGTAGCCGTGGCCGAGCGCGTCCTTCGGGCCGATCCAGATATCCAGGGCCCGCAGGTTCGGCTCGATATCGCCCCAGTAACGGGTCGGTTCCCGGTGCGGGTCGATGACCTGCATGACGCCAATGGCCCGGCCGTCGATCTCGGCGATGCGGTAGAAGCTGACCTCCGACTGGTCCGACAGCTCCTCGCGCCATTCGATGCCGCCGAAGGCGATGTCCGCGTCCGGGTCGTCGGTCGAGCAGGCGATGACGTGCGGCTCGCGATCCCAGCCGGCCAGCAGGCCGGCGTCGTCGACCGTCGCAGGGCGCAGCCGGACCTCGGAAGGCATGGACATTGGGGAATACAGGCTCACGGTTTCAGGATAAGCAGCCCCGCCGCCCCGTCCAAGGAAATCGCTCATGTCGACCGCCCGTCCCTCCGAACGCAGCCCCGAACAGCTCCGCGCCGTGACGCTGGAGACGGGGATCAACCGCTACGCCGAGGGTTCGTGCCTCGTGACCTTCGGCCATACGAAGGTGCTGGTCACGGCCTCGGTCGAGGAGAACGTCCCGGGCTGGATGCGCGGCAAGGGTCAGGGCTGGGTGACGGCGGAATACGGCATGCTGCCCCGCGCCACCCACACCCGCGGCCGGCGCGAGGCCGCCTCGGGCAAGCAGACCGGCCGGACGCAGGAAATCCAGCGGCTGATCGGCCGCTCGCTGCGCGCCGTGGTCGACCTCAAGGCGCTGGGCGAACGGCAGGTGGTGCTGGACTGCGACGTGGTCCAGGCCGACGGCGGCACCCGCACGGCGGCCATCACCGGCGCCTGGGTGGCGATGGCCTCGGCCTTCGACTACCTGCGCGCCGAGGGGGTGCTGAAGGCCGATCCGATCCTCGACCAGGTCGCGGCGGTGTCGTGCGGCGTGTGCAACGACCAGCCGGTGCTGGACCTCGACTACGAGGAGGATTCCACCGCCGAGGCCGACAGCAATTTCGTCCTGACCGGCTCGGGGACCATCGTCGAGATCCAGGCCACCGGCGAGAAGCGCGGCTTCACGCGGGGCGAGTTCGACCGGCTGTTCCAGCTGGCCGAAGGCGGCTGCGCCGAACTGTTCGCGATGCAGCGGGCCGCCCTGGGGCGGTAGGGGTCAGCCCTCGTCCCCGTCCGGCAGGCCCATCATGTGGAAGCCGGCGTCAACGTGGATGATCTCGCCGGTGGTCGACAGGCCGAGGTCGGAGCACAGCCACAGGGCGGCGCCGGCGACGCCTTCCATCGAGGTGTCCTCCTTCATCGCCGACATGGCCCGGCCCTGGGCGATCATGCCGCGGCCGCCCGAGATGCCGGCCAGCGACAGGGTGCGCATGGCCCCGGCGGAGATGGCGTTGCAGCGGATGCCCTTCGGCCCGAGGTCGCGGGCGATGTAGCGGGTCGCCGCCTCCAGCGCCGCCTTGGCCACGCCCATGGTGTTGTAGTTGGGGATGGCCCGCTCGGAGCCGAGATAGGTCATGGTCACCAGCGAGCCGCCGTTGGGCATCAGCTTCGAGGCCCGCTTGGCCACGTCGACGAAGCTGAAGGCCGAGATGTTCATGGCCAGCAGGAAGCTGTCGCGGCTGGTGTTGTCGACGAAGGAGCCCTTCAGCTCGTCCTTGTTGGCGAAGGCGACCGAGTGAACCACGAAGTCGATGGTCCCGAATTCCTTCTCCAGCTCGGCGAAGGCGGCGTCCATAGAGGCGTCGTCGGTGACGTCGGCCTGGATCAGCAGTTTGGCCCCGACGCTCTCGGCCAGCGGCCGCACCCGGCGCTCCAGCCCCTCGCCGAGGTAGGTGAAGGCCAGTTCGGCGCCCTGGGCCGCCAGCTGGGAGGCGATGCCCCAGGCGATCGAGTTGGCGTTGGCCACCCCCATGATCAGCCCCTTCTTGCCCTGCATCAGGGTTCCGGTGGGCATGTTCCAGCCTTCGGCGCTCGCCATGGTCAGTCTCCTTGCCTGGGCCCGGCGCGCGGAGGCGCGGCTGCGGGCGGTCGTGTGTCCGGCTGGGTAGCAGGGGCCGGCTCCGGGCGGAAGTCCGCGTCGTTCCCGTCCCGTCGCCGCCGGGCCAGCCGCTCGAGCAGGGGCGCGGCGGTGACGCCGTGGACGAGGATCGAGACGAGGATGATGAAGCCGACGACGGCCCACAGCCGCTCGCTGTCGCCGAAGTCGCCGTGGTTGATGCCGTAGGCCACATAATAGACCGAGCCGACGCCGCGGATGCCGAGGAAGGCCAGCAGAAGCCGCTCGCGCATCGGGTGGCTGGAGCCGAGCATCGCGACCAGGCCCGCGACCGGCCGCACGACGAACACCACCGCGAGGCCGACCAGGGCGTCGGTCCAGGTCAGGGCGTCCAGCAGGCCATTGGACAGCGCCCCGCCGAACAGCACCAGCAGCAGCATGATCAGCAACCGCTCGATCTGGTCGGAGAAGTCGTGCATCTCCTGATGGAACACATGGTCCCGTTCGCCGGAGCGGATGGTCAGGGCGCAGATGAAGACGGCGAGGAAGCCGTAGCCGTGGGCCAGTTCGGTCGCCGTGTAGGCGAGCAGGGTCGCGGCCAGGGCCACGAGGCCGTCGCCGAAGCGAATCCCCCCCGCCCGGGCGTTGTGGAACAGCAGGAAGGCGAAGGCCCGACCGACGACGAAGCCCACGCCCGCCCCGGCCAGCAGCTTCCACGCCACCTTGACGGCGACCCAGTCCGTCAGGGCGCCGGTCGAGGCCAGGCCGCCGGCCGCGGCGAGGATGGCCAGGTGCACGAAGGGGAAGGCCAGGGCGTCGTTGAGACCGGCTTCCGAGGTCAGGCCGAAGCGAACCTCGTCCTCGTCGCCGGACGCCGGGGGGCCGACCTGGACGTCGGCGGCGAGGACCGGGTCGGTCGGGGCCATGGCCGCGCCCAGCAGCAGGGCCATGGCCAAGCTGAAGCCGAGGCCGGCGACGCCCAGCCAGGCCACCGCCGCTATGGTCAGGGGCATGGCGACGGCCAGCAGCCGCCACGTGGAGGACCAGCGGCGCCAGCCCAGCGGCCGGTCCAGCTTCAGGCCGGCGCCCATCAGGGCGATGATGACCACCAGTTCGGTCAGCCGCTCGGTGACGGTGTCCCAGGTCCGGGGATCGGGATCGAAGGCCAGCAGTCCGGTGCTGAACACCAGCACGCCCAGGGCCACGCACAGGATGGCCAGGGTCAGCGGCACGCGCTTGAGCCCGACCGGAGCCCATGAGACCAGCAGGACCACGGCGCCGAGGCCGAACAGGAACAGGATGTAGGGATCGGGGGTCAGGCCGGGCTCCGGCGTCAGGTTTGGTGGGCTGTCGCCGCCCGAAAAAGCGGGGCAGTCTGCAACAACGCTGATCGGAGTCCTTCGGATGCGCGCGCTGTTCCTTCTGGCCGGGCTGGCCCTCTGCGGGTTCGCGGACCCGGTCCTCGCCCAGACTGCCGAACCTCGACCCCGGGTGGCCGTCGTGGTGGTGACGCTGGACGAAGCCCGTCAGGGCCAGATCAAGCATGGGCGCATCGTGCTGGACAGTCTTGGCGACGACCGGTTCGGCCGCTACCGCCTGGTCGAGCCGGCCGTCCCGCTGGATGACTTCCGCTCCTGCGAGGACGACGCACCGGAGGGCGGCTTGGCCTTCTGCGCGCGTTTCAGCCTGCATCGGGCGCCGACGCCGGAGACGCCGCCGTACGTGGTCGTGGTGTTCACGGACAATCCCGACGCGCGGCCCCGGAACCACAGGGGGACGATGCGCGCGCTGTGCTACGGCCGCGGCGACGGGGCCGTCGACGCCAGCGCCCAGGACACCTGGCTGTGGCCCGGCTCGGCGCGGGTGCACGGAGTCAACGACTGGAACCGCGACCAGGACGCCTTGGCAGCTTGCATCGACGCCGCTCTGTCCGAAACGCCCGGCGGGCCGAAGCCGGCTCCGCTTTGATGACCGTCGGGTGGGTCAGAAGTCGTCGGGTGGCGCTCGCGCGGCCGACGGGTAAGGTCCGTCGTCCAGACCGGAGATCGCCCATGCACCGCCTCGCTCCCCTCCTCGCCGGCCTCGCCCTCGCCGGCGCGGCGCCGGTCGCGGCCCTCGCCCCGCCGGCGCCGGACGTGGCGGTGCTGGTCTATGCGTCGGGCGGAGACGACGTCTTCAACGATGCGCTGCTCGCCCGCATCGCCCCCGACGACGGAAGCGGCTGGTTTCGCCGGGCCGAGCCGGCCTTGACCAGCGCCGACTTCGACGGCTGCGGCGCGACGGGGGTGGACCCCGAGGCCTGCGTCCGGGGCGTGCTGGCCGACCGGGGCGCGGCGCGGATGGAGGGGCCGCCGACGGTGGTCGTGCTGGTCCGCCCCGCGCCGGGGTTCCACGTCGGCTGGACCTGCATCGGCGTCGGTGACGGCCCGAGCCAGGAGGACCGCCAGCGCCGTCCCGGCATCGAACGGACGCCCGGCGCCGAGGATAGCAACGCCCAGGCCGCGGCCGGCTGCATCCTGGCGGCCGCGGCGGAGAGCGGCTGGTGAAAGCCCCGACCCGCATGCGGCTGGCCTTGCTGGCCGTCGGCCTCGTCGCCGCGCCGGCCGCCGCCGCGCAGTCGCCCCCTCCGCTGGGGGTCAAGGTGCTGATGGCCGCCAGCCCGCACATGGACGAGTCGCGGCGCGCGGCCAACGAAGCCCTGCTGGCCTCGCTCGAAAGCGGGGCGACGGCGGGCGGCGGCTGGTTCCGATTCATGCCGAGCGGGCTGGATACGGAACGCTATCAGCACTGCACGATATCGGCCCAGGATTCGCGGGAGTGTGTCCGCCGGTATCTGGAACGGGACGGCGCGACCGGCGCGACCGTGGTCGTGCTGGCCTCCGGGCGCGGGGCCGACGCCGCAGCCCAATGGCTCTGCGTCGGCCTCGGCAAGCGGCTGTTCAACCCCGAACGGCAGTCGATCACCCTCGATCTGGAGGCCGCGCTGGACCCCGCCTCGCCGACATACATGCAGCAGCGCGCGGCCGCGGCCGGCTGTATCACGTCGGCCGCGGCGGAGAGCGGCTGGTAGGTCTCAGACTTTCGACAGGATCAGCGTGCCGTTGGTGCCGCCGAAGCCGAAGCTGTTGGACATGACGTGCTTCAGTTCGCCGTCGTGGCGCTGGCGCAGGATCGGCATGCCCTCGAACTCGGGGTCGAGGTTTTCGATGTGGGCGCTCTCGGCCGCGAAGCCGTTCTTCATCATCAGCAGGCAGTAGATCGCCTCCTGCGCGCCCGCCGCGCCGAGGCTGTGGCCGGTCAGGGACTTGGTCGAGGAGATCATCGGCAGGTCGTCGCCGAACACCCGGCGGACCGCGCCCATCTCCTTGGAGTCGCCGACCGGGGTCGAGGTGCCGTGGGGGTT
This sequence comes from Brevundimonas sp. LjRoot202, assembly GCF_964253355.1. Classification (NCBI taxonomy): domain Bacteria; kingdom Pseudomonadati; phylum Pseudomonadota; class Alphaproteobacteria; order Caulobacterales; family Caulobacteraceae; genus Brevundimonas; species Brevundimonas sp. LjRoot202. The sequence goes on along the minus strand of NZ_CAXUQW020000003.1, from coordinate 144,408 downwards.
GAGGTAGTCGATGCGCGGGTTGCCGGCCATTTCAAGCGCCAGCTTCATGCAGCGCTCGGCGCCCTCGCCGGAGGGGGCGACCATGTCAAAGCCGTCGGAATTGGCCCCGTAGCCGGTGACCTCGGCGTAGATGGTCGCGCCGCGCGCCTTGGCCCGTTCGTACTCTTCCAGCACCACGATGCCGGCGCCGCCGGCGATGACGAAGCCGTCGCGGTCCTTGTCATAGGCGCGGCTGGCTTTCGCGGGGGTTTCGTTGAAGTTCGACGACATGGCGCCCATGGCGTCGAACATGTTCGACATCGACCAGTCGATGTCCTCGCAGCCGCCGGCGAAGACCACGTCCTGCTTGCCCCAGGCGATCTGCTCGGCGGCCGCGCCGATGCAGTGGGCCGAGGTCGCGCAGGCCGAACTGATCGAATAGTTGATGCCCTTGAGCTCGAACCAGGTGGCCAGCACGGCCGAAGGGCCGGAGGCCATGGCCTTGGGCACGGCGAACGGACCGATGCGCTTGGGCGAGCCCTTCTCGATGGTGGTCTGGGCCGCCTGCAGGATGATCTGGGTCGAGGGGCCGCCCTCGCCGACGATCAGGCCGATGCGCTCGGACTTGATCTCGTCCGGGGTCAGGCCGGAGTCCTTGAGCGCCTCCTCGAAGGCGATATGCCCCCAGGCGGTGCCGTTGGCGAGGAAGCGGGCCGCGCGGCGATCGACGTGCGGGGCCCAGTCCTCGGCCGTCACTCCCAGCGACGGCGGGGCCCAGACCTGCGAGCGGAAGCCGTGCGCGGCGTGGTCGGCGGCGTGCTGCACGCCGGATTTCGCCTCGCGCAGGGAGGCGGTGACCTCATCCTGGCCCGTGCCGATGGATGAGACGATACCCAGTCCGGTGACGACGACACGCCGCATGGTGGTTTCCTTCTTGAACTCAGCTCGCCGCGTTGGCCGCGGTCTGTAAACGGGTTTAGCCGCCGACGGGTTCGGTCGCGCCGAACAGGCCGACGCGCATGTCGGTCGCCGTATAGATGGGGACGCCGTCGGCTTCGAGAACCCCGTCGGCGATGCCCATGACCAGGCGGCGGTTGATGACCCGCTTGAGGTCGATCTTGTAGACCACCTTCTTGATGTCCGGGGTCACCTGGCCGGTGAATTTGACCTCGCCGACGCCCAGCGCCCGGCCGCGGCCCGGGCCGCCGATCCAGCCGAGGTAGAAGCCGACCAGCTGCCACATGGCGTCGAGGCCCAGGCAGCCGGGCATGACCGGATCGCCGATGAAGTGGCACTGGAAGAACCAGAGGTCGGGATGGATATCCAGCTCGGCCTCGACATAGCCCTTGCCGTGCGCGCCGCCGTCCGCGTTGATCGTGACGATGCGGTCGAACATCAGCATCGGCGGGGCGGGCAGCCGGGCGTTGCCCTCGCCGAACAGCTCGCCGCGGCCCGAGGCCAGCAGGGCTTCATAGTCGAACGAGGACGGATTCGGTTGGGTCAACGGGCGCTCGCATCTCAGAGGGCCGCGGCGCGGGGCGCTGCTCATGGCCGGGTGTGGCCGTCGGGTTACACGAGCGCGCGAGCGGGCTCAACCACTCCTGTCAGCGGCGGGCTGTTCCCGCCGGCCGGGCCGCGTTGCACAGCGGCCGCTCCTGGGCCCCGAACACGGCCGACTGGCGCACCCAGCCGCGAAGCCGGCCGGCGCGGACGCGGCACCAGCCTTCCTCGCACTCATCTACCGGCACCAGCGAGCGGGGCGACAGCCGGGCCCGCACGGCCGAGGCGTCGGATCGGCCCGAACGGATGGGCACTTCCTCCGCCGAGGCGTTGAAGACGCTGCGGCGGCTCGACACCACGCTGCGGTGGACCCAGGCGACCGCGCCCTCGGGGTCGCAGATCTTGCGCCATTCGGTGGTCTCGGCGATCACCTGCACCGGCAGGCCGGAGACGCGGTATTCCCACAGGATGCGGTGGTCGAGGCCCGGGCCGAAGCGGGCGTGCACTTCCGACGACTTCAGGGACAGCCAGCGCGGCACCGGTTGACCGCTGGGCGTGGGGCGGCCGTCGGGCATGGTCTGGGCGCCGCCGGCCAGCACCGCCGCGCAAACGGCCGCCGCCGTTGCAGCCAGTCTTTGGAAGCGGGGACGAGCTTTGCTAGACACGCGGGGGTCCACGAAATTGAAGGCTCCGAATGTCCGCGCCCAGGCTTAAGGTCGTGTTAACCAGACGCTTGCCGGACGCGGTCGAGACGCGCATGCGCGAGCTGTTCGACGCCGAGCTGAACCTGACCGACACGGCGATGGACCGGGCCGCGCTGGAGGCGGCGGTGCGGCGCGCCGATGTGCTGGTCCCGACCATCACCGACGCCATCGACGCCGGGCTGATCGCGGCGGCGGGCGAACGGCTGAAGATGATCGCCAGCTTCGGCGCGGGCGTGAATCACATGGATATCGAGGCGGCGGTCGGGCGGGGCCTGATCGTCACCAACACCCCCGGCGTGCTGACCGAGGACACCGCCGACCTGACCATGGGGTTGATCCTCGCGGTCAGCCGGCGCCTCGTCGAGGGCGCGCAGGTCATGGCCGAGGGCCGGTTCGAGGGCTGGACCCCGACCTGGATGACCGGCCGCAAGCTGTGGGGCAAGCGGCTGGGCATCGTCGGCATGGGGCGCATCGGCCAGGCGCTGGCGCGGCGGGCCCGCGCCTTCGGGATGCAGGTCCACTACCACAACCGCAAGCCGGTCCCGAACATGGTCGCCGAGGAACTGGGCGCGACCTACTGGGACGATCTGGACCAGATGCTGGCGCGGATGGACGTCATCTCGCTGAACGCCCCGGCGACGCGGGAGACGCATCACCTGCTGTCGGCCGAACGGCTGGCGCGGCTGCAGCCGCATGCCCTGCTGGTCAACACCGCCCGCGGCGAACTGATCGACGAGGCGGCGCTGGCCGACGCTGTGGCGCGCCGCGCCATCGCCGGGGTCGGTCTGGACGTCTACGAGCACGAGCCGGCGGTGCATCCCGGCCTGCTGCGCCACGCCAACGTCGTGCTGCTGCCGCACCTCGGCTCGGCCACGCTGGAGGCGCGCCAGGACATGGGCGACCGCGTCATCGCCAACATCCTGACCTTCCAGAACGGCCACCGTCCGCCCGACCGGGTCATTCCGGCGATGCTTTAACGTCCGAGGGTTGACGCCTTGGGGCGGCTCGCGGAAAGCTTGCCGCGGATCACCCGGGGGCGGCGCGATGCAGAGTATCCGAACGATTGCGGCCGCCTGCGCGGCGTTCTGGCTGCTGGGCGCGGTCCCGCCGGCGCGCGCCGATCCTCCGACCGTCGCCGACTTCCTCGAGGGGCCGGCGCTGAGCGCCGCCAGCCTGTCGCCGTCGGGACGCTATCTGGTCTGGACCGTCCACGAGGGCGACGAGAGCGCGGTCCACATCCGCGACCTTCAGGAGGGCACGGTCTCGATCATGGGAGCGGGGTCGAGCCGGGAGCATTTCGGCGGCGTGTTCGTCGACTGGATTCGCTGGAAGACCGACGACCGGCTGCTGATCGGCCTGACCCGCCTCGAGCTGCGGCGCTTCAGGGGTCGGGAAGACGGCAGTGTGCGGAGCTTCACCTTCGGCCAGTCCGTATTGTCACTGGCCCGCGACGGCAGCGGCATGGTTGCGCTCAAGGCTCCAGGCGCCGAGGACGCCGCGCCGGGCGAGGTGCTGGACACCCTGCGCGACGATCCCGACCACATTCTGATGAGCTATCGCGACCGCCATGACCGGCTGAACGTGGCCCGGGTCAACATCCTGACCGGCGAGGCCGCCAGAACCGTCGAGGGCCATCGCCGCGTCCTGGACTACATCACCGACCGGAACGGGGCGGTGGTCGGCCGCATCGCCTATCGCGGGGCCACCGGCCGCATCATGCTGATGGAGGCGCTGAACCCCGACGGCGCCTGGAGCGAAGTGTTCCGCCTGCGCCGCAACGAGATTCGCGACCTGCCCGACTACGAGTCCCTCGGCGCCACGGACCAGCCGGGCAAGATCTATGTCGCGGTTCGGCCGGACGCCCCGGATGGTGAGAGCACCGCAGGTGTGCACATCTTCGACTTCACCACCCGAACGATGGGGCCGACCATCTGGCGCAATCCCCGCTACGACGTTTCAGGGATCGTGCTGGACGCGGATAGCCTTGAACTGGTGGCCGGCTGCTACTGGGCCGACATCTATCGCTGCGACTTCACGGATCGGGGCGAGAACGCCTTGATGACCGGCATCCGCCGTTTCTTCGGGGACAGCTGGAGCGTCAGCGTGGTTTCGCAGGCCCGGGACGGCTCGCGCTGGCTGGTGCTGGCGTCGGCTCCCAACAATCCGGGGCAATATTACATCTTCGACGTCGCCGAGCGGCATATGGAGTTCGTCGGCTCGATCTATCCGCGCCTTCCCGAGCCGGCGCTCGGCGTGATGGAGCGGGTCGACTACGCGGCGGCCGACGGCGAGGCGCTGTTCGGCTATCTGACGCGGCCTCCCGGCGCCGCGGTGGGGGCGCCCCTGCCGCTTGTGGTCATGCCGCACGGCGGGCCCGAGATGCGCGACTACCTGACCTACGACCGCTGGGCCCAGTTCCTCGCGACGCGGGGCTATCAGGTCTTCCAGCCCAATTTCCGGGGCTCGGCGGGGATGGGCAAGGCGTTCGCCGAGGCCGGCTACCGCGAGTGGGGCGGCCGCATGCAGGACGATGTGACCGCCGGCGTCGAACACCTGATCACCCAGGGTCTCGCCGACCGCAGCCAGATCTGCATCGTGGGCGCCAGCTACGGCGGCTATGCGGCCCTGCAGGCGGGGGCGACCCAACCCGACCTGTATCGCTGCGTCGTCTCGATCGCCGGCCCCAGCGACCTGGTCGCCATGATGAGCTGGGAGCGGTCCGAGGCGGGGGCCGATTCCGACCGCTACGACTACTGGCTGAAGTCCATCGGCGACCCGCGCGAGGACCGGGAGCGGCTGGACGCTGCCTCGCCCCTGCGTCGCGCCGCCGATTGGCGCCTTCCCGTCCTGCTCATTCACGGCGAGGCCGACGACGTGGTTCCGGTCAGCCAGTCGCGCAACATGGACCGCTCCTTGCGGCGGGCCGGCAAGGACGTGCAGCTGATCGTGTTGGAGGACGCCGGTCATTCGGACTGGTCGACGCGGCAGGACACCACCGCCTTGACGGAGGTCGAGGCCTTCCTCGGCCGACATCTTCCGGCGGCCGTGGCCGCGGCCTCTGGAAGCGGCGTTTCAGCGGCCGAGGCGTCCCCGGTCGACTAGCCGCACACCGGACAGGCCGGATCGGCCGCGACGCCCACTGTCCGCGCGGTTCCGGCCAGGCCGTCGTAGAGGAGCAGCCGGCCGGTCAGGGCCTCGCCGGCGCCGGTGATCAGCTTGATCGCCTCCAGCGCCGTCATCGAGCCGACCACGCCGGCCAGCGCCCCGACCACGCCGACGCGGGCGCAGGTCTCGGCGTCCGGCGGGGCTTCCGGGACGAGGCAGCGGTAGCAGGGGCGTCCGGCGAACACCCCGACCTGGCCGCTCCACCGTCCGAGCGCGCCGGACACCAGTGGAATCCCGGCGGCGACGCAGGCGGCGTTGGTCGCGAACCGGGTCTCGAAATCGTCGGTGCCGTCGAGGACCAGGTCGCAGCCGTCCAGCAGCCAGGCGGCGTTGTTGGCGGTCAGGCGCTCGGGCGCCGTCTCGACGTCGACATGGGAATTGAGGGCGCCCAGCCGCGCCGCGCCGGCTTCCGCCTTGGGGTCGCCGACATCGGTTTCGGCGAAGATGATCTGGCGCTGCAGGTTGGACAGGCCGATGACGTCATGGTCGATCAGGCGAAGCGCCCCGACGCCCGCCGCCGCCAGATACAGCGCCGCCGGCGCGCCGACGCCGCCCAGGCCCACGATGGCCACGCGGGCGGCCTTCAGCCGCTGCTGGCCGGGCCCGCCGATCTCGGCCAGAACCAGGTGGCGGGCGTAGCGCTCGATCTCGTCGTCGGAAAAGCTCACCCGCCCCAGTTAGGCGGTCCGGAGCCCCCCGTCACGCGGCCTTGCGGATATCCAGCAGCACCTCGGCCTCGACGCCGGTGACGCGCGACAGGCAGTTCAGTCCGAGACGGTCCAGCAGGGCGGCCGGATCGGCGCACAGCCCCATCGGCTCGTCGATGCGCCGGGCGTTGATCGGCGCATCCCCCAGAATTCGCAGCCCGGTGTGCCGGGGATCGTCGAGCAGACGCCGGATCAGCCGGTCCAGGTCGGTGCGGCCGCCCTCGATCGCCTGCAGGATATGCCCCTGGTGGAACATCACGCAGCTGGTCAGGTGGTCGCGCCGGTTGTTGCGCTCCGAGACGCCGAGGATCTGGGCGATCGACAGGGTCGAAGCGCCGGTCGCGCCAACCGCTTCGCTGGCGTAGATTACGCGATGAAGCACAGCGCTTCCCTCATATAGCGATATCGGGGGTACAGATTGGCGTTGTAACGGCTTACATTGGTCGAAATATGGCTCAGCTTGAGCATTGGATTCCCGCTGGAAACCGCTTGCCCCGCCGCATTTCGGTCTCCATCTGAAATGTATGACGCACGAAACCTCAGTTCCCTCATTGCCGGGCTGGCACGGCACCACCATCCTGGCGGTGCGCAAGGACGGCCGCACCGTCATCGCCGGTGACGGCCAGGTCTCGATGGGACAGACCATCGTCAAGGGCGCCGCGCGCAAGGTGCGGACCCTGGCGGGCGGCAAGGTGCTGGCGGGCTTCGCCGGGGCCACGGCCGACGCCTTCACCCTGATCGAGCGTCTTGAGGCCAAGCTGGAGCAGTATCCGGACCAGCTGGCCCGGGCCTGCGTCGATCTCGCCAAGGACTGGCGCACCGACCGCTACCTGCGCCGGCTCGAGGCCATGCTGCTGGTGGCGGACAGGAGCTCGATCTTCACCGTCACCGGCGTCGGCGACGTGCTGGAGCCGGAACACGGGGTCGCGGCGGTCGGATCGGGGGGCAATTTCGCGCTCGCCGCCGCCCGGGCCCTGATCGACAACACCGAGCTGGACGCCGAAGCCGTCGCCCGTCGCGCCATGGCCATCGCGGCGGACATCTGCGTCTACACCAACGGCAATCTGGTGGTGGAGACGCTCGAGGCCTGAGCGGCGCCGGTCAGGTCCCGATCAGACCGGCCGCGAGCGCCGCGCCGATCGCAAGCATGGCGGCGGCGACGACGCCCCGCACCAGGCCGATGGTGACCTTCTTCAGCCACCGCACCGCGCCCCAGGCGCCGGCGAAGGCGCACAACACCGCCCATCCCACCAGCAGCCCCTGCCGCACGTCGAGATCGCCGGCGGCGCTCCCGGCCATCAGGCCGTAGACCGGCAGCCGCGACAGGTCGATCAGCACCGCGATCATCACCCCCGTGGCGATGAACCGGGCCGGATCGAGCCCGAAACGGAGCAGGAACATCGAGCGCAGCGCGCCCTGCTGTCCGGTCAGTCCACCCACGAAGCCCGTCGCCAACCCGCCGAGCGGCGCGGCGGACGGCGGGGCGGCGAGGCGCTGGAACCACGGCTGCAGCTCGAGCAGGCCGAGCGTGATCATCACGAGGCCGACGGCAAGGGCGGCGGGTGTAGGGCCGAAGCCGTGACCGGCGAAACTCCACGAGAACAGCACGCCCCCGGCTCCGAGCCGGCCCAGCAGCCAGGCTCCGGCGATCGCCGCCGGTATGGCGGGCAGGCCGAAGCGCAGCACGACGCCCCAGTCGGCCTGCCGCCACAGCAGGCCGCCCTTGAACAGGCCGTTGAGCAGATGGACGATCCCCGTCGCCGCCACGGCGACCGGGGCCGGGAAGAACAGGGCGAAGGCGGGCAGCAGCACGGTGCCCAGCCCGAATCCCGAATACAGGGTCAGGCCGGACGCCAGGAAGGCCACGAGGCCGATGACGACGAAATCCATGCGCACTCCTCGGCATGCGGTCGGGCATGCTCCACATACCGCACCGCGGCGGCGTCGTTCGGCAATTTGACGGGCGGGGCCGGCCGTCCAGCGCCCCACCCCTCCCGCCGGCGGCTGAACAGCCCTATCTGCGCATCATGACCGATCTGTCTCCCCGCGAAATCGTTTCTGAACTCGACCGCTTCATCGTCGGCCAGGACGACGCCAAACGCGCCGTCGCCGTGGCCCTGAGGAACCGCTGGCGGCGCAAGCGCGTGCCCGAGGATCTGCGCGACGAGGTGACGCCCAAGAACATCCTGATGATCGGCCCCACCGGCGTCGGCAAGACCGAGATCGCCCGCCGCCTGGCCAAGCTGGCGGGCTCGCCCTTCCTCAAGGTCGAGGCGACCAAATTCACCGAGGTCGGCTACGTCGGCCGTGACGTCGACCAGATCATGCGCGACCTCGTCGAGTCCGCGCTGGTCATGGTCCGCGACAAGCGCCGCACGGGCGTCAAGGCCAAGGCCGAGGCCGCCGCCGAGGAGCGTATCCTCGACGCCCTCGTCGGGCCGGGGTCGCAGCCGGCGACGCGCGACAGCTTCCGCAAGAAGCTGCGCGCCGGCGAGCTGGACGACAAGGAGGTCGAGGTGTCCCTCGCCGACACCGCCTCGCCGATCCAGGGGCTCGACCTGCCCGGCGGCAACGTCGGCATGATCAATCTGTCCGAGATGCTGGGCAAGCTGGGCGGCGGCCGGACGAAGACGGTCAAGCTGCCGGTGCGCGACGCCGTCGGGCCGCTGGTCACCGAGGAGAGCGACAAGCTGCTGGATCAGGACAGCCTGACCCGCGAGGCCCTGCTGCTGGCCGAGAACGAGGGCATCGTCTTCCTCGACGAGATCGACAAGGTGGCGGCCCGGCAGGGCGCCTCCGGGGCCGACGTCAGCCGCGAGGGCGTCCAGCGCGACCTGCTGCCGCTGATCGAGGGCACCACGGTGTCGACCAAATACGGGCCGGTGAAGTCGGACCATGTGTTGTTCATCGCCTCGGGCGCCTTCCACGTGGCCAAGCCGTCGGACCTGCTGCCGGAATTGCAGGGGCGGTTGCCGATCCGGGTCGAGCTGAAGGCCCTGACCCGCGACGACTTCGTGCGCATCCTGACCCAGCCCGAGGCCAATCTGATCCGCCAGAACCAGGCTTTGCTGGCCACGGAAGATGTCACGTTGACCTTCACTGACGAGGCCATCGGGGCCCTCGCCGACGCGGCGGTGGCGGCCAATTCCACCGTCGAGAACATCGGCGCGCGCCGGCTTCAGACGGTGCTGGAACGGGTGCTGGAGGAGACCAGCTTCAAGGCCTCGGACCTCGCCGGCCAGACCATCGCCTTCGACGCCGATCAGGTGCGGGACAAGGTCGCCGATCTGGCGCGGGACGCGGATCTGAGCCGGTTCATCCTGTAGGGCGCCGCCGATCGTTCCGAACCCTCCGGCTTGAAAACGGAACACATCCGGAACATAGAGGGCTCGTGCCCGCCGCCGTCCTGTCCATCGACCTGGTCTTCAGCCGCCCTGCGACGACCCTGTCGGTTACGCGCGGCGCCGCGCGGCTGATGGCCGACATGGGCTATGCGCCGCTGCTCGAAGTCGGCCTGCCCAACGGCCGCCGCGCCGACGTGATGGCGCTCGGTCCGCGCGGCGAGATCGCCATCTGCGAGGTCAAGTCGGGGCTGGAGGATTTCCGGGTCGACCGCAAATGGGGCGAGTACCGGCCGTACTGCGACCTGTTCTATTTCGCGGTCGCGCCCGAGTTTCCCGCCGACATCCTGCCCGACGAGCCGGGGCTGATCGTGGCCGACGGCTTCGGCGGCGCGGTGGTGCGCGAGGCGGTGTCGATCCCGCTGGCCCCCGCCCGGCGCAAGGCCCTGACCATCGCCTTCGCCCGGCTGGGCGCGCTCAGGACGCTGAGGGATCAGCCGGCGGGCTGAGCCGGGTCGACGACGCGGCCGCTTTCTCCCGTGCTTGTGTGGGCGGTGGCGGTCGAGGCGCAGCCCATCAGCGTTTCGCCGCTGATCTCCACCATCGCGGTGAGCGGATAGGTGCGATCGCTCATGCCGTCGCTGCAGTCGGTGGCGGTCAGCGTGACCTTGAGCGGGGCGCCGGCGCCGGTCGCCGTCTCCCAGGTCGCCATGGTGCCCTGTATCGTGGGCTGACCCTGCGGCGCCCGCTGCTCGGGGCGGTCGACGCCGCCATAGACCATCTCGGAGCCGGTCATCTCGATAGCCCAGAACGGCTCGTTGCCGCCGACGCGCAACGGCCGGGTCAGGTCGACGCCGGCCAGAATGGGCGCGGGCGCGGACGCGGGTTCGGGGGCCGCGGGGGCGTCCGCGGGCTGGGAGCAGGCGGCGAGGGCGAGGCCGGCGAGGGGGGTCAGGGCGAGGGCGCGCATGGGAGTCTCCGGGTTGGCGGCATGGAGCGCGGGACGGCCGGTCGGGTCAAGCGCGGCCTTACAGCCAGCCCTTCTTCTTGAACCAGGCCAGCGGCAGGATAGCCGAGACGAGCATGGCCACGAGGGCGGCCGGATAGCCCCAGACCTGCGGCAGCTCGGGCATGTGATCGAAATTCATCCCGTAGATCGAGGCGATCAGGGTCGGCGGCAGGAAGGCCACCGCCGCCACCGAGAAGATCTTGATGATCGACGACTGCTCGATGTTGATCAGCCCCAGCGCCGCCGACAGCTGGAAATCGATCGAGGCCGCCACGGCCTGGTTATGGGAGATCAGGCTCTGGGCGTCGCGCGCCAGCGAGTTGAGATGCTCGCGCGTCTCGGGCTGCTTCTCGATGCGGTCGTCGAGCGCCACGAAGGCGAAGATGCGCGCCAGCCCCGACAGGCTCTGCTCGATGCGGGCGTTGGCGATATGGGCGCGGCCCAGCTGGGTGATCAGCTTCTCGAACCCGACCGTCTTACGCCCGCTGAAGACGTGGTTCGACACCCCCTCGACCTTGGCGGCATTGGTCGACAGGACGTCCGAGGCCCGGTCGATGATCGCCTCCATCAGGTTCAGGAAGAGATCGGCGCCCGTGCCGCACAGCGCCGGATCGCGACCCAGCTTGTCGAGCAGCAGGGCGAACGGCTTGGGGTCGAAATAGCGGACGGTCACCAGCGGACCCGCCGTCAGCACGAAGGTCACCGGATCGAGGCCCGGCATGTCGGTGTCGCCGTGATGAATGATGTCGGCGGTGACATAGGTGGCCCCATTCTCGCGGTAGAGCCGGCTCGACGCCTCCAGCTCGGCCATCTCCTCGCGGGTCGGCACCGACAGGCCCAGGGCCGCCTCGACGGCCCGGTCCTCGTCGGGAGTGGGGTTCAGCAGGTCGATCCAGACCGCGTCGGGCGGCAGGGTCCAGGCGGCCGGCTCGCCGGCATGGGACTCGCAGGTTCGGCAGCCCGGCCGATAGACGCGGATCATGGGCGAACGCCGGGGGCGGGGATCAGGCGGTCAGGGCTGGCCGTCGCTCGTCGGAACCGAGGCCATGAGCACGCCGTCCGAGGGCTGCGCCGGGGCTTTGTAGATGAAGCCGTAGGTCGGATAGACGGTCGTGCCCAGGTCATTGATCGGGTTGTACCACACCTTGACCGAGCTCCAGTCATTCGAGCCCGAGACGTCCACGACGGTGACGTTCTCCTCGACCTTGCCGCGGCTGCCGCCCCAGTTGGCGTGGGTGACGCGGATGACCCGGTCGGTCAGGACCTCCGACACCACGGCGACGTGGCCCCGGCTCATCCGGCCGCTTGACTGGAACGCCAGCACCGCACCGGTCCGGGGCCGCTCACCGGTCTGGAAGCGGTTCTGGGCCTGCGACCACCAGGTGTGGGCGTCGCCGAAGATTTCGATGCCGGAGAACATCCGGGCGAAGGTCACGCACTGCCAGTACGGCTCGTCGGCCTTCGCGGCGGGGGCCGTGCCGGCCAGCGCGAAAAGTCCGAGGGTCGCCGCAACCGCGGCGGCTGTGAGCCGTTTCATCATGCTGGCGTGGGTCCCGACCTGTTTCAGCAACTTAGCCTTAGACGATAGTTTTCGAGGGTTGAAGCACCCCCTCAGGCGAATCCGCCTGTGGTTTCAATGCCACTTGACCTGAGCCGTAGCGAGTCGCCATCCCCCGCAAAGCCTTGCGGGCGGGGCGTTCGACCACGTGGTAGGTCAGGGCCGCCGCGATCGGGATCATCGCCAGAACGGCCAGCCACACAATTATGTGAAGCTTCTTGTCCCCGGCCCCGGTGAGCCGCGCCGCGACGTTGACGCCCAGCAGCAGCACGGGCGCGCAGACCATGTAGATCGAATACGAAATCTCCCCGAGGTAGACCCCGGCCTTCGAGGCGAAAACGCCGGCCCGGGCGTTGTCGAGCCCGCCCAAGCCGAGGATCAGTCCGCCCGCGAACAGCACCACGACGGGATCCCACAGGCCCAGCGAGGCGCTGGCCAGCAGGCCCGCCCCGCAGGCGACGGCGATCAGGCCGCCGTGGCGCACGGGCGCGCGGCGGTGGATCAGGTAGAGGGCGCAGCCCAGCGCGAAACAGGGAACGATCCTGAGCGCGCCCCAGCGGAAGGTCGCCTCGGTCAGGGAGAAGCCGGCCAGCGGTTCGAACGCGGCGTAGAGCGCCAGGGCGGCGGCCGCGGCGATCGCGGTGGCCAGCACGGGCCGCTCGCGCATCCGCCAGGCCACGAAGGCGAAGGCGGGGAAGCTCAGATAGGCGAACCATTCGGCCGAGATCGACCACGACGGATGGTTGAAGGCCGCGCTCGACGCCAGCCCCCAGGCGTGGGTCAGGCTCAGGTGCGCCGGCAGGGAGCGCCAGTCGAGCAGGCTCTCGCTGACGGTCAGGCCGGCGACGGTGGCCGCGACGCCCAGCCCGACCATGCCCGCCAAGGTGACCAGATGCAGCGGATAGACCCGCGCCACCCGCGCCCACAGGAAGCCGCGATAGCTGAAGCCGCCCGGCCGGCCCTGCCCGGCCGCCTCGAGATAGACGTGGCTGAGGATGAAGCCGGACAGGACGAAGAAGACCTCGACGCCCAGATAGCCCTTGGTCACCGCGACGGGCGTGAAGCCGACATCCAGATGCGGCCAGGCCGCGAACATCACCACCCACAGCGCCGCGAGGAACCGCAGCGTGGTCAGAGCGCGTAGATCGGGGGGCGTCTGGACGGGTGTCATGACCGCCCAGACTAGAGAGTCACGTTATAGGAACCGTTAAGCGCCGCATTCCGCCGGTTTCGCTTCGCCGGGCGCGTACATTTCGCAGGCCCGGTCGATCTCGCCCTGGATCATGGCGCAGGGGTTGGCGGCGTTGCACGGCGGATGGGTGGCGGGGCTGACGGCGATGCAGCGCTGGACCAGCCGCGCCGAGGCGGCCGCGCCGATCTCGTTCAGGCAGGAGCCGGGCTCGCCCGCCGGGGTGGCGGCGAGCACGGCGGGATCGACCTCTTCCTGGGGCGGGGCGTCGGCGGGCATCTGGGGCGTCGGCAGGACGGCGTCGGCGGGTTCGGTCGCGGGTGTTTCGGCGGCCTCTCCGCAGCCCGCGACGAGGGCGGCCACGGCCATCAGGGCGACAACGGTCCGGCGCATCCACTCACTCCGATATCGATCGCGAAGCGCCACCATAGGCACGGTTCGCGGCCGCGCGAAAGCGCCCGGGGCGGCGCTCAGTGCGGCCTGGGCGCCTTCTCGATCCGGCGATACGGGTAGCGATCGCGGATGTTCGGCCCGAAGAACCGCCCCTTGGACGGCGCCGCCCTGAAGTCCTCGACCACGTCTGGCGGCACCGCCTCATAATCGTAGACGTCGCCGCTGGTGAAGGTCACCCGCAGCCGCCGGCGCGGTTCGTCATAACTGAAACGGCGGATGACGGTGGAGGGCATGCCGGTAAAACGCCGGACGGCGGCGACGGCTCCGATCACGCGTCTGTGTCGTTAACCGGACATTTCCCCCGTTTGCCCACGGCGCCGCCTGTGACAGCGTGGCCGTCGGCTCACTGTCGAGCCTGTGAGAGGAGACGCCCGCATGGCCCACAAGTTCGAGATCTACAAGGACAAGGCGGGCGAGTTCCGCGTCCGCTTCAAATACAATTCCGAGACCATCTTCTCGACTGAGGGCTATTCCTCGAAGTCGTCGGCCCAGAACGCCATCGACTCGATCAAGAAGAATGGCCCGGGCGCGCCGACCGAGGACAACAGCTAGAGCCCGGTCAGTCCGGCTCGCGCTCCCCGATCTCCACGGGTCGCACGGCCAGCAGCCAGCCGTCGGCGATGTGGAGATCGGGGACGGCGTCGCGGGTGAACGGCAGATACCAGGTCGGCCCGCCGACGGCGGGGGCGATCTCCAGCATGTCGTCGGCCCCGAAATTCTGCACCGATTTCACCGTCCCCAGCACGCCGCCGTCGGGCGCGCGCGCTTCCAGCCCGACCAGGTCGGTCAGGTAGAATTCGTCCTCGTCCGGCTCGGGCAGCCGGTCCCGGAGGACGTGCAGCTTGAGCCCCCGCATCGCGTCGGCCTGTTCCTTGGTGGCGATCTCCTTCGCCCGCCCGACCACGCCGCTCTTCTCGGGCCGCGCCGAGGTCAGGGTCAGGCCGACCGATCCATCGGCGCGCAGCAGCGGCCCGTAGGCCAGCAGCGCCATGGGGTCGGCGGTCCAGGCCGTGACCCGCACCTCGCCCTTGACCCCGAACCCGCCGGCCACCTGGCCGACGAGGATGAGCTTGTCCTGCGCCACGAAAACCTCCGCTCATCCCGGCGAAGGCCGGGACCCAGATCACAAACGCCGCCGCCAGATAGCAGAAAAGCAGCGCCCGGACCTCGAGCGCTGCCTTCTGTCATCTGGACCCCGGCCTTCGCCGGGGTGAGCGGATGAAGGCCGATCAGGCCTCGGTCTTCTCTTCCTCGGTCGCTTCGGCGGCCGGGGCTTCTTCAGCAGCGGCTTCGGCCGGAGCTTCTTCCGCGGCGGCTTCAGCAGGGGCTTCCTCGGTCACGGCGTCAGCGGCCGGGGCCTCTTCAGCAGCGGCTTCGGGCTCGGGGGCCGGGGCGTTCTTGGCGGCTTCGGCGGCGGCCTTGGCCTCTTCCTTGGCGCGGACGGCGGCTTCGGCGGCTTCCACCTTGGCGGCGGCTTCGGCCTCGGCGCGGTCGGCCTCGCGCTGGGCGCGCTCGGCGGCGCGTTCCTGGGCCTTCTTGCCCGGCTGCGCCTTGTTCGGGTTGTTGCCCTGCGTCCACTTGACCTTGCCGGCGAGGGCTTCGTCCTGGCTCAGGAAGCGGGCCACGCGGTCGGTCGGCTGGGCGCCCTTGGCGAGCCATTCGGCGATGCGGTCGGCCTTCAGGACGACGCGCTTCTGCTCGCCGTCGCGCGGCAGCATCGGGTTGTAGCTGCCGACGCGCTCGATGAACTTGCCGTCGCGCGGCGAGTGGGAGTCGGCGATGACGATATAGTAGTAGGGGCGCTTCTTGGCGCCGCCGCGGGCCAGACGAATCTTAAGCATTTTCAGTCTCTTTCTTGGAAGTCAGTTTTTCTTGGAAGGGAAGCCCGGCAGGCCGGGGAGGCCTCCCGGCAGTTGTCCGCCGCCCAGGCCGGCGAGCCGGTCCTGGATGGCTTTCATTTCGTCGGCCGAGGGCTCCGGCATCTTGCCGCCGCCCAGCGCCTTGAGACGGGCCATGTCGCCGCCGCCGCCCATGCCCATTGCGGCGGCCATCTGTTTCAGGCCCTTGCCGCCGCCCTTGGACATCGACTTGACCATGTCGGCCATCTGGCGGTGTTGCTTGAGCAGGCGGTTGATCTCCTGGACCTCGACCCCGGCGCCGGCGGCGATGCGCTTCTTGCGGCTGGCGTTGAGCAGGTCCGGCTTCTTGCGCTCGACCTTGGTCATCGAGCTGATGATGGCTTCCTGCCGCGCGATCATGCGGTCGTCGACGTTGGCGTTGGCCATCTGGGCCTTCATCTTGGCCACGCCGGGCAGCATCCCCATGATGCCCTGCAGCCCGCCCATCCGCTTCATCTGCTGCAGCTGGGCGGCGAGGTCGTTGAGGTCGAACTGGCCCTTGGCCAGCTTGCGGGCCATGGCCTCGGCCTTGGACTGGTCGAGCTCTTGCGACGCCTTCTCGACCAGGGCGACGATGTCTCCCTGACCGAGGATGCGGCCGGCGACGCGGCGGGCGTCGAACACCTCCAGCGCGTCGACCTTCTCGCCGGCGCCGATGTATTTGATCGGCAGGCCGGTGACGGCCCGCATCGACAGCATGGCCCCGCCGCGCCCGTCGCCGTCGGCGCGGGTCAGGACGAGACCGGTCAGCGGCAGGCGCTCGTGGAAGGCCTTGGCGGTGCGCACCGCGTCCTGGCCGGTCAGGCTGTCCGCGACCAGCAGGGTCTCGACCGGCTTCGAGACGGCGGCGACTTCCGCCACCTCGGCCATCAGGGCTTCGTCCAGCGTGATGCGGCCGGCGGTGTCGAGGATCAGGACGTCGAAGCCTTGCAGCTTGGCCGACTGCAGCGCCCGGCGGGTGATCTGGACCGGGCTTTCGCCGGCCACGATCGGCAGGGTCGCGACCTCGATCTGCTTGCCGAGGGTGGCCAGCTGCTCCATCGCCGCCGGGCGGCGGGTGTCGAGCGAGGCCATCATGACCTTCTTGCGCTCGAACTTGGTCAGCCGCAGCGCCAGCTTGGCCGAGGTCGTCGTCTTGCCCGAGCCCTGCAGGCCCGACATCAGGATGACGGCCGGCGGCGTGGCGTTCAGGTTGATCGGGGCCGGCTCCTCGCCGCCCAGCATCTCGACGAGGCCGTCGTAGACGATCTTGACCACCTGATCGGCCGGCTTGACCGAGCGGATGACCTCCTCGCCGGTGGCGCGCTCGGTGGCGAAGGCGATGAAGTCCTTGACGACGGGCAGGGCGACGTCGGCCTCGAGCAGCGCCACGCGAACCTCGCGCATCGCCTCGGCCACGTCCTTTTCGGACAGGGCGCCGCGCCCGGTGATCCGGTCGAAGACGCCTGTCAGCCGCTCGTTCAGAGCCTCGAACATTCACAACCTCGTTGCGACGGGTGAAACGGCTCCATACGACAACGGCCCCTGGCGACGATCACGTCGGCAGGGGGTTCTCGCCGGGCTCGTCCTGTCGAAACAGGGGTCGTCCCGGTGGAGACGCAGGGTTCACTTGCGTCGGAAGCGGCGGCTTATGGGGCAAAAGGGGCGGTTTGTCGACTCGGGCCAGGACACGCACATCGCGTTTCAGCGTTATCGTTTCCGATGGCCCGTTCCCACGTCCCTGATACGGTGTGCCTCCCAGCCTCCCCGCTGCGAGATCCGACATGACCCCGCTCACCGACGACCGACTGCGCGACGAGGTGCGCCTGTTGGGCGGCCTGCTCGGCGAGGTGATCCGCGACGAGGGCGGGCAGGACCTTTACGACCGCGTCGAGGCTGTCCGTCAGGCCTCGGTCGCCTGGCACCGCGACGCGGGGGCCGCCGACGCCGCCCGCCTGGAGCAGTTGCTCGGCGAACTGTCTCTGGATCAGGCCGTCGGCCTCGCCCATGGCTTCGCGGTCTTCTCCCTGCTCGCCAACGTCGCCGAGGACCGGGCAGGCAAACGCCGGGCCCGGGAACAGGCGGCGGCGGGCGCGAGGGCCGACACCCCCGAGGGCGCGCTTCAACGCCTTGCCGGGACGGGCGCGTCGACGGACGAGGCGCGCGACCTGCTGGCCGGCGCGCTGATCTCGCCCGTTCTCACCGCCCATCCCTCCGAGGTGCGGCGCAAGAGCGTCATCGACCGCATCGCCGCCGTGTCCGACCTGCTCGACGCCTGCGACCAGAACGACCTCGCCTGCGCGCCCGAGGTGCTGATGGCCGGCCTGCGACGCCAGACGGTCATTCTCTGGACCACCCGGCTGGTCCGGCAGGCGGGGCTGGCGGTGCAGGACGAGATCGACACTGTCGTCTCGTTCCTGGAGCGGGTCTTCCTGCATGTGGCGCCGGCCCAGCTGGCCGACTGGCGCAGGCGGGTGGGGGCGCCGGAGCTCGCACCCTTCATCCGCATCGGCACCTGGGTCGGCGGCGATCGCGACGGCAACCCCAATGTGGACGGCGGCGTCCTGACCGCCGCCTTCCGCACCCAGGCCCGCGCGGCGCTTCGCCACTATCTGGACGAGGTCAACGCCCTCGGCGCGGAGCTCAGCCTGTCCGGCTCGATGAGCGCCGTGTCGCCGGAACTGGCGGCGCTGGCGCAGGCGTCCGGGGACCGCTCGCCGCACCGGGCCGACGAGCCCTATCGCCGCGCCCTCAGTGAAATCTACGCCCGCCTGGCCGCGACCCATCCGGTGCTGACGGGGCAACCCGCCCCCCGGGCGGCGGCGTTCGCGGCCGGGCCCTACGCCGGGCCGGACGTCTTCCGCGCCGACTTGGCGGTGCTGCGCGACAGCCTGGTCGCCCATCACGGGGCGGTGTTCGCCGATGACCGGCTGACCCGGCTGGTCACGGCCGTGGACGTGTTCGGCTTCCACATGGCCACCCTGGACCTGCGCCAGAACGCCGATGTCCACGAGCGCGTGGTCGCCGACCTGCTCAAGGTCGCCGGCGTTTGCGAGGACTACCCCGCGCTGGATGAGGAGGCCCGGCTGGCGCTGTTGGCGGCGGAACTGGCCTCCGGCCGCCTGCTGTTCAGCCCCTACGCCGCCTATGCGGACGAGACCTTGAAGGAGAGGGACATCCTGCTGGCCGCGGCCGAGGCGCTGCGCCTGTTCGGGCCCCAGGCGATCCGCACCCACGTGGTCTCCAAGACCGACGCCGCGTCCGACCTGCTGGAGGTCTATCTGCTGCTCCGGGAGGTCGGCCTCTACCGACCCGACGCGCCCGAGACCTGCCCGATCCAGGCGGCTCCCCTGTTCGAGACCATCGACGACCTGCGCGCCTCGAAGCCGACGCTGGAGCGGTTGCTGAAGGAGCCCTCCGCCCTCGCCGTGGCCCGCGCCCGGGGGGTGCAGGAGGTGATGATCGGCTATTCCGACTCCAACAAGGACGGCTCCTACCTGACCTCGACCTGGGAGTTGCACGAGGCGTCGCGGGCCCTGCTGGAGGTCACGGACGCGGCGGGCCTGCGACTGCAGCTGTTCCACGGCCGGGGCGGCGCCGTCGGCCGGGGCGGCGGCTCCAGTTTCGCCGCCGTCGTCGCCCAGCCGCAGGGCACCGTCGCCGGCCGCATCCGCGTCACCGAACAGGGCGAGGTGATCGCCAACAAATACGGCGAGCCCGACGTGGCCCGTCGCAACCTCGACGCCTTGACCTGCGGCGTCCTGCTGGCCTCGCTGCGGCCGCCGGCCGACCAGACCTTCAGCGAACGGCATGGCGACACGGCGCGGGCCCTGTCCCGGGCCTCGATGGCGGCCTACCGGGCGCTGGTCTACGAGACCGAGGGCTTCGTCAACTATTTCCGCGCCGCCACGCCGATCGTCGAGATCGCCGAGCTGAAGATCGGTTCCCGCCCGGCCTCTCGCTCCGCCTCGACCGCGATCGAGGACCTGCGCGCCATTCCCTGGGTGTTCAGCTGGAGCCAGTCGCGGATCATGCTGCCGGGCTGGTTCGGTTTCGGCTCGGCGGTCGAGGGGGCGGACCTGGACGAACTGCGGGCCATGGCCCGCGACTGGCCGTTCTTTCGCACCCTGATGCAGAACATGGAGATGGTCATGGCCAAGGCTGACATGACCATCGCCCGGCGCTACGCCTCGCTGGTCCCCGACCGCGCCCTGGCCGACCGCATCCACGGCGCGATCGTCGCCGAGTGGGACCGGACGGTGGCGGCGGTGCTGGCCGTCACCGGACAGGACGCCCTGCTGGCCGGACAGCCCGAGCTCGACCGCCTGATCCGCCTGCGCATGCCCTATGTCGAGCCGCTCAATCACGTGCAGATCGAGCTGATCCGCCGCCGCCGCGCCGGCGATGACGACCCGCGCGTTCGCGAGGGCATCCTGCTGGCCCTCAACGGCGTCGCCGCGGGCCTGCGCAACAGCGGCTGATCAACGTTAAGTTATCCGCGAATTCACCCGGCGTCGCCATTTCGCCGCGAAATCCACATCAGGCCGCAACAGCGTGGCCGTATCTCCCGCACCGTCGCCGCCAGGGAGCGACGCAGCTCTCCGCAGGAGATCGCCATGAAAACTCTCGCTTCTCTCACCGCCGTCCTGATCGTCGCCATCGCCGGTTCCGCTTCCGCCCAGGAGGCCCGCATCCGGTGGGGCGATCTGGACCTGTCCACCGCCGCCGGGGCCGACGCCTTCGACGCCCGCATCCGCTCGGCGGCCCGCAAGATGTGCCGCAATATCCCGGTGACCGGCGGTCGCGCCGCCTGTCAGACGGCGGTCCGGGACGAAGCCGTCCGCCTGCTGCCCGGCGCCGCCCAGGTCGACTACGCCCTGAGCCGGGTCCCGCTGGTGGCGTAAGGCCCGCGAAAAAGGCCCGGCGGAGCGATCCGCCGGGCCTTCGCCGTTTCTGGCCTGATCCGTGCCCCGCGCGCCGCCCTCAGGCAGCCCGAAGGTCGTCAGGGCGCTAGGACGTCGGGAAACCCCGCACCTTCAGCAGGGCGGCCACATCCGGGTCGCGGCCGCGGAAGCGGCGGTAGGCTTCGCCCCGGTCGGTGGTGTTGCCCTCCGACAGGATGATCGCCTTGTAGCGGGCCGCGATGTCCGGGTTGAAGACGTCGCCCGACTCCTCGAAATAGGCCCAGGTGTCGGCGTCCATGACCTCGGACCAGAGGTAGCTGTAGTACCCCGCCGAATAGGCGTCCGATGTGAACAGGTGATTGAACTGCGGCAGGCGGTGCCGCATCACGATCTCCTTCGGCATGCCGATCCGGGCCAGGCTCTCGCGCTCGAACGCGTCGATGTCGGTCGGCGGCGTGGCCCGGGTGTGCAGGTCCATGTCGACCAGGGCCGAGGAGAGGTAGCTGACCGTCGTATAGCCCTGGTTGAAGGTCTGCGAGGCCTCGATCTTGTCGACCAGCGCCTGCGGCATCGGCTGACCGGTCTCCACGTGCTTCATGTAACCGTCGAGGATCGGCCGCGACAGCACCCAGTGCTCGTGCACCTGCGACGGATATTCCACATAGTCGCGCGGCGTGCCCCCCAGGGCCGGGTAGGTGATCTTGTACGAGAGATAGTGCAGGGCGTGGCCGAACTCGTGGAACATCGTCTCGGCGTCGTCGAGCGAGATCAGGATGGGGTCCGCGCCCTCGGCCTTGATGAAGTTGTTGTTGTTCGACGCCAGGGTGTTCTTGACCCCGTCATAGGTGGAATAGCCGCGATAGGTGGTCATCCATGCGCCCGAACGCTTACCCGGACGCGCATAGTCGTCGGCGTAGTAGAGGCCGATGGGCTGGCCGGCGTCCTTGACCTCGTAAACGGTGACGTCGGGATGGAAGACCGGCACCGTTCCCGGGGCCAGCTTCTCGAAGGTGAAGCCGTACAGGCGGCGGGCCATTTCGAACGAGCCGGCGCGGACGTTGGTCAGCTCGAAATACGGCTTCAGCTCGTTCTGATCGAGGTCGTACTTCTGCTTCCGGACCTTCTCCGCATAGTAGAGGTAGTCCCACGGCTCGATGTCGTGGCCGGCGATGGCGCGCATGTCGGCGACCTCTTCCGCCACCCGGGCCTTGGCCGGAGCCCAGACCCGGTTCATCAGGTCCATGGCCGCCGCCGGCGTCTTCGCCATCGTGTCCTGCATCCGCCATTCGGCGTGGTTGCCGAAGCCCAGCAGGCTGGCGCGCTCGGCCCGCAGCTTCACGATCTCGGCGATGGTGGCGTTGGTGTCGTTGGCGTCGCCGTTGTCGCCGCGATTGACGAATTTGCGCCAGACCTGCTCACGCAGCGCGCGGTCGTCAGCGAAGGACAGGAAGGGATCCACGCTCGAGCGGGTGTTGACGATGGCGTAGCCCGGCACATTGCGGCTGCGGGCCGCCGCCGCGGCCGCCGCCTTGTTCGACGCCGGCAGGCCGGCCACCCCGGCCTCGGCCGGGATGTGCGTGAAGGTGTTCTCGTCGGCGACGACCTTCTGGCCGAAACGGGTGAAGGCGTTGGACAGGGCGGTGTTGATCCGGCCCAGCTCGGCCTTCTTCGCCGCGTCCAGCGCCGCGCCGCTGCGCACGAAGGCGTCGCGACTGCGTTCCGAGAGACGGGTCTGCTCGGCGGTCAGCCCGGCCGCCGCGGCGCCGTCGGCCACGGCCTTGATGCGGGCGAACAGCTTCTCGTTGAAGGTGATCTCGTCGCCGGCGGCGGACAGCAGGGGCGACACTTCGGTGTCGACGGCCTGGTAGTCGTCCGAGCCGATGTTCTGGGTCATCACCCCGAACAGGTTCAGGGCCCGGTCCAGCGGCTCGCCGGCCATCTGCAGGGCGACCTGGGTGTTGGCGAAGGTGGCCGGCTCGGGGTTGTTCGCGATCGCCTCGATCTCGGCGCGTTGCAGTTCGATGCCCTCGAGGATGGCCTCGCGCAGCTTGGCGGCGCTGACCTTGTCCCACGGCGGCACCCCCTGATAGGGGCCGGTCCACGGCTGCAGCAGCTCGGCGCGCGGGGTCTGCGCCGGCAGGACGGCCCGGGCGATGCGGGCGTCCTCGGCGAGACTGGACGCCGACGGGGCCTCGCCCAGGTCAACGCCGTTGGCGGCGCAAGCGGACAGAACCATCAGGCTGCCTCCGGCGATGAAGAAGTTGCGGCGATGCATGGACAAGCCTCCGTTGAAACGATCCGTTCCGCCCTACCTAGGCCCCCCGGGCGCTGACTGTCACATGAACGGCCCGTAATCTTGGACGTGGACGACAAAGAGCCGCACGGCTAACACCCCGCCATGGCGATAGGCGTATTCGACTCCGGCGTGGGCGGGCTGACGGTCCACCGCGAACTGACGCGGCGGTTCCCCGACCGGGACTTCGTCTATCTGGCCGATCAGGCCAACGCCCCCTACGGCGGCCGCGGCGGCGAGGAGATCGTCGATCTGACCCGGGCCGGTTGCGAGCGGCTGTTCGAGGCCGGAGCCAACGTCATCGTCCTGGCCTGCAACACCGCCAGCGCCATCGCCCTTCGCCGCCTGCAGCAGACCTGGGTGCCCGAGGCCCGGGCGCGGCACGGGCGGCCGGTCAATGTGCTGGGCATCATCGTGCCGACCATAGAGTCCGCCACCGGCCTGCCCTGGACCTATGAAGCCGAACGGCTCGGGGACAAGATCGAGGCGCTCGAGATCACCGGCGTGTTCTGCACCGCCGCCACCGCCATGAGCCGGGTCTACGAGATCGAGATCGACAAGCGCCGCGAGGATCTGGCCGTGTTCTCCGAACCCTGCCCCGGCCTCGCCGGCCTGATCGAACTGGGCGCGCCGCCCGAGGAGCTGAAGATCGTTGTGCAGGACCACGTCGACGCCCTGCGCCGCCGCATCGGACGGCACCCGGACAAGGCCATTCTCGGCTGCACCCACTACGAGATCGTCGCCGACCTGTTCGCCGCCGCCCTGCCCGAGGGCACGCCGGTGATCCACCAGCCGACCGCCGTCGCCGACGCGCTGGACCGCTATTTCCAACGGCATCCCGAATACGCGCTCGGCGGCTCCGGCCGGCGAGACTTCCTGACCACCGGCCAGCCGGGCGCCCAATCGGATCTGGTGGGCCAGTTCTGGGGCGCGCCGCTGACCTTCCAGCCGGCTTGAGCGACGGCGGCGCTTGACGCCGGAGCCTGTCCGGGCGCGGATGCCGTCCGGGAGGATTTTTTCGCATGAACCGTCTGCTGCTCGCCGCCGCGTTGTCGGCCTTGGCCGGCTCCGCTTCGGCGGAGGTGTCGAGCCGGTCCGACGATGGCTTCAGCCTGACCTATGAACGCGGGGTGGCGGCGTCCGACGAGGCGATCCTCGCCGCCATCGCCGGCCCCGCCGCGTGGTGGAGCGACGCCCACACCTACTCCGGAAGCGCGGCCAACATCTCGGTCGATCTGAGGCCCGGCGGCTGCTGGTGCGAGGCTCTGCCGGGCGGCGGCGTCAAGCACGCTGAGGCGGTGCTGGTCTGGCCGGAACAGCGGATGGTCCGCTTCGACGCGCCGTTCGGGCCGCTGCAATCGATCGGCGCCGACGCGATCCTGACCATGAGCTGGGCCGATGTGGAGGGTCAGCCGGGCCGCGCCCTGAAGTGGACCTTTGTCGTCAACGGCCCCGGCGCCGGCGCCATGGCCGACGCCATCGATGGCGTCATGAGCGAGCAGTTCGGCCGACTGGCGGACCACCTCGGCGGCGACTAGCCCGCCAGCGCCGTCTCCGAGGCCACGATCCGGCTGGCGGCGTGGACCACCGCGCCGATGCGCAGGGCGGCCTGCACCTGGGTCGCCGGCACGCCGTGCTTGCGCAGCTCGCCCTCGTGGGCGTCGAGGCAGGCGCCGCAGCCGTTGATGGCCGAGACGGCCGTGGACCACAGCTCGAAGTCCATCTTGTCGACGCCCGGATTGGCGATGACGTTCATGCGCAGCTTCGCGGGGATGGTCGTGTATTCCTGGTTCTTCATCAGGTGCAGCGACCGGTAGTAGATGTTGTTCATGCCCATGATGGCGGCGGCCGACTTGGCGGCGTTCATCGCCTCGGGCGACAGCACGGTCGCGGCCTGGGTCTCGATGGCCTTGACCACGGGCGCGACGCCGATGGCGTGGGCCGAGGCCAGGAAGGCGCCCCACTTCTGCTGATCGTTCAGCACCGTCTCGGAGGCCAGCGAGCCGAGGTTCAGCGAGATGTCCTTGGCGTAGGCCGGGATGAGGTCGCGCAGGGCGTCGATCGACATTTTGGGGGTTCCCTTCGGGAAGCGGCTATCGCTCACGACGCGGTCGTTCGCTGCTTGAGCCGCATATGGGGACTTGGTTGTTTCAGGCGCGACCGCGCTCAAGTCGCGAGGCTCCGCGAGCCGGGCATAGCGCCAGAAAAGAAACGAGTGTGGAAGGCGGCGATCCACGCGCCGCCGCCTTCCACATCTCAGGTCGCCGCCTTACGCGGCGAGCGTCTCGCCGCCCACCGGGCGGTTGCAGGCGCACAGTTCGTCGGTCTGCAGGGCGTCGACGACGCGCAGGGTGTCCGCCGGGGCGCGGCCGACGTTCAGGTTGGTGACGTAGACGTGCTGCACGACGTTGTGCGGATCGACCACGAAGGTGGCGCGCAGGGCGACGCCTTCGGCCTCGTCGAGCACGCCGAGCTCGCGGGCGAACTTGCCGCCATTGTCGGCGAACTGCCAGATCGGCAGCTTGTTCAGGTCGGCGTGGTCACGCCGCCAGGCCAGCTTGACGAATTCGTTGTCGGTCGAGCCGCCCAGCACCACGGTGTCGCGGTCGTCGAAATCGCGGGCCAGCGAGGCGAACTCGGCGATCTCGGTCGGGCAGACGAAGGTGAAGTCCTTCGGGTAGAAGAAGATGACCTTCCACTTGCCCTCGAAGCTGTCCTGGGTGATCGGCTCGAAGGCCGAGACGCCGTTCTCTTCGTGGCTGTTGAAGCCCGGCTTCACGCCGATGATCTTGAATTCCGGCAGTTTCTGACCGACGCCCAGCATGTGCTGACCTCCTGATGGTTTCGATGAAGAAGTTCTGGAGCGCCGGGGGAGCGGCGCCGCAGCCGCGAATTGGCCTGTGCGCTGCACAAAGTCAATCTCTGGAAACACATTTCATCGATAGATTTATTCTATACACATCATAGGCTGACGAGGCCTGACGATGCGGCGCCGGGCGCTTTACCGGCCACGGCCCGGAGGGCACGGTCCGGGTCTGACAAGGAGCCCGCCATGAACCGACTGATCGCCGCCGTCCTGGCCGCCGCCATCGCCGCCCCGGCCGTCGCCGTCGCCCAGACGCCGCCCGCCACCATCGGCGAGCGCTACATCCCCGCGCCCTGGTGGATGCGCGAGCCGGTGATCGCCTCCATCGGCCAGGTGCGCACCCAGGTCGCCGCCAACCGCGCCGGCTTCAGCGCCAGCTTCCAGTCGGTCGATCGCACCGCCGCCGACGCCTCGCGCAAGGCCGCCGACCAGATTCGCGCGCTCAGCCAGGCCCTGGCCGCCTACGGCGTCGACGTCGTCCGGGTCGAGACGACGGTGTCCACCCGGCCGCTCTACGACCAGTACCGCGACGAGGGCGGCGTACTGCGCGACAACGCCCGCGCCGACCAGATCGAGCGCTACCAGGCCGACGCCACCATCAACGTCACGGTGCGGGACACGCGGGTGCTGGAGCGGGTCTACGCCACCGTCGTCGCCTCCCAGCCGACCTCGATCGGCCAGGTCTGGTTCAACCTCGAACCGGACAATGCGGTGAAGACCTGGCTGCAGGGCGAGGCGGTCAAGGACGCCGCCGCCCGGGCGCGCGCGGCCGCCTCCAACGCCGGGGCGTCGCTGGGCGAGGTCAAGGTCATCGATCCGACCGGCCGCGCCTGTGAGACCGACGTGCTGGCCGGCTGGCCCGCCTACGGCTCGGGCGGCCTCGCCACCGACGTCGACTTCGAGCCGGCCTTCGTGCCGCCGCCGGCCCCGCCCCCGTCGCCCGTGGCCGCCCGCGGAGCCGGCGCGCCCAGCGAGGAACAGATCGAGGCGGCGCGGCTGGCGCTGCAGCCGCCGCTGCGCGAGCTGACCGACCGGGCCTGCGTGGTTTACGCCCTCAACTGACGGACGGGTTGACGCAAGACCGCGGCCGGGCGACCGAAGGGCATGCTGCACGCCTTTCAGGCCGATCCCGCCTTCGACGCCGGCTCCGTCGTGGTCTGCGACTGGCCGCTGTGCCAGGTCCGGCTCCAGGATGACGTCCGCTTTCCGTGGCTGATCCTGATCCCTCGCCGCGCCGGTCTGCGCGAGCTTGAGGACCTGACCCCCGCAGACCGGGCTTTGCTGATGGACGAGACCATCCGCGCGGGCGAGGTCGTGCGAATGCTGGGCGAGGCGGCCCGGCGGCCGGTCGAGAAGTTGAATGTGGCCGCGCTGGGCAACGTCACGGCGCAGTTGCACGTGCATGTGGTCGGCCGCCGCCGCGACGACGGCTTGTGGCCCGATCCGGTCTGGGGGCGCGGCGGCGCGAGGCCGTATGGGGCGCAGGCGCTTCAGACAGCCGTATCGCGCGTGCGGCTCAGTCGGGCCGGGTGAGAGTCACCGGCCGGGTTTGTCCGTCCCCGGTCAGCCGGCCGGTCCAGCCGCTCCGGCCCCGCTCCAGCGCGATCCCGCCGACGCCTTCCAGCGTCAGCGTCCTTCCGTCGAACACGGCCGCGCCCGAGTCCCGCGCATTGCGCCATCCGCCCTCGGCCCTCCCGGAGCCGGAATCCATCAGCACCATCTCATAGAGCGTCCGCCCCTCCGCATCGACGATCCGCCAGGCGCCGTCCATCGGCCCGGCCGTCTGGTCGGCGCGGATCTCGGCCGAGGCCACGCCCTGCTCGTAGGCGGCCTCCGCGTCGGTCGGGGTGACCTCGTAGGAGCCGTCATAGGCGTCGACCGTGACCGGCGCGGTCAGCGGCGCGCGGTGCGGGGTGGGGCCGACGTCGCCCTCGGCGATCTCGCGGCCGAAGTCGGAACCGGGCTCGAACGGACGGATCGCCGGCGCCGTATAGAGCGTCTGCGTCGACGGGTGCGGCGCCGCCTGCGGGGCGAGCAGGCCGGCCACGGCGGCTAGGATGATCCCCGACATGGCCCCAGTCTGCCGCCTTCGGCGTGATCTGGCAAAGCCGGTGCGTCCGCGCCGCGAATTCGTGACAGGACGACAAGGAACGCTCGCGCTTCGTTGACCCCCGCCGCGCCGCTGGACTAAAGCCTGATCACCGATTTCGAGCGGCTGATTTCGCTCAGGTTTCTGAGAACCATTCGCATATGTCGACTTCCCCCTTGCCGGGCGATGCTTCGAACGATCCGACCGACGATCAGTCCGGCCGCTTCGTGCGCCAGCCCAACGGCCGTGTCCGCCCCCTCTCGCCCCACCTGCAGGTCTGGCGCTGGCACGTCACCATGCTGGCTTCGATCCTTGTCCGCGTCAGCGGCGGGGCGCTGGCGGCCGGCGCCCTGTTCGTTGTCGCCTGGCTGGCGGCCCTGGCCTTGGGACCCGACGCCTATGCGACCTTCACCGCCTGGATGGGTTCGCCGCTGGGCCTGCTGGTCTGGATCGGCCTGACCGCCGCCTTGGCCTACCATTTCGCCGGCGGCGTCCGGCACCTGATCTGGGACGCCGGCCAAGGCCTGACGCCGAAGTCGGCCAATCTGCTGTCCACCGCCTCGATCGCCTTCGCCGTCGTCGTCACGGTCGCCTTCTGGGCCGGGCTGTTCATGACCGGGAGGGTGTCGCTTTGAGCCACGGGACCAAAAGCTACATCAAGGGCGTCAAGGTCTCCGAACGCCACGGCGCGGGCGAGTGGGTGCAGGAGCGGCTGTCGTCGCTGATCCTCGTCCCCCTGACCCTGTGGGGCCTGTGGAGCGGCTGGGTCCTGTCCGGCGCTGGCTACGAGGGGGCGCTGGCCTGGTTCCGCTCGCCGGTCAACGCGGTCCTGCTGGCCGTCACCCTGCTGGTCAGCCTGTGGCACATGAACATGGGCCTGAAGGTCATGATCGACGACTACATCCACCGGCCCGCTTCGCGGAACACCCTGGTCGGCCTGATCGGCCTGCTGTGCGTGATCCTCGCCGCCGCCGGCGTCTTCTTCATCGTGCGACTGGCGCTGGGCTCGGCCCCGCTGCCGGCCGGTTTCGGAGCCTGATCGCGTGGCTGCTTATGAATTCGTCGACCATGCTTATGACGTCGTGGTCGTGGGGGCGGGCGGTTCCGGCCTGCGCGCGGCGCTCGGCGCGGCGCAGCAGGGGCTGAAGGTCGCCTGCGTCACCAAGGTCTTCCCGACCCGCTCGCACACCGTGGCGGCCCAGGGCGGCATCTCCGCCTCGCTCGGCAACATGGGCGAGGACTCGTGGCAGTGGCACATGTACGACACCGTCAAGGGGTCGGACTGGCTGGGCGACCAGGACGCCATTGAATACCTGGTCCGCAACGCGCCCAAGGCCGTCTACGAGCTCGAGCACTGGGGCGTGCCCTTCTCTCGCACCGACGAGGGCAAGATCTACCAGCGCGCCTTCGGCGGCATGACGCGCAATTTCGGCGAAGGCCCGGTGCAGCGCACCTGCGCCGCCGCCGACCGCACCGGCCACGCCATCCTGCACACCCTGTACGGCCAGTCGGTGCGCCGCGAGGTCGAGTTCTTCGTCGAATATTTCGGCCTCGACCTGATCATGCAGGACGGCGCCTGCACCGGCCTGACGGCGCTCCAGCTCGACACCGGCCAGTTGCACCGCTTCCGCGCCAAGATGGTCATCCTGGCCACCGGCGGCTACGGGCGCGCCTATTTCAGCGCCACCAGCGCCCACACCTGCACCGGTGACGGCAACGCCATGGTGCTGCGCGCCGGCCTGCCGCTGCAGGATATGGAGTTCGTGCAGTTCCACCCGACCGGCATCTACGGCGCCGGCTGCCTGATCACCGAAGGTGCGCGCGGCGAGGGCGGCTACCTGACCAACTCCGAAGGCGAGCGGTTCATGGAGCGCTATGCGCCGACCGTGAAAGACCTGGCCCCGCGCGACATGGTCAGCCGCTCCATGACCATCGAGATCCGCGAGGGCCGCGGCGTCGGCCCGAACAAGGACCACATCCACCTGCACCTCGACCACCTCGATCCGAAGATACTGCACGAGCGTCTGCCGGGCATTTCCGAGAGCGCCAAGATCTTCGCCGGCGTCGACGTGACGAAGCAGCCGATCCCGGTGCTGCCAACGGTCCACTACAACATGGGCGGCATCCCCACGAACTATCACGGCGAGGTCCTGACCAAGGTCGGCGACAATGCCGACAGCGTCGTGCCCGGCCTGATGGCCGTCGGCGAGGCGGCCTGCGTCTCGGTGCACGGGGCCAACCGCCTCGGCTCCAACAGCCTCACCGATCTGGTCGTCTTCGGCCGCGCCGCAGGCTTGCGCTGCGGCGAGACGGTGGACAAGACCTCGAAGGTCCCGGATGCGCCCGCCGCCGTCACCGACGGCCACCTGGCGCGGCTCGACCGCTTCCGTCACGCGAACGGCTCGACCCCGACCGCGAAGCTGCGCATCGAGATGCAGCGCGCCATGCAGTCGGACGCCGCCGTGTTCCGCACCGGCAGGACGCTGGAGGAGGGCGTGGCCAAGCTGCGCGCCATCCACGCCGCCGGCGCTGACATCAAGACCACCGACCGCGGCCTGATCTGGAACACCGACCTGGTCGAGACCCTCGAATACGACAATCTGGTCGACCAGGCCCTGGTCACCATCGAGGGGGCGCTGAACCGCACCGAGAGCCGCGGCGCCCACGCCCGCGAGGACTTCCCCGAGCGCGACGATGTGAACTGGATGAAGCACACCCTCGCCTGGAAGGTCCCCGGCGACGCGGTGAAGATCGATTACCGGCCGGTCCACAATTACACGATGTCCGACGACATCGCCTACATCGAGCCCAAGGCTCGGGTGTACTGACCATGCTGACCGGCGGCTGCCATTGCGGAAGCGTGCGCTACGAGGCCGAGGGGGTCCCGATCGAGCGCGCCCTCTGCCATTGCGAACTGTGCCGCCGCACGACCGGGGCTCCCGCCGTCGCCTGGTTCACGGTGCGTGAGGGCGACTTGCGCCTGACCGGCGAACCGGTCGCCTACGCCTCGTCCGATCACGCGGTGCGCACCTTCTGCGGTCGCTGCGGGACCCAGATCACCTTCCGGGACGCCGCCTGCGACGACCGTATCGACATCACCACGGGCAGCCTCGACGATCCCGAGGCCTGTCCTCCGGTCGAGCAAATCTGGGTCCGCAGCCGTCTCGCCTGGATGGCCACGGCCCACGCCCTGCCCGATGACCTTGAAAGGCGGCCGCGATGACCGAAACGACCCTCCGTCTGCCGCTGCCGCCGCGCCGTTCCGCGGGGCTGAAGCTGCTTCTGGTCTGCGGCCTGGCCCTGGTGATGAGCCTTGCCGCCCTGTTCGTCTTCGCCTTGCTGATGGATCGCTCGAATCGGGCCGATCAGGTGGCGCAGGAGGTCGGCGGCCTGATGGGCGGCCCCCAGACCTTCCTGGGTCCGGTTATCGCCGTGCCCTACACCCGAAGCGTGGTTGAGGCCGCGCCCCCGGCGGCGGACGGCACGACCCGGGCGATGCAGGCGAGCGTGGACGCCGGCGTCTGGCACATCTTCCCGACCCGGGGCCGTGTCGAGGTCGCGACCGTGTCCGAGGTCCGCAGCCGCTCGCTGTTCAAGGTTCCCGTCTACACCGCCGACCTGAGCTATGCCGCGAGCTTCGACCTCGCCAACGCCGGGGCCGAGGCGCCGCGCGGGGCCGTGCTGGACTGGAGCCGGGCCGAGATCGTGCTGGGGGCCTCTGATGCACGGGGGGCCAAGTCGGACATCGGTCTGACTCTCGCCGGACAGACGGTGGCCCTGACCCCGTCGAGGGTCGAACCCACGGCGCAATTGTCGGCGGCGGACGACGTGGGCGACCACCCGCGCGTCCGGGGCGAACAGAGCCTGCGGCTGTTCGGAACCCGCCTGCCGGAGAGCCTTCGAACCGCCGGGACGTTCCAGGTGGCGGGACGCGCCGCCTTCTCCGGGGCCCAGCGCGTCGCGGTCCTCGCCTTCGCCGGAACGACCGATGCGGTCATTCGCGGCGACTGGCCGCATCCGTCCTACAACGGCGGCTTCCTGCCGTCCCGCCAGCAGGCCGGCGCCGATGACACCGGCTTCAACGCCACATGGACGGTGCCGTTCGTCGCGCGCGGCGTGCCGGTGGAAGGGGACGCCGCAACCCTGAGCCGATTGGGCGCCACCTCCCTCGGCGCCACCTTCGTCGAGCCGGCGAACCCCTATCAGTCGGTCAGCCGCTCGCTGAAGTACGCGCCCCTGTTCATCGGCCTGGTCTTCCTGGCCTATTTCCTTTTCGAGACCACCACCGGCCGCCGCGTCCATCCGGCCCAGTACATCCTCGTCGGCATGGCCCAGGTGATCTTCTACATGCTGCTGCTGTCGATCGCCGAGCACATCGGCTTCGACCTCGCCTTCGCGGTGGCTGCGGCCGCCACCGTCGGCCTGATTTCGGCCTACGCCGGCTGGACTTTCGACAGCCGGGCCCAAGGCCTGAGGGCGTTGGTCGCCTTCACCTTCCTGTACGGCCTCATCTATGTGCTGATGCGGCTCGAGGACTATGCGCTGCTGGTCGGCGCCCTCTCCAGCTTCGCGGCCATCGCGGCCGTCATGTATTTCACCCGCAACGTCGACTGGTATGGCGTGAAGGGTCAGGACACCCGAGATATCGCCTGATGGTTCAGCTCACCCTTCCCAAGGGCTCCAAGCCCACCCGCGGCACGGTCCACAAGGCCCCGGCCGGCGCGAAGAACGTCAAGACCTACAAGGTCTACCGCTACGACCCCGAGGTCGACGCCGACCCGCGCTGGGACGTCTATGAGGTTTCGGCCGACGACCACGGGCCGATGCTGCTCGACGCCCTGATCCACATCAAGAACGAGATCGACCCGACGCTGTCGTTTCGGCGCTCGTGCCGCGAGGGCATCTGCGGTTCCTGCTCGATGAACATCGACGGCCGCAACACCCTGGCCTGCACCAAGGGCTGGGAGGAGTGCTCCTCCTCGACGATCTCCATCGCGCCCTTGCCGCACCAGCCGGTGGTCAAGGACCTGGTCACTGACCTGACCCTGTTCTACGCCCAGTACGACTCGATCCAGCCCTACCTCCAGTCCGACGAGCCGGACCCGGAGAAGGAGCGCATCCAGCTGCCGGAAGACCGCGCCAAGCTGGACGGCCTCTACGAATGCATCCTGTGCGCCTGCTGCTCGACCTCGTGCCCGAGCTACTGGTGGAACCAGACCGAATACCTCGGCCCGGCCGCCCTGCTGCAGTCCTACCGCTGGATCGCCGACAGCCGCGACGACGCCACCGACAAGCGGCTCGACGACCTCGAGGACCCGTTCAAGCTCTACCGCTGCCACACCATCATGAACTGCGCCCAGGTGTGCCCCAAGGGCCTGAACCCGGCCAAGGCCATCGCCGAGACCAAGAAGCTGATGGTCTCGCCGTCGCGGAAGAAGACCGAGGCCGCCTGACGTGGCGAAGATAACCTACATCGAGCACGACGGCCGCGAGCATGTCGTGGAGGTCAAGAACGGCCTCTCCGTCATGGAGGGGGCGATCCGCAACAATGTGCCGGGCATCGACGCAGACTGCGGCGGGGCCTGCGCCTGCGCCACCTGTCACGTCTATGTCGACGAGGCCTTCCAGGCCGAGACCGGCCGCGCCTCGGCCATGGAGGAGTCGATGCTGGACTTCGCCGAGAACGTCCAGCCGAACAGCCGTCTGTCGTGCCAGATCCGGGTCAGCGACGATCTCGACGGCCTGATCGTCCGCCTGCCCGAAAACCAGCACTGAGCCCGCCGTGGGCCGCGCGCATCCCGACCTGATCGATCTCGTCGGCGGGCTGATCGCCAGTGGTCCCGGGGACCACCCGCCGCTGATCGCCATCGTCGGCGCGCAGGGGTCCGGCAAGACCACCCTGGCCCGCGCCGCCGCCGACCGCTTCGGCGCCGCGCAGATCTCGATCGACGACGTCTACCTGACCCGGGCCGAGCGCGAGGCCATGGCCCGCGCCGTCCATCCGCTGTTCGCCCATCGCGGCCCGCCCGGGACCCATGACCTGGCCCTGCTCCAGCGCCTGATCGACGGCCTCTCGACCGCCGGCCCAGACGACCGGACCGCCATTCCCGATTTCGACAAGCGCGGCGACGACCGCTGGCCGGCCGACCGCTGGCGCCGTTTCCAGGGCCGCCCGTCGGCCATCCTGATCGACGCCTGGTGCCTCGGCGCCCTGCCCGAGGACGCGGCGGCCCTGGCCCGGCCGCTCAACGCCCTCGAGCGCGAACGGGACCTTGACGGCGAGTGGCGGCGCGCGGTCAACGGCTTCGTCGCGGGGCCGTACGCCGACTTCGCGGCCCGTTTCGACGCCGTGCTGTTCCTGCGCGCGCCCGGCTTCGAGGTGGTGCTGGACTGGCGCGCACAGCAGGAGGCCGACCTTCTCGGCGTCGCCCCGGCCGACCTGCCGGGGGCGGAACGCGCGCGTCTCGCCGGCTTCATCCAGTATTTCGAGCGGATCACCCGGCGCATGCTGGTGGCGGGCGTGCGCGCCGACGTCACAGTGACACTGGATCGAAACCGCGTTCCGGTAGCTATCGAACCATGAGCCGGCCCGACGACCGCAGACTGGAGACCCGTTCGCCCGCCAACGCGCGCGGCGTCGTCGTCGCGCCCGGGCTCGAACTGGCCTGCCTGATCGTCGACCAGTCGTCCACGGGGGTGCGCCTGCGGCTCGACCGAAACCTCGCCCTGCCCAACCGGGTGGTGCTGGTGGACGTCGCCCAGGCGACCGCCGTCGAGGCGGAGGTGGTCTGGCGAAAGGGTCAGGAGGCCGGGGTCAAGAGGGCCGGGACGGCGTCGTCCCTGCGCGGTCTGGTGCCGTCCCGCCTCGCCGCCGCCCGTGACGCCCTGATGCGGGCCGGCGGGCGCTAGACCCCGTCCGGCATCGTCCCGGCGGTGATGGCGATGCGGCCGATCAGGCCCTTGACGATCAGGTCCAGCGCCGAACCCTCGCGGTAGTCGGCGGCGGCGACGAAATTGACCCGGTCCTCCGAGATCAGGCCGTAGATCTTCTGCTGGTCCCGCTCGGAGTTGCGCGGATCGTAGACGGCGATCGAGAAGCCGCCCTTGGTGTGCATCATCTTCATGGTCGGCACGTCGGTGTCGCCGTCGCCGAGGAAGATCATCCGCTCGAACGGCACCGGCCGGTCGTCGTCGGCCATGAAGCGGTTGATCTTCTCGTGCTCCCAGTGGTTCAGCACGCCCTTGTTGATGCGGAACAGGTACTGGGTCTTGGTGGTGTAGTTGACGCCCACCGCCGGCCAGATCGCCACGCCGTGCTCGTCGTAGACGAACTTCGACGCGAACACGTGCCGGAACTCCGGCCGGATCGGGCAGCCCTCGATCATCTCCTCGAGGCCCGCCGAGATGATGTAGTGCTCGATCTCCAGACCGTATCTCGCCCCGACGGCGTTGATGCGCTCGAACCAGCCCGGGCCTGTCAGGTCCGACTTGAGGCCGTCGAACAGCTTCACGTCCTGACCGTGTTCGGCCAGCAGCTTGCGGGTGATCGGATGGTCGTTCTCCCGCGACCGCTGCAGCATCAGCTGCATATACATCAGGATGTTGTCGCCATCGGCCTCGCGGGTCAGGGCGTCGGCCGCCCCCCAGAAGTCACCGATCCCCATGCCCACCGAGGGGATGAAGGTGACCTCCTGCATGTTGCCGCGCGCCAGCGTGCCGTCGAAGTCGTAGATCAGCGCGGTCTTGAGCGGCTTGGCCATGGCAGGGTCCGGGAAGTGACGGGTGGCTAGTGGTTAGTGGTTAGTGGCGACGGATTCCAGCGTCTCCGCAGAAGGGCGGCGCGGGCGGCGCCGGCACACAGGCGCCCCCAGCCGCCGGCTGCCGGCCCTAACCCGTCTCCCGCTCGCCCAACCGCAGCTCCGGGGCCGCCGCCGCCACGGTCGCCTCCAGCGGCAGGTGCAGGATGAAGGCCGCGCCCTTGCCCGGCTCGCTCTCCACCTCGGCCCAGCCGCCGTGCAGTTCGACCAGAGCCTTGACCAGGGCCAGGCCGACGCCCGGGCCGCCCCGCTCGCGCCTGACGAACCGGTCGAAGACGTGGGCCTGCAGGTGGTAGGGAATGCCCCGGCCGGTGTCCTCGACCCGGACGCGCACCTCGGCGGGCGCGGCCTCGGCGATCAGGGACACCGTCCCGCCCTCCGAGACGGCGCGGGCTGCGTTGTCGAGCAGGTAGGCGAGAGCCTGACAGACCCGCTGGGCGTCCGCGCGGATCGGCCTCATCGAGGCCGGGCAGGTCACCACCAGCGTCGCGCCGCGGCCCTCGATCCGGTCCCGCACCTTCTCCGCCGCCTCCTCCAGCACGTCGCTGACCCGCACGTCGCCGAGGATCAGCTCCATCTCGCCGGCGTCGATCTGGGCCATGTCCAGCACGTCGTCGATCGATCCCGCCAGCTGCCGGGCGGCCACGCGAATGGCCCCGGCGTGCTGGCGGCTGCGCTCCGGCAGGTCCGCCTGGGTTTCCAGCAGTTCGGAATACCCGACGATGGTGGTCAGCGGCGTGCGCAGCTCATAGCTGACGCTGCCGACGAACTCGCGCTTCAGCGCCGTCGACTCCTCCAGCGCCTGGGCCTTGGCCGCGAGCGCGTGCTCGAGGCCCCGCCGGGCGGTGACGTCCGAGAAGGCCACCAGGGTCGCGCCATCCGGCAGCGGCCGGGTCTGCCACGAGGCGATGCGGCCGTCGGCGGTCCGGCCCTCGCCGGAGATCGGCACGCGGCTTTCCGGATCGGGATCCGCCACCCGCGCCTTCAGGCCCAGCCACAGGGCCGGGTCGGGCATAGTCGCCTGGCACAGGGCGGCCACGGCGTCGAAATCACCGGCGGTGTCCAGCGCCTCGCCGCCCACTCCCCAGAAGGTGTCGAAGGCTTCGTTGTGCAGGCGCAGGCGGCCGTCCGAGCCGAACACGGCCACCGCGTCGTTGAGCTTGTCCAGCGTCGCCTTCTGCACCTGGATCTGGGCGTTGAACCGGCTGCGCAGCTGGAGCTCGTCGGTGATGTCCGAGAACAGCAGCAGCACCCCGCCCAGCGGGTGCGGCTGGCGCACCACGCGCAGGGTGCGGCCGTCGGGCAGGGACCAGCTGTCGTCCGGGGCGGCCTCGGAGGCGCCGTAGAAGTCCAGCTCGTTGGCCTTCCAGCCGGCGTAGTCGATGACCTCGGGCAGCAGGCGGCGCTGGCGCAACCGGTCCAGCAGTTCGGCGTGGGTCGGCCGCTCGTCCAGCCAGGCCGGATCGATGTTGAACAGGGTCTGGAAGGCGGTGTTGTGGAAGGCCAGCCGCTTGGACGGGCCGAAGATGGCCACGGCGTCGGCGAGGTGGTTCAGGGTCTCGTCATGGGCCTCGACGTGGCGGCGCAGGGTGTCGCGGGTCTCCTCGGCCTCGGTCATGTCGAGGGCGAAGGCCAGCACCGCCCCGGCGCCGCCCGGGGCCGGCTCGGCCACGATCCGCCACGCCCGCCGCCGCCCGCCGCCGGTGGTCCAGCGGAACCCTTCCTGGTGCTGGTGCAGCCGCCCGGCCTCGGCCACGATGGCGTCCGCGCCGCGGTCGAAGCTCAGCTTCTTCTCGCGGGCCGCGTCGATGCTGTCGACCTTCATCTCGGCCAGCCACGCCTTGTTGGCCCAAGCCAGCCGCCCAGCCGCATCGGTGATCCAGGTCGGGGCCGGATAGGCGTCGGCCAGCAGTCCCAGGCCGCTTTCAGCCGCCGTACCGACCAGTCCCAGCCGCGACAGCCTCAGCCAAGCCGCGCCCGCCGACGACCGGCCCTCGACCGCCCAGGCCCCGCCAGCGCCTTCCAGCACGGCGTCGAACGCCTCGCCCTGGTCGATCAGGGCGTCCAGCCGCTGTCCCGCCGCCGCCCGCACCGCGTCCAGCACCACCAGCGCCGGATCGGCCCCGTCTTCCGCGCCCGACAGCTCGCGGGTGATGACGTTCCACGCGGCGGGCGCGCCCAGCCGGCGGGTCTGGCCGTCCGGAGTGAGGGCCAGGCGCGCGTCCTCGAACGCCGCCAGCGCGCCGTCCCGGTCGGCGAGCGCGGCCCGCGTGGCGGACAGGTCCGCCTCGGCTTCCTGGGCCCGCGCGGCCAGCCGGCCGCGGAGCCTCGCCGCCCAGGCGCTGAGCGCCAGCGCCAGACCCGCGGCGCCCGCGGTCGCGACATAGGCGATGTCGGCCTCGGCCATTTGGTCAGATCAGCTCCCACGCCCTGATTCGGTAACCATACCTGATGAGGGGCGGGGGTCGAGGGAGGGCGGGGAGGGATTAGGAGCAGGGATTGGGGGCGGGCGGAACGGCCGCGCCGGAACCGGCCAATCGAGGGTTGGTGGTTCCGTAGCCGGGCCCTACTAATCCCTACTCCCTCATCCCAATCCCCAATCCCTCATCTGATGACCGACTGGACCGACCAGACCGCCCCCTCCCTCGACGACTTCGCCCGACTGGCGCGCGAGGCGTTCGACGGCCTGCCCGAGCCGTTCCGCTCGCTGGCCGGGGACGTCGTCATCCGGGTCGACGACTTCGCCGACGACGAGACGCTGGCGATGATGGAGATGGAGGACCCGTTCGAACTGACCGGCCTCTACCACGGCGTCGACATCGGCCGCCGTGACGAGATGGGCCCGGCCGCCGAGGCCAGCCGCATCTTCCTCTATCGCCGCCCGATCCTCGACGAGTGGTGCGAGCGCGGCGACGTCGGCCTGTCGGAGATCATCGCCCACGTCCTGATCCACGAGATCGGCCACCATTTCGGCCTCGACGACGACCAGATCCACGTGATCGAGGACGGGGCGGACTGAAGCGGCTGCTCCTCGCCTTAAAACCCTCACGATCTGTGGTATAAGCCGCGCCTCCCGCCACCCAAGGATGCCGCCTTGAGCCTCACGCTCGATCTTTCGCGCACGTCGAACGCCGCCCCCTCGGCGCCCGTCAACCTTTCGGGTCTGACGCGCGCAGGCCTGCGTCAGGCGCTGATCGACGCCGGCGTCTGCCCGCCCGAGAAGGCGAAGATGCGCGCTTCGCAGGTGTGGGGCTGGATCCACCACTACGGCGTCACCGACTTCGCGGCGATGAGCAATGTCGCCAAGGACATGCAGGCGAAGCTGGCCGAGCATTTCACTCTCGCCCGCCCCGAGATCGTCGAGCGCCAGGTGTCCAAGGACGGCACCCGCAAATGGCTGATCCGCACCGCCCCGGGCATTGAGATCGAGACCGTCTACATCCCCGACGTCGGCCGCGCCGGCGCCCTGTGCGTGTCGTCGCAGGTGGGCTGCACGCTCAACTGCACCTTCTGCCACACCGGCACCCAGAAGCTGGTCCGCAACCTGACCGCCGCCGAGATCGTGGCCCAGGTCCAGGTCGCTCGCGACGACCTCGGCGAATGGCCGTCGCCCAAGGAAGACCGCCGCCTGTCGAACATCGTCTTCATGGGCATGGGCGAGCCGCTCTACAATCTGGACCACGTCGCCGACGCCATCGACATCATCTCCGACAACGAGGGCATCGCCCTGTCGCGCCGCCGGATCACCGTCTCGACGTCGGGGGTGGTGCCGCAGCTGGACGCGCTCGGAACCCGCACCCAGGCCATGCTGGCGATCAGCCTGCACGCCACCAACGACGCCCTGCGCGACGTGCTGGTGCCGCTGAACAAGAAGTACAATCTCGAACAGCTGATGGCCGGCATCCGCGCCTATCCGGGCCTGTCCAACGCCCGCCGGGTTACCTTCGAATACGTCATGCTGAAGGGCGTCAACGACAGCCCGGAAGAGGCGCGGGCGCTGCTCAGGCTGATCGAGGGCGTCCCGGCCAAGGTCAACCTGATCCCGTTCAACCCGTGGCCGGGCACGGACTACGAATGCTCGGACTGGAAGACCATCGAGCGGTTCGCGGCCATCCTCAACAAGGCCGGCTACGCCTCGCCGATCCGCACCCCGCGCGGCCGCGACATCCTCGCCGCCTGCGGCCAGCTGAAGTCCGAGAGTGAAAAGGTGCGGGCCTCGGCGGTGCGCAAGGCCGCCCAGGCGGCGGCGTAAGGCCCGCTTCCGGACACACACCGACATCAATCTTGACCGACTGTGGCTCCGCTGCGCTTGCGGAATGGGGCGCCATTGGGGCAAGCCTCGGTTGTATCAGCCGCCCGGACCGCCATGGACTCCTCGTCTCTCGCCCAAGTCCTTGAAAGCCCCGAAGTTCAGGCCTTCGCATCGGGCTTTCCGACCACCGTCGCCCATCTGGCGGTGACCCTCGCCCTGCTGGCGGGCGGAGCGATCATCTACGCCCTGCTGACTCCGTGGAAGGAAATCACCCTTATCCGCGAGGGCAACGCCGCCGCCGCCGTGGCCTTCGCCGGGGTCCTGATCGGTCTGGCCGTGCCGCTGGCGGTCAGCCTCAGCGTCTCCACCTCGGTGCGCGACATCGTCATCTGGGGCGTGGCCACGGTGGTGCTCCAGCTGCTGGCCTTCCGCGTCGTCGACCTGCTGCTCACCGGCCTGCCCCAGCGCATTCGCGAGGGCGAGATTTCCGCCGCCGTCCTGCTGGTCGGGGCCAAGCTGTCGACGGCCCTGATCCTCGCCGCCGCCCTGACCGGCTGAGGCCATGGCCCGTCCGCCCGACTGGGTGATCTACACCCTCGTCCTCGCCGCCCTGATCGGTCTCTCCCTCGGCCAGCGCGAGAACGCCGACGCTCCGCCCGCCCCTCCGCCGCCCGACGAGATGGAGGGCGCCCTGCTGGGCCCGATCACCCCGTTCGATCCCGCCGTCACCGTCAACGCCCCCGACATCCCGTTCCAGCCCGCGGCCGGGACCGCCTTCTCCATCGCCGGCGAAGGCCAGTGGGTCACCGCCCGCCACGTGGTCGAGGGCTGTCGCCGGCCGGCGATCATGGTCGGCGGCGGCCGCGCCGTCGCCGCCGACGTGCGCCTCGCCCCCCGCGCCGACATCGCCGTGCTGCACACCGCGGGCGGCCCGGCGGCGCTTCCGCTCGCGGCGAACCAGCCCCTGCGCGAGGGTCAGCGCGCCTTCCATCCCGGCTATCCTCAAGGCCGCGCCGGCGAGGTCACTTCGCGTCTTCTGGGCCGCGAGACGTTGCGCGTCCGCGGGCGCGGCCAGCGCGAGGAACCCGTGCTGGCCTGGGCCGAGGTCGGCCGCACCGATGGACTGGGCGGCACGCTGGCCGGCCTGTCCGGCGCGCCGGTTCTGGATCGGCAGGGCCGCGCCGTCGGCGTCACCATCGCCGAAAGCCCGCGCCGGGGCCGGATCTACACGACCTCGCCCGACACCTTCGGCCCCGCCGTCCGCGGTCTGCAGAAGGCCGACGAGCCGCTGACGGGCCGCACCGTCACCATCGACAACTACGGCCTCGTCGCCGACGACCTGCGCCGCGACCTGCGCGTCGTCCAGGTCGTGTGCCTGTCGGCCTGATCCTACCGCAGCGCCGCCGAGTCGATGTTCAGGTCGGTCAGCGGAATGACCTCGACGTCCGGATATTTCGCTCGCAGCGCCTCGAGGAAGACCGCGGCGTCGCCGACGATGACGAGGCTGGCGTTCGAGGCCGGCAGGTGCTCGGCCGCCGCCGCCTGGATCTGCGCCGGGGTGACGCCGTTCACGTCGTCGTCGTAGGTCGCCAGGTCCGACAGGGGCAGGCCGTAGAGGGCCAGTCCGGCGACCAGTCCGCCGAGGCCGTCGACCGTTTCGAGCGACCGGCCGAACGAGCCGATCAGCGTCGCCTTGCGCGGGGCCAGTTCGGCCTCGGTCGCCCCGGTCGCCGACAGGCGGGCGATCTCGGCCAGGATCAGCTCCGCCACCTGCGGCACGGCGTCGTTCCGCGTCTGGGCCGAGGCCGAGAGCATGCCCTCGTCCTCGCGCGTGCTCAGGCTCGAATAGGCCCCGTAGCTGAGGCCGCGCTTGATGCGGATCTCCTGGCTCAGGCGGGCCGAGAAGCCGCCGCCCATCAGGCCGTTGGCGACGAGCATCGGGAAATAGTCCTCGTCGGTCCGCGCGATGCCCCGCATGGCCGCGTAGACCGCCGCCTGGCCCGCGCCCGGCTGGTCGATGACGATGACACGCGGGGCCACGGCCGGACCGGCGGGATCCGCGACCGGCGTCCGGGCGGGGCCCGCCCGCCAGTCGCCGAACGCCTGCTCGGCCAGCGCGTATGCGGCCTCCGGGGTGATGTCGCCCGAGAACACCAGGGTGGCGTTCGATGGCTGGTACATGCCGCTATGGAAGGCGACCAGGTCGTCGCGCGAGATCGACGGGATCGAGGTCGGCGTGCCGGATCCCGGCGCCGCATAGGGGGCGTCGGCGTAGACGGCGCGCGCCGCCGCGAGGCCGGCCACGGGGCCCGGCTGCGACAGCTGCACCCTCAGCCCGTCCAGGGTCCGGGTCTGCTCGCGATCCAGGTCCTCGGCCGTGAAGGCCGGGTTGCGCACGACGTCGGCCATCAGGGCCATGGTCTGCGGGAAGACGTTGGCCGGCGATGAGGCGAAGACGGTGGTGAAGTCCACGCCGGCTCCGGCTCCGATATCGGCTCCCAGCCTTTCGATCTCGGTGGCGATCTGCGGCGCCGTCCGGGTCCGGGTGCCCTGGGTCAGCAGCGAGGCGGTGAAGTTGGCGACGCCCGGCTTGCCCCCGGCCGCGTCGTCGGCCGTGCCCGCGTCGAAGCTCAGCCGCGCCGACACCAGCGGCAGGCCGGGCTTGGGCGCGACCAGCACCCGCATGCCGTTGGCGAGGCGCCGCTCGGCCACCACGGGCGTGGCCGGATCGACGGCCGGCCCCGGCTCCGGCAACGGGGTGCGCTGGCCTTCGGGCAGCAGGGTGACCCGCTCGCCCGGCGGGGCGAGATCGGCCAGGGTCACCGGCGCGGTGAAGGCCTCCTGAACCGGCGAGGCCGGGTTCTCGTCAGTCGCCTGGAGGTAACGCATGGCGATGGCGCGGTCGTCGGTCAGGTACTGACGCGCGACCCGCTGGACGTCTTCGGCGCTGACCGCCTGGATGTTCGGAATGTCGCGGTCGGCGGCGGTCGGGTCGCCGGTCATGATCAGGGCGTAGCCGAGCTGGAAGGCGCGGCCGTCGATGGTCTCCAGCCCGCGCAAGGCCTGCGCCGTCAATTCGGTCTTGGCCTCGGCCAGCTCCGCCGCGGTCACCGGCTCATCGCGCAGGCGGGCGACCTCGGCCCGCAGCGCCGCCAGCCCCTCGTCCGGGGTCTTGCCCTCGCTCATGATGGCGAAGGTGTTCAGCACCCCGACCTGCTGCTGCTGGCTGTTGGAGGAACTGGCCTGGGTGGCGATCTGCTGGCGATAGACCAGCGACTGGTACAGCCGCGAGCTTTCCCCGGTCGACAGGATGCCGTCCAGCACGTCCAGCGCCGCCCGGTCCGGGTGGTCGTAGGGGACCGTCGGCCAGGTGATCTGCACCATCGGCAGCGGCACGTTGGGTCCGTAGAAGGTCGCCTCGCGGGCCGGACCGAAGGTCTCCGGCACATGGTTTTCCGGCAGCGGCCGGTCGGGGTTCTCGATGCCGCCGAAATACTGGTCGATCCACGCATCCAGCCGGGCCTGGTCGAAATTCCCCGCCACGATCAGATAGGCGTTGTCGGGTCGGTAGAAGGTCTCGTGGAAGCGCAGCACGTCGTCCATGGTCGCCGCGTCCAGGTCGGCGATCGAGCCGATGCCGGGCCGTCGGTAGGGGCTGTCCTGGAAGATGAAGGCCTGGGAATGCAGCCGCTGGAACCGGCCGTAGGGCGTGGACAACACCCGCAGCCGGAACTCCTCCTTGACCACGTCCCGCTCGCTCTCGAACGAGGTCTCGTCGACCACCAGCGAGCCCATCCGCTCGGCTTCGGCGAACAGCATCCGCTCCAGATGCTGGGCCGGCACGGTCTCGAAATAGTTGGTCACGTCCAGGCCGGTCGAGGCGTTGTTGGAGCCGCCCACGTCCTCGGTCAGCCGGTCGAAGGCCTCCTGCGGCAGGTTCCGTGTCGCCTTGAACATCAGGTGTTCGAACATGTGGGCGAAGCCGGAGCGGCCTTCCGGATCGTCCTTGGCGCCGACCTTGTACCAGACCTGCACCGTCACGTTCGAGGTCGCCGCGTCCCGCGCCGTATAGACCTTCAGCCCGTTCGGCAGGGTCCGCTCGCGGAAGCCCAGCGGCGGCACCACGATGGGCGAGGCGGCGGCTTCAACGGGGGCCGCGCGGGCGTCCGGCGCGACATCGACGGCGGGCGCGGTGGCGCAGGCGGCCACGCCGACCAGCAGGGCGGAGATCGAGGCGGCGGCGAACAGGCGGGACTTCATGGCGAACGGCTCCGGACGCCCGTCGCGTCCGGGCGAAGCGACCCTATCAGGGCGAAATCCGGGCGCACCTTACGGAGTCGTAATGCGCCGCTCAGTCGATCCGCAGCGCCTCGGCGAGCAGCTTCGCCTCGGCCGCGCGGCTGGAGCCGGTGCGCCAGGCGACCACGATCTCGCGGCGGGGCGCCTTGGCGGCGATCGGTCGGACCACGACGCCCGGCATGTCGGCCAGCCCGGCCCGCACCGCCATCTCGGGCAGGAAGCTGACCCCCAGGCCGGCGGACACCATCTGCACCAGCGTATGCAGCGAGGTGGCGGCGAAGACGTCGTCGCCCTTGGGCGGATCGATGTCGAAGGCGGCCAGCGCCTGGTCGCGGAGGCAGTGGCCGTCCTCGAGCAGGATCAGGTCCTCGGCCTTCAGCGATCCCGGCGGGATCGGGCCGGTCCCGGCCAGCGCATGGCCGACCGGCGCGGCGGCGAGGATCTCGTCGTCGCCGATGCGGGCGTGGTCCACGCCGTGGGCGGAGTAGGGCAGGGCGATCACCGCCGCGTCGAGATGTCCGGCCTTCAGCCCCGCAACGAGACGCGGGGTCAAATCCTCGCGGATGAACAGCCGCAGGGCCGGGTAGGCGAGTCTGAGTCCCGGCAGTTTGGCCGGCAGCAGG
This sequence comes from Brevundimonas sp. LjRoot202, assembly GCF_964253355.1. Taxonomy (NCBI): domain Bacteria; kingdom Pseudomonadati; phylum Pseudomonadota; class Alphaproteobacteria; order Caulobacterales; family Caulobacteraceae; genus Brevundimonas; species Brevundimonas sp. LjRoot202. Next base: position 99,783 of record NZ_CAXUQW020000003.1, on the reverse strand, counting down.
AAGGGCGCGACCGTGGGTATGACGCCGAGGCGGAACCGGCCCGACAGCGGCTTGCCGGCGTTCCTCGCCGCCTCGACGAGGTCCTCGGTCCGGGCCAGCACGTCCTCGGCCCGCCGCACCGCCTCGGCGCCGACCGCCGTCAGCTGCACATTGCCCCGCGTCCGCTCGACCACCGGCGCGCCGAGGATCTTCTCCAGCTCCTGCACGCCCGCGGACAGGGCCGGCTGGCTGACGTGGGCGGCCTCCGCCGCGCGGCTGAACGAGGCGTGCTCGGCAAGGAGCTTGAGATACTGGAGCTGGCGCAGGGTCGGAAGCATCCGGCCCACATAGGCGGTCGCTATGCCGAAAGCCATGATGATCGAGGTTCCCGATGCACGGGGCCCCGCCACGGCCCGAAGGTCGCGGCGGGGCTTCCGGCTCAGGCCGCCGCGGCCCCGAACTCTTCGTCGAGGGTCAGGTCGAAACGGTCCGCGTTCATCACATGGGTCCAGGCGCTGACGAAATCGCGCACGAACTTCCCGCCCGCGTCGGCGGACGCATAGACCTCGGCCAGCGCCCGAAGCTGCGAGTTGGAGCCGAACACCAGGTCTGTGCGGGTGGCCGTCCATCGCTCCTCGCCGCTCGCGCGGTCCGAACCGACGAAGACCTCGTCGCCCCGGTCATCGATCTCCTTCCACGCCGTGCCCATGTCGAGCAGGTTGACGAAGAAGTCGTTGGTCAGCTGTCCGGGCCGGTCGGTCAGGGCGCCGTGCCTGGAGCCGCCGTGGTTGGCTCCCAGCACGCGCAGGCCGCCGACCAGCACCGTCATCTGCGGCGCCGACAGGCCCAGCAGTTGCGACCGGTCGACCAGCAGCTCCTCGGTCGCCACATTGAACCGCACCTGCAGATAGTTGCGGAACCCGTCGGCGCGGGGCTCCAGCACCTTGAAGCCCTCGACATCGGTCTGCTCCGCCGAGGCGTCGGTGCGGCCCGGCGTGAACGGGACCTCTATGGCGTGGCCCGCCGCCTTCGCCGCCTGCTCGATCCCCACCGAGCCGCCCAGCACGATCAGGTCGGCGATGGAGACATTGGTCCCCGAGGCCGCCCTGATTTCCTCATAGACCTTGAGAACCCGGGCCAGCTTCTGCGGCTCGTTGACGTCCCAGTCCTTCTGCGGAGCGAGGCGGATACGGCCCCCGTTGGCGCCGCCCCGGTGATCCGAGCCGCGATAGGTCGAGGCCGAGGCCCAGGCCGTGGTGACCAGTTCGGCCACCGACAGGTCCGACGCCGCGATCCGGTCCTTCAGCGCCGTGATGTCGGCCGCGCCGATGACCGGTCCGGTCCGCGCCGGAATCGGATCCTGCCAGATCAGCTCTTCCGCCGGCACTTCCGGGCCCAGGTAGCGGGCCTTGGGGCCCATGTCGCGGTGGCACAGCTTGAACCAGGCGCGGGCGAAGGCGTCGCCGAAATAGGCCGGATCGGCCCGGAATTTCTCGAGGACCTTGCGGTATTCCGGGTCGAATTTGAACGCCATGTCGGCGGTGGTCATCATCGTCGGCACGCGTTTGCCCGGCGTATGGGCGGCCGGGGCGAGGGTGTCGTCCGGATTGCCGACCGGCTGCCACTGCTTCGCGCCGGCCGGGCTGCGGACCAGCTCGTAGTCATGGTCCAGCAGCATGGCGAAGAAGCTCATGTCCCAGGTGGTCGGCGTCGGGGTCCAGGCCCCCTCGATGCCGGAGGTGATGGTGTGGTCGCCGACGCCGCTCTCATGCCCGGAAATCCAGCCCAGTCCCTGCTGCGCGATGTCGGCGCCCTCGGGACTGATGCCGACCTTGGAGGCGTCGCCCGCTCCGTGGGCCTTGCCGAAGGTATGGCCGCCCGCCGTCAGGGCCACCGTCTCCTCGTCGTTCATGCCCATGCGGGCGAAGGTCTCGCGGATGTCGCGCGCCGACTGCAGCGCGTCGGGCACGCCGCCCGGGCCTTCCGGGTTGACGTAGATCAGCCCCATCTGGATCGCCGCCAGCGGCTCCTCCAGCACCATCTGCTTGTCGGGCTGGATTCGGGTTTCGTTGCCCTCCTCGCCGACCCACTGTTCCTCGGTGCCCCAGTAGACGTCCTTCTCGGGCTCCCAGACATCGGCCCGCCCCCCGCCGAAGCCGAACACCGGCCCGCCCATGGACTCGATCGCCACGTTGCCGGCCAGGATCATCAGGTCGGCCCACGACAGACTGGCCCCGTACTTCTGCTTGATCGGCCACAGCAGGCGCCGCGCCTTGTCCAGGTTGCCGTTGTCCGGCCAGCTGTTCAGGGGCGCGAAACGCTGCTGGCCGGCGCCCGCGCCGCCGCGCCCGTCGCCGGTGCGGTAGGTCCCGGCCGAGTGCCAGGCCATGCGGATGAAGAACGGCCCGTAGTGGCCATAGTCCGCCGGCCACCACGGCTGGCTGTCGGTCATCAGGGCGTGCAGGTCGCGCTTGACGGCCGCATAGTCGAGTTTCCTGAAGGCCTCGGCGTAGTTGAAGTCGTCGCCCATCGGGTCGCCGGTGCGGCCCTGCTGGTGCAGGATGTCCACCGACAGATGGTTGGGCCACCAGTCGCGATTGGTCCGCCCCAGCAGGGCGCGAAGCGCCGCTGGCTCCTTCTTCGGATCGTGAAGCGGGCTCGGTCCGCCTGCATTGCCGTCCATGACGTCCTCCGTTGTCTGATTTCTGGAGGCAGCCTAGGCCCGGCTTTTCGCTAAGGACAATCGATAAACCTTGTCGCTTGAAACAGGAAAATCTATGTCGGATCGACTCCTGTCTCCGCCATCCATCGCATCCTGCAGGCCATCATCGCCGCCTCGCCCAGCCGTTCGACCAGTCGCCAGTTCACCACCGCCCCGACCGGCGCGCCGATGACGGGGATCAACTGGGCCATCTTGGCCAGGTCGATGTGGTCCCGATATTCGATCTGGAAGGTGCGCCAGTCATAGTCGGCGATGGCCCGGGGCTGATCGGCGCCGGCGATCCACCGCTCCAGTTCGGCGAGGGCTTCGGGCCGCCGCCTGGCGCTGGCGAAGGCCAGATGGAAGATGTGCAGCACGAACAGCCGCTCGCGCAGCGATCCGCCGCCCCAGCCGTAGGCGGCGACGATCTCGCCCAGCATCCGCACCTTGATCGCCATCAGGGCCGGGAAGTCCGCCGCCGCCAGCACGAAGCCGCCGGCGCCGGCGACGCCGCCCTCGACGCTGGCGGTATTGCGATGGGCCGTGATGATCGCCCGGGCCCGCTGTTCGCGCGCCGCCAGCGATCCCTCGATGGTCGCCCGGGCGTTCAGCAGGTCCGAGCCGGACAGGATGCCCTTCGTCATGGCCTCCACCCCGGCGGTGACGACGGCGTGGACCCGCTCGGGGATCATGCGGTTGATGCGCTGCTGCGTCCCTCGCGCCGCCCGGTCCCACAGGCCCGGCCGTTTCAGCAGACGGGCCCGCCACGCCTCGACCTCGGCGCGCACCGTGGTCTCGTCGACGACGGCGATCAGGTCCGCCGGCGTGTCGGCGGCGGCAACGATTTCGGGCAGGCTGGCCATGGCGGCTCCGGTGACGCGGCGTCACGGTTGCAGGCGAAAGCGCGCGGGTCTAGACCGCCGCCAACCGTTTCCCTCCCCACCCCCCACACTGACCGGCCTCAAGTAGCGCCAAGCGCGTTAGGCCCCTGGAGATGCATATGGCTCGCGCGAAGATCGCCCTTATCGGCGCCGGCATGATCGGCGGCACCCTGGCCCACGTGGCCGCGCGCGAGGCGCTGGGCGACATCATCCTGTTCGACATCGCCGAGGGCACGCCGCAGGGCAAGGCGCTCGACATCGCCGAGGCCACCGCCGTCATCGGCACGGATGTCGCGCTCAAGGGCGCCAATGACTACGCCGACATCGCGGGCGCCGACGTCTGCATCGTCACCGCCGGCGTGCCGCGCAAGCCGGGCATGAGCCGCGACGACCTGATCGGCATCAATCTGAAGGTCATGAAGGCCGTCGGCGAGGGCATCAAGACGCACGCCCCGAACGCCTTCGTCATCTGCATCACCAACCCGCTCGACGCCATGGTCTGGGCCCTGCAGAAATTCTCGGGCCTGCCGAAGGAGAAGGTCGTCGGCATGGCCGGCGTGCTCGACTCGGCCCGCTTCGCCTACTTCCTGGCCGAGAAGACCGGCGTGTCGATCCAGGACATCCACGCCTGGACCCTGGGCGGCCACGGCGACGACATGGTGCCGATGGTGCGCCACTCGACCGTCGGCGGCCTGCCGCTGCCGGACGCGGTCAAGGCCGGCTTCCTGTCGCAGGCGGAACTGGACGCCATCGTCGATCGCACCCGCAAGGGCGGCGGCGAGATCGTGGCCCTGCTCAAGACCGGCTCGGCCTTCTACGCCCCGGCCGAAAGCGCCATCGCCATGGCCCGCTCCTACCTGCTGGACCAGAAGCGCGTCCTGCCCTGCGCCGTCTGGCTGTCGGGCGAATACGGCCTTTCGGACCTCTATGTCGGCGTCCCCGCCCTGATCGGCGCCAAGGGCGTCGAGAAGGTGATCGAATTCACCACCAACGACGACGAGAAGGCCATGTTCAAGAAGTCGGTGGAGTCGGTCCAGGGTCTGATCCAGGCCTGCAAGGACATCGACGGCTCGCTGGCCTGACGCCTTCGCCCGCGGCCGGCTGAACAGCCGGCCGCGAGACGGCCCGCACCGCCCCTGAACGCAGCTTTCACGGACCGTTCCACACCTGTGGAGCGGCGCCCGGTTTTGCTCGCAATTCTCCCGGAAATTCCTATATGTTGCGAGCTCCGGCGCGGATCAGATTCGCGGCCCGGAGGCAACCGATTCCGGACGGCGCGATCGCCGTCCTTTCCGGCCCGCACCGGGCGATGATCCGACCGAATATATGACCGACAAAACCCCGACCGCGCGCCACGCCGACACCGCCGAAGAGGCCGCCTACGGCGCCGATTCCATCAAGGTCCTCAAGGGCCTGGACGCGGTGCGCAAACGCCCCGGCATGTATATCGGCGACACCGACGACGGCTCGGGCCTGCACCACATGGTCTATGAGGTGGTCGACAACGCCATCGACGAGGCCCTGGCCGGCCACGCCGACCTGGTCCAGGTCATCCTCAACGCCGACGGCTCGGTGACCGTCACCGACAACGGCCGCGGCATCCCCGTCGACATCCACGAGGGCGAGGGCGTCTCGGCGGCCGAGGTCATCATGACCCAACTGCACGCCGGCGGTAAGTTCGACCAGAATTCCTACAAGGTCTCCGGCGGCCTGCACGGCGTCGGCGTCTCGGTGGTCAACGCCCTGTCGGACTGGCTGAAGCTGGTCATCTACCGCAACGGCAAGCGCCACGAGATGCGCTTCGAGCGCGGCGACACGGTCGAGAGCCTGCGGGTCACCGGCGACGCCCCGACGCGCGACAACGGCAAGGTGCTGTCCGGCACGGAAGTCACCTTCTATCCGTCGGTGACGACCTTCTCGCACATCGATTTCGACCTGAAGACGCTGGAGCACCGGCTGCGCGAACTGGCCTTCCTCAACTCGGGCGTGGTCATCAAGCTGCGCGACGACCGCGGCGCCGAGCCGGTCGAGATTCTGTTGCACTACGAAGGCGGGGTCGAGGCCTTCGTGCGTCACCTCGACAAGTCGAAGACGCCCCTGCTCAAGGACGTCATCGTCATCCGCGGCAAGAAGGAAGGGATCGAGATCGATCTCGCCCTGTGGTGGAACGACAGCTACCACGAGACCATGCTGTGCTTCACCAACAACATCCCCCAGCGGGATGGAGGCACCCACCTGTCGGCCTTCCGCGCCAGCCTGACGCGGGTGATGAGCAGCTACATCGACGCCGCCGGCGCCGCCCGCAAGGAGAAGGTCTCGGTCTCCGGCGAGGACGCCCGCGAAGGCCTGACCTGCGTCCTGTCGGTCAAGGTGCCGGATCCGAAATTCAGCTCCCAGACCAAGGACAAGCTGGTCTCGTCCGAGGTGCGCCCCGCCGTCGAGGGCCTGTGCTCCGAAGGCCTGTCGACCTGGTTCGAGGAACACCCGGTCGAGGCCAAACAGGTCGTCGCCAAGATCGTCGAGGCCGCCGCGGCGCGCGAGGCCGCCCGCAAGGCCCGCGACCTGACCCGCCGCAAGACGGCGATGGAGATCAGCTCCCTGCCCGGCAAGCTCGCCGACTGCCAGGAGCGCGACCCCGCCAAGTCCGAACTGTTCATCGTCGAGGGCGATTCCGCCGGCGGCTCGGCCAAACAGGCCCGCAACCGCGAGAACCAGGCGGTGCTGCCCCTGCGCGGCAAGATCCTCAACGTCGAGCGGGCCCGCTTCGACCGCATGCTGTCGTCCGACACCATCGGCACCCTGATCCTGGCGCTGGGCACCGGCATCGGCCGGGACGATTTCAACGCCGACAAGCTGCGCTACCACAAGATCATCCTGATGGCCGACGCCGACGTCGACGGCGCCCATATCCGCACCCTGCTGCTGACCTTCTTCTATCGCCAGATGCCCGAGCTGATCGAGCGCGGCCACGTCTACATCGCGCAGCCGCCGCTCTACAAAGTCTCCAAGGGCAAGCAGTCGCGTTACATCAAGGACCAAGCCGAGATGGACGCCTACCTGATCGAGGAGGGCTCCGCCGAGGCCGAACTGGACCTGCCCCACGGCGAACGCCGCGTCGGTCTGGACCTGCAGGCGCTGGTCCGCGAGGCCAAGGCCTTCAAGGCCGGCGTCGACCGCCTCAGCCAGCGCGCGCCGGCCTTCGCGGTGGAGCAGGCGGCGCTGGCCGGCCTGTTCGACGAGAAAGCGGCCGACCCGGCCAGGGCCGCCGCCCGGCTCAACCTCTACGCCGAGGAGGGCGACGGCGACTGGACCGGTTCGCACGGCGCCCAGGGCGCCGTGGCGTTCGAGCGCGTACGCCGCGCCGTCAGCGAGCGCATCGTGCTCGAGGAAGCCCTGATCCGCTCGCTGGACGCGCGCCGCCTGGCCGAGCGCTCGGCCGCGTTCGAGGGTCTGTTCGACAAGCCCGCCATCTATCGCCGCAAGGACAAGACGGTGACCATCCGCGGGCCGCTGGACCTGCTCGAAGCGGTGCTTGACGCCGGCAAGAAGGGCATCGCCATCCAGCGCTACAAGGGTCTGGGCGAGATGAACCCCGAGCAGCTGTGGGAGACCACCCTGGACGCCAACGCCCGCACCCTGCTCAAGGTCAGCGTCGAGCACCAGGAGGACGCCTCCGACCTGTTCGCCAAGCTGATGGGCGACGTGGTCGAGCCGCGCCGCGAGTTCATCCAGGCCAACGCCCTGGACGCCGCTGTCGACGCCTGACGCGGACCGCTACGGCCGTCCGGCCTCGATGAAGGCCTGGACGGTCGGCCAATGCGGCGGCACGACGCGGACCCGGTCGCAGGCGATCTCCTTCAGATAGTGGGGCATCGTCTCCGGCCGCAGCGGCTCCCATGCGGCGTCCACTTCCGGATACTGGCCGATCTCGCTTCCGTCCGGCCCCAGTTCGACGACGCCGGCGGTGCGCCACTGGCGGGCCGCGCAGCGGAACTGATAGGTCTCGACCGAATGGCTCAGGTCGCCGGTTTCGCCGGCCCGAGGCACCGTGGCGACCCGGATCGAGGTGATATCGCCCTCGGTCAGTATGCCGTCGACGTCGGCCATGAAGGCGTTGTTCACGCTGCGGGAATAGACCTGCCAGGTCTCCGCCGCAGCCGGTCCGGCGAACGCGAGCGCGGCGACGCCCGTGAGTACCGCGATTTTCATCGTGACCTCCCCAGATCAACATCGACATGATGCGCCGCGCGGCGCGCTTGGCAAGAGCCGTGCGCCTTCGGGGATGATCCGGATCAGGAGAATGGCGCACCCGAGAGGATTCGAACCTCTGACCCCTGCCTTCGGAGGGCAGTACTCTATCCAGCTGAGCTACGGGTGCGTCTGACGGCGAAACGCCGGACGAAGGGCCTTACAGCAGGACCGGCCCGCCCTCAATCCCGAATGCGCAACCGGCTTGGCGAGCGGTCTCCCAACGCCGGAGTCTGATCGGTGGAGGTGGAATCGCTTGGCGATTCCGCTGATGCCGTGAATCAGGCTCCAGCACGATGCTGGAGCGAATATCTGGATTCAGCTGCCATCGCCTCTGAATCGATTTCGCTCTAGCGTGCGGCCGTTCACCGATGGAGGTCCCGAATGCGCGCGATTGTGATCAGCCTGCTGTGCCTGCTTGGCGCCTGCGCCACGGTCCCCACCGCGACGCCTGACGCGTCCGGGGACAGCCTCGATCTCATCGCCCGCGACTACGTCGCCCTGATCCTCGAGATCGGCGAGCGCGAGGAGGGCTATGTCGACGCCTACTATGGCCCGCCGGAATGGGCCGCCGCGGCCGAGGCCGATCCCCGCACCGTGCCGCAGCTGATCCAGGGCGCGGCGTCGCTCACGGAGCGGCTCGAGGCCGTCTCAACCGCCGGCGCCGGCCCGGCCGTCGCGCAGCGCAAGGCCTATCTTCTGGCCCACGTCTCGTCGGCCGCGGCGCGGCTGCGCATGCTGTCGGGCGAGAAGATGAGCTTCGCCGACGAGGCCGAGGCGCTGTTCGGGGTCCGCCCCGAGCTGCGCCCGCTGTCGTCCTACGACCCCGTGCTGGCCGAGATCGACGCCCTGCTGCCGGGGTCCGGCACGCTGGCCGAGCGCGTCACCGCCTTCAAATCGCACTACGTCATTCCGAAAGACCGGCTGCAGGTCGTCATGGACGCCGCCATCGCCGAATGCCGCCGCCGCACGGTCCAGCATATCGCCCTGCCGGCCAATGAGAATTTCACCCTCGCCTTCGTCGGCGACAAGCCGTGGTCCGGGTACAATTATTACCAGGGCGACGCCCGGTCGAAGATCGAGATCAACGCCGACTTCCCGATCTACACCGAGCGCGCCATCGACCTGGGCTGCCACGAAGGCTACCCGGGCCATCACGTTTACAACGCCCTGCTGGAGAAGACCTTCGTCGACGAGCGCGGCTGGGTCGAGATGAGCGTCTATCCGCTGTTCAGCCCCATGTCGTTCGTGGCCGAGGGCAGCGCCAACTACGGCATCGACCTGGCCTTCCCGGGCGACGAGGGCCTTGCGTTCGAGCGCGAGGTGCTGTTCCCGCTGGCCGGGCTCGATCCCTCGACGGCGGAGAAGAAGGCCCAGCTGGCGGCCCTGACCCGCCAACTGGCCCGCGCCGAATACACCATCGCCGACGACTATCTCGCGGGCCGGATCGACCGCGACGCGGCCATCGAGCAGCTGATGAAATACAGCCTCGCCGACCGCGCCAAGGCGACCCAGCGGCTGCGCTTCATCGACACCTACCGCAGCTACATCATCAACTACGGCCTCGGCCGCGATGTGGTGCAGGCCTGGGTCGAGCGGCAAGGGCCGGACCACTGGCAGGGCATGGAGACGCTGCTCAGCAGCCAGATCCTGCCGGTGGACCTGGTGGAGTAGGGACTAGTCCCTCCGCCTCACTGCGCGAGCATGCCGCCGTCGATCTTGAATTCGGCGCCGGTGACGAACTTCGACTCGTCCGAGACGAGGTAGAGGACGCAGTACGCCACGTCGTCCGGTTCGCCGATGCGCTTCAGCGGGATGCCGCGGGCCAGCTTCTGGTGCGCCGTCGCCTCGTCGCCGCCGGCCATGGCCACGAACGGGTCGAGGATCGGGGTCTTGATGAACACCGGATGCACCGAGTTGCAGCGCACGTTCCAGCCCGCCTTCGCGGCCTCCAGGGCGATGGTCTTGGTGTACATCCACACCGCCGCCTTGGTGGCGTTGTAGGCCCCCATGCCCGGGGCGGCGGCCAGCCCCGCCACCGAGCTGATGTTGACGATCGAGGCCGCGCCGGAGGCGCGCAGGTGCGGCATGGCGTGTTTGCAGCCGAGCATGATCGACTCGACGTTGACCGCCTGCACCCGGCGCCAGTTCTCCAGCGTGTCCTGCTCGACCCAGGTCAGTTCGCCCCCGATGCCGGCGTTGTTGATCAGGATCGACAGTCCGCCCATGGCCGAGACCGCCTGATCGACCACCGAGACCCACTGCGCCTCGTCAGTGACGTCGTGGGCGAAGGCGAAGGCCGTCCCGGGGTGATCGGCGTTGATGGCCTCGGCCAGCGCCCGCGCGCCGTCGAGGTTCATGTCGGTGACGGCGACCCGGGCGCCCTCGCGGGCCAGCATCCACGCCATGGCCTGGCCCAGGCCGCCGGCGGCGCCGGTGATCAGGGCCGCCTTGCCGGCGACGCGGCCGCTCACGCTTTCGCGCCCATGGCGGCGGCGGCCTCGTCGATGAACCGGGCCAGGTCGAGGTCGCGCTCGGTGACGCCGCCCGCGTCGTGGGTCGTGAGCACGACCTCGACCCGGTTGTAGACGTTGAACCACTCCGGGTGATGATCGACCTTGTCGGCCCTCAGGGCCACCCGGGTCATGAAGCCGAAGGCGGCGTTGAAGTCGGCGAAGACCAGCTTGCGTTCGATGGCGGGCCGGTCGCCGGGATGGGCGCGCCACAACGGAAGGGTCTTGAGAACCTGTTCCACGTCCAGCCGCTCGACCATGTCCCGCTTCCTCCGTCGCGAGCCGCCGGTACGCGGCGACCTGTGACTGCCGTATCGCGCACGCCGGTCGCCGACAAGGCGTCGGCGCGCCCCGGAACGCTCTCCCAAGCGTGGCGTTACGGAACCATTCCCCTTCAATGCGGAGCCTGGACATGGATAATCTGTGGATTGCCGCGCTCGACCCCGCAGACCGCCTGCGGCTCGAGCCGCACCTGCACGAGAGACCCTTCGCCCAGGGCCAGATGCTGTACGACGCCGGCGAAGCCGTCGAGGAGGTCTGGTTCCCGATGAGCGGCGTGGTGTCGCTGATGACCCTCCTCGACGACAACCGGATGGTCGAAACCGCCGCCATCGGCCGGGAGGGACTGGTCGGAGTCACCTGCGGCCCGCTGAACGCGCGCGCCGCGAGCCGCGCCATCGCCCAGGTCGACGGCGTCTCGGCCTGCTGCCCGGCCGCCGTCTTCGCCGACGCGCTCGGCCGCAGCGAGAGCATGCGGACAGCCCTGGCGAAATTCACCGAAAGCCTGTTCGCCCAGGTCCAGCAGGCGGCGGCCTGCAACGCCCAGCACCGGCTGGACGAGCGGCTGGCGCGCTGGCTGCTGACCATCCACGACCGCGCCGACGCCGACCGCTTCGCCCTGACCCAGCTGGACATCGCCGGCATGCTGGGCGTGCGGCGGGCCACCGTGTCCGAGGTCGGTTCGGCGCTGGAGGAGAAGGGTCTGATCCGGCGGGGACGCGGCTGGGTCGAGGTGCTGGACCGCAAGGCGCTGGAGAAGGCGTCCTGCGGCTGTTACGCCCAGATGCGCGGGGTCATGCAGGACCTCGGGGTGCCGCGGCCCAACGGGTCCACCCACTGACCGGCCGTGCGGACCCTGCGGCCAAGGGGACGGATGACGGCGCGACAGGGACGCGCTAGACCGCCGACATGACCGACGCGGCTCCCGGCGCCTCTTCAGGCAAGACCTCCTCCTTCGGCTTTCGCGACGTCGACGCGAAGGAGAAGGTGCGGCTGGTCCGCGGCGTGTTCGACAGCGTGGCGTCGAACTATGACCTGATGAACGACCTGATGAGCGTCGGCGTGCACCGGCTGTGGAAGGACGCGGCCGCGGCGAAGCTCAACCCCCGGCCGGGCGAGACCATCCTCGACGTGGCCGGCGGCACCGGCGACATGGCCCGGCGCTATGCGAAGATGGCGCGGTCGGCCCAACAGCGGCGCGGCGGAGACGACGCCTCGGTGATCGTGCTCGACTATAACGCCGAAATGATCCTGGCCGGCGTCCACAAGGGCGGCGAGCCGGAGATGTCGTGGTCCGTCGGCGACGCCATGGCCCTGCCGCTGCCCGACGCCTCGGTCGACGCCTATTCGATCAGCTTCGGCATCCGCAACGTGGCCGACATTCCGCAGGCGCTGGCCGAGGCGCGCCGGGTGCTGAAGCCGGGCGGCCGCTTCCTGTGCCTCGAGTTCTCCCGCCCGACCGCCGCGGCGATCCGCGCGGCCTATGACGCCTGGTCGTTCCACGCCATTCCGCGCATCGGCGGCTGGGTGGCCGGCGACCGCGACAGCTACCAGTACCTCGTCGAGAGCATCCGCCGCTTCCCCGACCAGCAGACCTTCAAGGCCATGATCGAGGCGGCGGGGTTCGGCCGGGTGACGGTCGCCAACCTGTCCGGCGGCGTGGCCGCCATCCACCATGGGTGGGCGATCTGACCCGCCGCATCGATCCCGCCACCCCGCCGCCGCCGCCGGCCACGGTGCCGGTGCGCCATCCGGTCGAGGCGGCGTTCCGCCTGCTCGGCTGGGGCTGGGTGCTGGTTCGTCATGATGCGCTCGTCCCCCGCGAGATCACGCCGCTGCTGCCCGTCTGGGTGCGCTGGATCGCCCACCTGCTGCACGCCTTCGCCGGACGCGAGGGCCGTCAGGGCCGTCCGGGCCAGCGGCTGGGCCGGGCCTTCGAGCATCTCGGCCCCGTGGCCATCAAGCTGGGGCAGGTGCTGGCCACCCGCGCCGACATCTTCGGCGTCGAGTTCGCCCGCGACCTCGGCCGGCTCAAGGACGCGCTGGAGCCCTTCCCGCTGGATCAGGCCCGGCGCGAGGTCGAGCGGTCGCTGGGGCGGCCGGTGGAATCCCTGTTCACCGACTTCGGCCCGCCGGTCGCCGCCGCCTCGCTGGCCCAGGCCCATCCGGCCTGGCTGGCCGACGGGCGCAAGGTGGCGGTCAAGGTGCTGCGCCCGGGCGTCGAGCGGCGGGTGGCCCAGGGGCTGGATTCCATGCGGCTGGCGGCCCGGCTGGCCGTGCGTTTCGTGGCCCCGGCCCGGCGGCTGGAGCCGTCGGCCTTCGTCGAGACTATCGCCCGCGCCCTCCAGCTGGAGCTGGACATGCGGCTCGAGGCGGCGGCGGCGTCCGAGCTGAAGGACATCATGGACAAGGCGCGGGACAGCGGCGCCTGCCACATGACCGCGCCCGCCGTGGTCTGGGACGGGGTCGGCAAGCGGGTTCTGACGCTCGAGTGGGCCGCCGGCCTGCCGATGACCGACCCGGCCGCCGCCGACCAGCCGGGTCTGGACCGCAACGGGCTGGCCGACCACGTGGTGCAGGCCTTCCTGACCCAGGCGCTGGACTACGGGACGTTTCACGCCGACCTGCACGAGGGCAATCTGTTCTGCCACGCCCCGGCCGAGCTGACCGCCATCGACTTCGGAATCGTCGGGCGGCTAGGCCCGTCGGAGCGGCGCTATCTGGCCGAGATCCTCTGGGGCTTCCTGAGCCGCGACTACGAGCGCATCAGCCGGGTGCATTTCGAGGCCGGCTACGTCCCGCCCGGGCATTCGGTCGAGGCCTTCGCCCAGGCCCTGCGGGCGGTGGGCGAGCCGGTCATCGGCAAGCAGGCGTCGCAGGTGTCGATGGGCCGGCTGCTGGGGCAGCTGTTCGAGATCACCGCCCTGTTCGACATGCACCTGCGGCCCGAGCTGATCCTGCTGCAGAAGACCATGGTCTCGGTCGAGGGCGTGGCGAGGCGGCTCAATCCGGACCACGACCTGTGGGCCGCCTCGCATTCGGTGGTCGAGCGCTGGATCCGCCGCGAGCTGGGCCCGCAGGCCCAGGTCCGTGACGCGCTGGAGGAATTGCGCGCCACGCTGAAGGCCCTTTCGCGGCTGGCGCAGAACCCCCCGGAGGCCCGGACCGTTGTGGTCCAGCAGGCGCGGACGCCGGCGTGGATGGTCGTGACCGCAGTCCTGGCGGTCTGCGCCTCGACGGCCGCCCTTGTTCTGTCGCTTTGGCCCGCCATCGTCTGACTTCAGTCCGGAGACGACCCCATGAAGCCGCTTCTGCTCGCCGCCGCCGTCCTTCTGCTCGCGCCCGTCACGTTCGCGTCGGGGGCCCACGCCCAGGTCGCCGCAGGGGCCCTGCCCAACACCTTCGACGGTCCCGCCGCCCGCGCCCGGGCCGCCACAGCGGCGCCTGCGCCCACGCCGGCGCCCGCCGCGCCCCTGGCGTCCGAGCCGGCCAATGCGGCGTCCGAGGACATTCTGCGGACCCTCATCGCCTCCGCCCAGGCCGGGACCATGGACTACGCGCTGATGACCGACGACCTCGCCGGCAAGGTCCGCGAGCAGGAGGCGGCCGTCCTGCCGGTGATCGAGAGCTTCGGCGCCCTGGTCGCGCTCGACTTCGTGGGCAGCCGGGACCGTAACGATCTGTTCTCGGCCACCTTCGCCAATGCGGCGACCGAATGGGTGATCGGCGTCAACGACGACGGCAAGGTCGCCGCCCTGCTGTTCCGCCCGGCCGAATAGGCCTCAGTCGGACAGGCCGGGCTTGCCGCGGCCGCTCTTGATGGTCGAGCGCCGGGTCTTGCCCTCGAGCCGGCGTTCCTTCGAGGCCCGGGTCGGGCGCGTCGGGACGCGATAGACCGGGGCCACCGAGGCCTTGTCGACCAGCCCCTGCAGCCGCTCGATCGCGTCGGCCCGGTTGCGCTCCTGGGTGCGGAAGCGCACGGCGGCGATGACGATGACCCCGTCCAGCGTCAGCCGGCTGCCGGCCAGCTTCATCAGCCGCGCCTTGACCGGGTCCGTCAGCGAGGGCGAGTTGCGCACGTCGAAGCGCATCTGCACGGCCGTCGCCACCTTGTTGACGTTCTGGCCGCCGGGCCCGCCGGCGCGGAAGAAGCGGAACTCCAGTTCATTGTCCGGGATGGTGGTCATCGGGGCGCCCGCCGGGCCATGACGACGGCCCGGTCCAGCGCCTGCAGGAAGGCCGACCGGTCCTTCGGCCCGAACGGGGGCGGGCCGCCGGTGATCGCGCCCGTCGAACGCAGATGCTCGCCGACCATCCGCCCCGCCAGGGCCGAGCCGATCGAGTCCGGCGTGAACGGCTGGCCGTTCGACTTCAAGGCCTGCGCCCCCGCCTTCAGGCAGCGGTCGGCCAGCGGGATGTCGGAGGTGATGACGATGTCGCCCGGCCCGGCCCGTTCGGCGATCCAGTCGTCGGCGATGTCCGGCCCCGCGTCGACGACGATCTGTTCGATCCACGGGTCCCGCCGGGTGTTGATCCAGCCGTTCGAGACCACGAACACCTTCAGTCCGTAGCGTTCCGCCACGCGATAGACCTCGTCCTTCACCGGGCAGGCGTCGGCGTCGATGAAGATGCGGGGCGCGGTCATGGGCCGATTAGCTGGCCGTTCCGGGTCCCGTTGTCAAAGACGCTCCGCTACGCCGCCTTCTTGCGCGCCGCCGGCTTCTTCGCCGCCGTCTTTTTCGCGGCCGCCTTCTTCGCCGGCGCCGTCTTGCCGCCGCCGCTCGCCGATCCCTTCAGGCTGGCCCGCAGCGCCGCCATCAGGTCCACGACATTGGTGTCGTCGGGCTCGGGCGCCTCGACCAGACCCTTGCCGCCCTTCTGCTTGGCCTTGATCATCTCCTTCAGGGCTTCGTCATAACGGTCCCTGAACTCGCCCGGATCGAACTCGGCCTCCTTCTGGGCGATGATGCGGGTGGCGATGTCGACCATGTCCTTGTCGGCCTTCACCGTCGGGATGTCGTCGAAATAGTCGGCGGCGTCGCGCACCTCCTCGTGCGGCCGCAGGGTATAGGCGACCAGCCCCTTGCCCCGCACTTCCAGGGCGATCTGGCGCTCGCGGTTGCGCAGCACCAGGCAGCCGATGGCGATCTTGCCCGCCGCCTTCATCGAATCCCGGATCACCGCGAAGGCCTCGGCCCCGACGCCCTTCTCGGGCACCACATAGAAGGGGTCGTCCCAATACAGCCGGTCGATATCGTCCTCATCGACGAACTGGCCGATGTCGATGGTCCGCGTCGACTCCAGCTTGACCTTCTCGAAGTCGGCGTCGTCGAACAGGACGTATTCGTCCTTCGACACCTCATAGCCCTTGACCAGGTCCGAGCGCTCGACCGGGCCGGAGTCGGGGTCGGTCGGCACCATTCGGATGCGGTTGTTGGTCTCGGGATTGATCAGGTGGAAGCTGACGTGGCTCGCCGACGACGTCGCCGTGTAAAGCGCCACCGGGCACGTCACCAGCGACAGCTTCAGATGCCCCTGCCAGGTCGGTCTCGCGGCCATAATCGTCTCCTCATCGCGCAATTCGCGACTCGAACGCGGCGGGCGGGGGATTCGTTCAGGACGCCTGTTCGTGCAGGGTCGCGGCGAGGGCCTCGGACAGGCTCTCGATGCCATAGGGCTTGGGCAGCAGGCGGAAGGCCTCGCCGGTCGCGGCCGAGGCCGCCTCGCTGAAGCCGGTGGTCAGCAGCACCGGCGTGTCCGGCATCCGCCGCCGCACCTCCTGCGCCAGCCCCAGGCCGTCCATCTGGCCCGGCATGACCATGTCGGAAAACACCAGGTCGAACTGCGAATCCTTGTCCAGCGTGGCCAGGGCTTCCGCCGCGCTGGCCACCCGGACATGGCGGTAGCCGAGGTCGTCCAGCATGTGTCCGACCCCCGTGGCGACCGCGTCGTCGTCTTCGACCAGCAGCAGGCGTCCGCTGAATTTGCGCGGGCCCGGACCGTCGCCGGCGCGAACCGGCCGCGGCGGCTCCGTCTCCGTCGCGGGCTTTTCGGTGCGCGGCAGGCACAGGGTGAACGTCGTCCCCTCGCCCTCGCGGGAATCGACGCTGACGTCGCCGCCCGACGAGCGCACGAAGCCGTAGACCTGCGACAGGCCCAGGCCGGTGCCTCGTCCGACCTCCTTGGTCGTGAAGAAGGGTTCGAACACCCGTGAGGCCACCGCCGCCGGCATGCCGACGCCGGTGTCCGCGACCTTGAGGCAGACCCGGTCCCCGACCTCGCCCTCGCCCGGCGCATTGGCGCCGGAGACGGTCAGGCGTCCCCCCCGGGGCATGGCGTCCCGCGCGTTGACGGCCAGGTTGAGCAGCGCCAGCTCCAGTTCGCCCCGGTCGGCCTCGATCCGCCACAGGTCGGCCGGCAGATCCAGCACCACCTCGATGTCCTCCCGCAGCGACCGTTCCAGCAGGAAGCGTAGGCCCTCGATGTGGCGTCTCAGGTCCAGCACTTCGGCCCGCAACGGCGAGCGGCGGGCGAAGGCCAGCAGCTGCCGGGTCAGGGCCGCGCCCCGCTCGACCGCCTGTTTGACTCCGGCGCTCAGCGTCCGGCGCCGCTCCGGGTCGCCGGTGCGGTCCAGCAGTTCGATGCCGCTCGAGGCCACCATCAGCAGATTGTTGAAGTCGTGGGCGATGCCGCCGGTCAGCCGCCCGATCGCCTCCATCTTCTGGCTCTGCCGCAGGGCCTCCTCGGCCTTCTCCCGTTCGATCATCTGCTGCTGCAGCAGGCTGTTGGCGCGCACCAGGTCGGCCGCCCGGTCGGCGAGCTGCCGGTTGGCCCGCCTCAGCGCCCCCTGGGCCACGGCCAGCACGAAGACGACCAGCGCCGCGAGACCCAGCACCAGCAGCAGGCCGGCATAACGGCTGAAGCGTTGCGCGGCCGGGGTTTCCATCAGCCGCAGATGGACGGCGCCCAGCTTCTGGCCCGCTTGCTGCACCGGGCGCACGACGTAGAGCCGGCCGTCCCCGAACGCGGTCGAGCGGTCGCTGGCCGGCAGGGTCGAGGGCGCGGTTTCGCCGTCCCGGCCGAAGCTGGCCACCATGCGGTTTTCCTCGTCGTAGACCGCCGCGGCCAGCACGCTCGGATTGACCTGAACCGCGTCGACGTAGTCCTGCGCCGCCTCCCGGTCGTCGAAGGCCAGGGCCCCGCTCACCGCCGAGGCCAGCAGGTCGGCCTGGGCGCCCGCCTCCCGCGCCGTCTGAATCTTCAGCGACTGTTCGTTGACCACCGCGATGGCCACCCCGGCGATAAGCAGCACCAGCAACGACGCCAGCGCGACGAGCGGGAACCGGCTGTAGCGGAGGCGGGTCCAGAGCATGTCCTCAGCCTCCCCGCACGCTAAGGGCCAGGTTCAACAGGCGCGAACTGATCGACAGGCCGCTTCGCGACGCCGCCTGCAGGTCGATATGAAACCGAACCCGTTCGTCCGTGATGACGAAATGGATCATCCCCCGTTCGCTCGAGACGGCCGCGTCGGTGACCAGCAGGATGGGGCGGGGGGCCGCCGGAACCATGCGGCCGCCGCCCTTCCCCACATACAGGATGTGGCAGCCCGCGACCTCGTCCGGCCCGCCGGGCCGCCGCACGGCCAGCGGCCGGCCATGCGCCGTCTGCGCCCGCGCGGCCCGGTCCAGGGCCCCGGCGAACGGATCGCGGCCGACGACGCAGATCACCACCGGCGACTGGCCGGTGGCGAAGCTCCGACGCGGCCATTCCACGAAGGCGGCGAACCGCACCAGATAGTTGGCCTTGACGGAGTATTCGAGGCGGGCCTGGGGAGGCCCGGACATGGCGAGGACCGGAAGCGGGGCGCTCCACAGCAGGGCGATCACCACCCCCAATGAGCCACGCCCCAGGGCCATGTCAGAACCTCGCCTGCAGCGCGGCGAAGACACTTCGGCCGAACGCCCGTCCGCGGACGGCGTCGCCCGTCTCGACGCGCCGGTCCTCGATCAGGTTTCGGCCGGTCAGCGACAGCTCCAGCGCGTCGGTCAGCCGCCAGCCCAGCCGCACGTCCGCCTCGACATAGCCGTCGACCAGCCTCAGGTCGTCCACGGCGCGCAGCCGCACGTCCAGCTCCACGGCCTCGGTCAGGTCGTGCTGCGAGCGCAGCAGGATCTGGTGATCCGGGTCGTCGCCGATCGAGATCAGCCCGCTGATGTCGTCCAGCGTCGGGGTCGCGTCATAGTCCTTGGTCAGGGTGCTGGCGCCGGCGCTGAGCCGCCAGGTCGGCGTCACGTCATAGCTGCCCCAGGCCTCGACACCCCAGGTCTGCGCCTCGCCATGGTTGGTCAAGGTCAGCGGAAGGAAGGTGACCGGCGTGGTCGAGACCGTCCTCAGGTCGTCGTAGACGTTGTAGAAGGCGTTGATCGAGAACGACATCCGGGGCCGCGGCATGGCCCGGTAGCCCAGTTCGTAGGCCGTCACCGTCTCGGATCGGAAATCCCCACCGACGAGGAAGCCCGGAAAGGTCAGGTCGCGCTCGATACGGTTCGGGGTGCGGCTGGCCCGGCTGATCGCGCCCCAGACCAGGTCGCCGCCTGGTCTCTGCCACGCCAGCCTGACATTGGGCAGGAATTCCTGGCCGGAGAAGCTGTTGTTCTCGAACTTTGCTCCCAGAGTCAGCGTCAGGCCGCGGCCCAGCGCGATCTGGTCCTGCGCGAAGACATTGGTCAGCGTCAGCGTCCGCTCGGCCGGATCGAGGAAGGCGATGCTCCCCGGGGCCAGGAACCGGGACTGCACCTCGCGGTGTCCGGCGCCCAGCACGAAATGGTGGGGACCCATCGCGAAGGCGTGTTGCACCGACAGATCCCAGGTGTCCGTTTCCTCGAGCGAGCCCGGCTCCTCCCGCTCGTAGCGATCGAAATAGGCCTGGACCTGCAATTCGCCGCCGGCCAGTGGCCGATTCCAGCGGCCCAGCACATTGGCTCCCCGCACGGTGGTGTCGACGCCCAGCAGGTCCTCGTTGATCGCCACTTCGTTGTCGAAGGCGTCGCCCTGCAGGGTCAGCCGGTTCTCGCCGACCAGCCAGTCCGCCCGCGCCCCCGCCCGCACGCCCTCGGCGTCGTCATTGGCTTCCTCGCCGGTCCTGGCGTGGCTCTCGCCCCTTCGGTGGCCGGTCAACCAGGCCCGCCACGCCCCCGCCTCGCCGAGATCGCCGCCGTGGCGAAGGGCGACGGTCGCATCATCGTCGCCGACGCCCGCGCTGAGCAGCGTCCCCTGGGTTTCGAGCGTCGACCGGGTGACGATGTTGATCACCCCGTTCATGGCGTTGGAGCCGAACAGCGCCCCGCCCGGACCGCTGATCACCTCGATCCGCTCGACGTCCTGCAGCATCACGTCGTGGGCGTCCCAGAGCACGCCCGAGTGCAGGGTCGAATAGATGCTCCGCCCGTCGATCAGCACCAGCAGCTTGTTGGAGGTCTCGAAGCCGTTGAAGCCGCGCGCGGTGATGGCGTAGTCGACGGCGTTGACCCGCTGCACGTTGAGATTGGGAGCCAGCCTCAGCGCCTCGGGCAGGCTGGACACGCCCGAACGGCGGATGTCCTCGGCGCTGATCACATAGATCGCCGCCGCCGCCTCGGCCAAGGCCTCGGGCCGGCGCGACACGGACGTCACCTCGACCATCGACAGTTCTTCCAGCGACAGTCGCGTCAGGTCCTGGTCGTCCAACCCGACCCGGATAAGCTGCTGCGGGCTCGAGGGCGCGGCCGGAGCCCCCTCCGCCTGAGCCACGGCCGGGATGACGAGAAGAACGGCCGCAGCGGCTCCCCGCCGGAGATGACGCATCTTCGATGACCCCCCTCGCGATCCTGCGATCGGACACAACGTCCGGGTCGTCAATCAGTTGCCCGACATTGTCGGCCGGGTTTCCTTACAATTGCCAAACCCCGAGGGTCGTCCAGCCCGCTCGCCCTATTGCGCCGGACGCACCTCCACCGGCAGGCCGAGCGCCTCCAGCTGGGGCTGAACCACCGAGGCGTCGCCGACCACGATCCAGACGAAACGCGACGGGTCGATCGCGGCGCGCGCGGCGGCGTCGAGTTCGGCCGCCGTCAACGCCCGCGTCCGGCTCGCGAGGGTCTCGTAGTAGTCGTCGGGGCGCTGGTAGAGGGCGTTGCTGCGCAGGGCGCTGAGCAGTTGGCCCGACGTCTCGAAGCTGCCCGCCAGCGACCGGGTGTTGCCGTTGATGGTGCGCTCCAGCTCGGCCGGCGTGACGCCGTTGGCCCCGAGGAAGCCGTTGTATTGCTCCAGCAAGGCGGCGATCGACTCGCCGGTGCGGTTGGCCTGCACCGGGGCCGAAATCAGGTACGGGACCTGGTGTTCGAGCGCGTTGACCGTGCCGCGCACCCCGTAGGACCAGCCCTTGGTCTCGCGCAGGTCGGCGTTGATCCGGGACAGGAAGTCCGTGCCCAGGACGGAGTTGGCCGTGTTCAGGGTCAGCAGGTCGTCCGTGCCGGACATCGGCAGCACCGCCCCGCCGTAGATCAGCGACTGCGGCGACTGCGGCCGGTCGATCAGGACGATGCGGCTGGGGGTGGTCGGAACGGCGTCGCCGAACGTCTTCACCCCCTTGGCGGACGCCGGGGCGCGCCAATCGCCGAACGCGGCCTCCAGCTGTGGCGTGATCTCGGAGAGCGGCAGGTCGGAGACCACGAAGATGGTGGCGTTGTCCGGCCGGATCCAGGCGGCGTGCTCGGCCGCCAGGTCGGCCCGGGTCAGGGCGGCGATGCTGGCCTCGTCGCCGGTGCCGGTGAACGGACGCCCGTAGGGGCTGCCCTCGCCGTACAGCAACGGCGGCAGGGCGCGAATGGCCAGGGCGTTGGGCGAGGTCCGCTCGTTGGCGATCGAGGACAGGCGCTGCTGGCGCAGCCGCTCGACCTCGTTCGGCGCGAAGGCCGGGTTGCGCACCACGTCCGACAGCAGAACCAGCGACGGCTGCAGATTGGTGGTCACCGCCGTCAGGCTGGCGGCCGACCGGTCCATCGAGGCCCCGGTGTTGATCGAGGCGCCGAGACGCTCCTCCTCCTCGGCCAGCTGGGTCGAGTTGCGCGTCGTGGTGCCGTCGTCCAGCAGGTCCAGCATCAGGCTGTGGGCGCCGAGACGGTCGGCGCGGTCGGCGGCGTAGCCGGCGTCGAACTCGACCGCCACGTGGGTCACCGGCACGGTGGTGCTGCGGGCGTAGACGATCTCCACGCCGTTCGACAGGCGCGCGCGCTCGACGGCCGGGAAGTTCAGGTCGGACACGTCGCCGATCGCCGGCATGGGCATGCGCTCGACCCGTTCGATCGCCGCGGCCTCGACCGGGGCGGCGCCCGACGGCGCGGCGGCGGCCTCGACATAGGCTTCACGCTCGCCGGGCTGGATGGTCAGGCTGTAGGCGGGCCGCGTCAGCCACTTCTGCAGCGCGGCCTGCACCTGGGCCGGCGTGACCGAGGCATAGGCTTCAAGCTGGTGTTTGTAGTGGTCGGGGTCGCCCGCGTAGAGCTGGCCCTCGGCCAGCACCGAGGCCTTGCCGTTGACCTGCTCCAGCCGCTGGATGGTGCGCGAGGCGTAGGTCGTGGCGACGCGTTCGACCTCGTCCTCGGTCGGACCGTTGGCGATCAGGTCGGCGAGGATGGCGTCCAGCCGGGACTCCACGGCCGCCGGATCCTGCCCGGGCTTCACATTGACGGTGATGTCGAAGATGCCGACGCGGTGGAAGTCGGACAGGGAGCTGCTCACCGAGACGGCGCTCTGGTCCTCGCGCACCAGTTCGTTGTCCAGCCGCGAGCTGGCCAGCCCGCCCAGCACCGAGGCGCCCACGGCCAGCGGCACGGCGTCCTCGTCCAGCAGGCCGGGCACGGCCCAGCTGCGGGTCAGGCGGACATTGGCGACGCGGTCGCTCATCACGGCGTTGACCGGCGCGGCGAGGGTCGGGATCGGTGCGTCGGCGGGGGTGTTCACCGGCCCGCGCGGAATGGCCCCGAAATAGCGCTCGGTCAGGGTCCGGGCGGTCGCCTCGTCGATATCGCCCGACAGCACCAGCACGGCGTTGTTCGGTCCATAGTTCTCGCGGAACCAGTTGCGCACCGTCTCGAGGCTGGCGGCGTCCAGGTCGGCCATCGAGCCGATGGTCGAGTGGCGGTAGGGATGGCCCTCGGGGAACAGCGCCTCCAGCTGGGCGTATTCGAACAGGCCATAGGGCTGGTTGTCGCCCTGGCGCTTCTCGTTCTGGACCACGCCGCGCTGCAGATCGAGCACCTCCTGCCCGACCTCGCCGAGCAGATAGCCCATGCGGTCGCTCTCCAGGAACAGCGCCTGCTCCAGCGCCGGCGTCGGCACGGTCTCGAAATAGTTGGTGCGATCGAACCAGGTCGTACCGTTCAGATTGGTCGGTCCGAGGTTGCGCATCCGCCCCAGATAGCTGCCCGGCGCGTTCTCCGAGCCGCCGAACATCAGGTGCTCGAACAGGTGGGCGAAGCCGGTCGAGCCGGCCGGCTCGTCCTTGGAGCCGACGTTGTACCAGACCGACACCGCCACCACCGGCGCCTTGTGGTCCTCGTGCACCAGCACCGTCAGGCCGTTGTCGAGCGTGAAGCGCGACCACGGAATGTCGACCCGCGCCACCAGATCCGAAACCGGCGCGGCCTGCAGCGGCGCGGCCTGGACGGCGGACGCCGCGGCGGGCGTCTCGTAGGGCGCATGGGCCCAGACGGGCGCGGCGGGCGCGATGACGGCGAGAATGGCGGCGAGCGAGACGAGACGCATGTGGATTTCCCCCAAAAGGACGGTCAGCGTATGCGTAACCCAAGCCGCAGGCCGTTCCCACCCCTCACACCACCCGCACGCCCGTCTCCTCTCCGTCGCCAGGGATGGAGAGGGGGGCCGCGACCCGAAGGGCGGCGCGTGGCAGTCAAGCGGTGGAGGGGCCGCCTGCGCCCCCGATCAGTCTCGGCCTCCCGTCCCCTCCAGCATCCCGAGCACCGCTCCGAACAGCGCCTGCGCCGCCCGGTCCCCCAGCGCCTCGAAGTCCACCCCGGCGGTCATCCGCTCCAGCCGCCGCACCACATCGCCGCAGTCCGCCCGCGCCCCGGGCGCTTCCTCGATCACCCATTCGGCGATGGCGGCGATGCTCTGCAGCGCCTCCTGGTCGGTCATCTGGCTGTCTTCCAGCCCCGCCACGGCCGCGATCTCCCCGATCTCGCGCAGGGCCCGGCGGCAGGTCTGGGGATCGCGTGAGCTCATGGCCGCCGAACGCCCGGCGCGGGCCCCGGTTCACCACGCCCCGCCGAACCGCTTCCGGACGCGACGGCCTCGCCCGATCATTGCGGCGATGAAGCGCGTCAGGCCGCCGCGAAACTGCGCGACAGCTTGCGCGCCAGTTCCGCCTGCACGAAGGGCTTGTGAACGATCTGGTGGTCTCCGACCTTCATCAGGGCCTCGGCGTCCGCATAGCCGGTCGCGAACAGGATCGGCACCCGCGGCTGCCGCGCCCTCAGCTCCCGCGCCAAGTCGGCGCCGTTCATGCCGGGCATGGCGAAATCCAGCACCACCGCGCTGATCTGATGCCGCTCGATCAGGTCCAGCGCCGCGCCGCCGCTCCCGGCCTCTATGACGTTGTAACCCAGATCGACCAGCAGGCCGGCGGTGACCTCGCGAACCGCATCGTCGTCATCGACGACCAGCACCATCAGGTGATCGCCGGGGGCCATCGGCGCAGCCCCCGCCTCGGCGACCTGGCCGACCGGCGCCTCGTTCGCCCGCGGCAGGAACACCTTGATGGTGGTGCCTCGACCGACATCCGTCTCGAGACCGAGTCCCCCGCCCGACTGTTTCGCCAGACCGAACACCTGGCTGAGTCCGAGACCCGACCCCTTGCCGACCTCCTTGGTGGTGAAGAAGGGCTCGAAGGCCCGCGCCCGCACTTCATCGGTCATGCCTGAGCCGGTGTCGCCCACCGACACCATCACATACTCTCCCGGCGGCGGCGCCTCGGGGGCGTCGGGTTCGCCCAGCACGACGTTGGCCGTGCTGATGGTAAGCGACCCGCCGACCTCCATCGCGTCCCGGGCGTTGATGGCGAGGTTCAGGATCACGAGTTCGATCTGCGTCGGGTCGATCATGGCCGGCCACAGGTCGTCAGCCAGCCGCGGCGCGGCGATCTGCACGCTGCCGCCGATCGTGCTCTGCAACAGGTCCCGCATGCTCAGCACCGTGTCGTTCAGGTCGACGGGACGCGGCTCCAGCTTCTGTTGCCGGGAGAAGGCCAGCATCTGCGCGGTCAGCCGCGCGCCCCGGTGCGAGGCCTCGCTCATCATCGCCAGCCGCCGCTTCAGGACCGGGTCGTCGGCGTGCTTCCGCATCTGTTCGACGTTGCCGAGGATCACCGTCAGCAGGTTGTTGAAGTCGTGGGCGACGCCCGAGGTCAGCTGGCCGACGGCCTCCAGCCGTTGCGCCTGCCGCAGGGCGGATTCCACCTTCTCCCGCTCGCCGATCTGCGAGGCCAGCTGCCGGTTGGCGGCTTCCAGCTCGGCGGTGCGCTCGGCGACGCGGCGCTCCAGCATCGCCTCCGCGCGCCGGATCTCCTCGATCCGCTCCCGGGCCTCATACTGCCGCCTGCGTCCACGCAGCGCCGTGCGGACGGCGCTGACCAGGGTGGTGGGATGGAACGGCCGCTCCAGAAAGCTGACGTTGCCCAGCGTCACCGACAGCCGCTGCGCCACCGGATTCCGTTCGACGCTGCCGCCGCGCTGGGTGAGCATGACGAACGGAAAATCGGACCAGGACGGCTGCGCCTCTATCCACGCCGACAGGCCCGTGAGATCGCAGTCGCGCAGCGCCTCCTCGACGACCACCGCCAGGCCAGCGCCCTCCCCGAGCCGCTCGCGCAGCATGTCGAGCGTGTCGCAGACCAGCGCCGGGACCCCCGCCTCCTTCAGAATGGCGGCCGCGATGGCGGCGTCGCGCCCCGCCGGAGCCAACACCAGCGCGCGCTCCGAAAGATCGCCTCCGTAACTCATGCGGAGGCGTCGCCCATCAGGCCCGAGCCCTGCCCGACGAAGTTCGGCACGCCGCGCAACACGCCCTGGAAGCCCTTCAGCGGCTCGCCCATCGACAGGCCGGCCTGGCCGATCTCGAACTCGCGGATGGTCTTTTCATGCCCGCCCGCGCGCTTCTTGATCACCGAGACGGCCCGTCTCACATGCCCCAGCGCCTCGAAATAGCGCAGCAGGATCACCGTGTCGGCCAGATAGGTCACGTCCACCGGCGCCTTCATGTCCCCGACCAGCCCGTGCTGGGCCACGGTCAGGAAGGTCGAGGCGCCCTGCCGGTTCAGGTACTGCAGCAGTTCGTGGATGTGCAGCACCAGGAACTGCTCCTGCGGCATCGACGCCTGGTAGCCGTTCAGGCTGTCGATCACGACCGTCTTGATGTCCTTCTCCGAGACGCAGCGCCGAACCCTTGCGGCGAACTCGCCCGGCGACAGTTCGGCCGCGTCGACCTGTTCGATGATGAGCGACCCCGCCGAGCGCATCGCCTCCAGGTCGATGCCCAGCGCCCGCATGCGGTCGAACAGCAGTCCCAGCTCCTCGTCGAAGATGAACAGCGCGGCCTTCTCGCCCCGTTTCACCGCCGAAACCGCGAAATTCAGCGCGAACAGAGACTTGCCCGTGCCCGCCGGCCCGAGGATCAGGGCGCTGGAGCCCCGCTCCACGCCGCCGCCCAGCAGCTGGTCCAGTCCGGCCACGCCGCTCGACACCTGACTGCGGTCGAACGCCGTGCGGTGCTCCGAGGCCACGATGCGCGGATAGACCTCCAGCCCACCGGTCTTGATGGTGAAGTCGTGATAGCCGCCGCGGAAGCGCCGGCCGCGATATTTGATCACCCGCACCCGCCGCCGCTCGGCCCCGTATTCAGGGGCCAGCTCCTGCAGCTGGACGACCCCGTGCGCCACGCTGTGCACGGTCTTGTCGTTGACGTCGGTGGTCAGGTCGTCGAGCAGCAGCACCGTGGCCCCGCGCTTGGCGAAATAGTGCTTCAGCGCCAGCACCTGCCGCCGGTACCTCAGCGACCCCTGGGCCAGCAGTCGGATCTCCGACAGGCTGTCGACGACCACCCGCTTCGGCCCCACCCGCTCCACCGCGTCGAAGATCATTCGCGTCGTCTCGCCGAGCTCCAGGTCCGACGAGTACAGCAGGCTCTGCTGCTGCTGCTCGTCCAGCAGGCTCTCGGGCGGGACCAGTTCGAAGATGTCGATCCCCTCCAGCGACCATTCGTGCGACCGCGCCGTGCCGCGCAGCTCCTCCTCGGTCTCGGACAGGGTGATGTACAGGCAGCGTTCGCCGCGCTCCGCCCCTTCCAGCAGGAAGCGCATCGCCGCCGTGGTCTTGCCTGTGCCGGGCGCCCCTTCCAGCAGATAAAGCCGGTCCCGCTCCAGTCCCCCCGCGAGGATGTCGTCCAGTCCGGAAATCCCGAACGCCGCGTCATCTCGGCCCCTGATTTCACCGTTCGCCATGCGTCCTCTCATGTACAGCTGAGCCGTAACGCCCGGATATCCAGAAGGTTACACGGCGCCAAGCCGCCTCATTTCCTGACAGCGCCTCCCGGGTTCACCCCCCCAACGACCCTTGGGGACGCGAATGGGGAGCGGGATCACGACCTGAAGGGCGGCGCGTGGCAGTCAAGGGGTGGAGGGGCTGTCACTCCCGCACCGCCCCATGCCACTCTCCCCCGGCATGCCCTCCACCGTCGCCCGCATCCTCAAGGTCAACCACGGCGGCGAGCACGGCGCGTCGCGCATCTACGCCGCCCAGATCGCCGCCGCCCGCCTGCGCTGCCCCGAGCTCGTGCCCGAGCTCGCCGACCTGCTGGCCCACGAGCGCCGCCACGAACAGATATTCCTCGCCTTGATGCCCGCCCGCGCCGCCCGCCCCTGCCGGCTGATGCCCCTCTGGGCCGTCGGCGGCTTCGCGCTCGGCCTGTTCACCGGTCTCCTCGGCCGCACCGGCGTCTTCCTCTGCACCGAGGCCGTCGAGCGCACCGTCCACCGCCACCTCGACCACCAGCTGGCCTGGCTCGCCGCCGACCCCGCCCGCGCCGACCCCGAGCTCAGCGCCGCCATCGCCGCCATCCAGACCGAGGAGGAAGGCCACCTGACCTGGGCGGCCGACCGCCGGCCCCCGCAGACGGCGACCACGCGCGCCCTCTACGCCTCGGTCGCCGCCACGGTCGAGGCGCTGATCTGGCTGTCGACGCAGGGGGAGAGCGGAAGGCTGGAGCGGGAGATGGGGACGGGGGTTGCATCAACCTTGAAAGCTTGAACAAATCAAACTTTGGGGGCAATGCGCCGTGCGAGATGCGCTCGACGTCCCTCAGGGGCCGGGTCCGATTTCGACGAAGCGTACTCCGACTAGCGGATTGCCGAGCGATGACTGAATTTTGGGAATCTACGCTGGCAGATACGGTCCGGAACTCCGAGAGACTGACGGACAATCCCACAAGATCGAAGGACGTAGCTGCGTGGCTAGGCCTCTATTCGGAGGCTGCACCAACGTCGTCGAACCAAGGTACGGCTAAACTGCCGTTTCAGCGATGGTTTCATTTTAAGGAAGCCTTCTCCCCGAAGTTCGTCGCCGACACGCTCAGTTCACTACCCTATACCGTTAAAAAGTGCCTCGACCCCTTCGGAGGGAGCGGCACAACGGCCATGACTTGCCGTATGCTCGGCATTTCATCGACCTCGGTGGAGGTCAATCCGTTCCTCGCCGATCTCATTGAAGCCAAGTTGAGCCCCGTGTCGCCAGCGCGGTTTTGCGCGGCTTATGAGCGCCTGATCACTGGGCTGGAGGTCACGGCCGCCGACACGCTGCCAATCACAGGCATGCCCCCGACGCTAGTGGCTCCTGGACTGAAGGATCGTTACGTCTTCCCGGTAGATGTCTATTCCACCGCGCGGGCCATCCTGAGATCGTCGGAGGCCTTGGAGCCTGACCAAGCACGTTTGCTCAGGATACTTCTAGGTTCGGTTCTGGTGCCGAACAGCAATGTCGTCATCAATGGCAAGGGACGCCGGTATCGTGGCGCTTGGCAGTCGAAAGAAAAATCGCGCGCCGATCTCATCGCAAGTCTTGATGGTGCGGTAGACGTCGCCGCTACCGACCTGACGAGATTCTCCGACCTGCCGGGGGGGCAGCACAAGGTGCTTCGCGGCGACGCACGGACCGCTCTCGCAGAGGTGAATGACGCAGATGTTGTCATCTTCTCCCCGCCCTACCCCAACTCGTTCGATTACACCGACGTGTACAATCTGGAACTCTGGATGCTGGGTTACCTGAATTCCGCGCCGGACAATCGCGCTCTCCGCCAACGAACGCTCCGATCGCACGTTCAAATGAAGTGGCACACGACGCCACGATACGCCTCATCGGCTATGCTCGACGCTACGTTGGAAGCGCTGCGCTCAGCTAGGGCCGATCTCTGGAATCCCAATATCCCTGAGATGGTCGGCTTCTATTTCGATGACCTCTGCCGGGTATTCCAGCAAGTCGCTCGCATACTGGAGTCGGGGCGTCACGTGATCGTAGCTATCGGCGACAGCCAGTACGCTGGCGTGCACATCGACGTGGCATCGATTCTCACTGAGAGTTTGGTAGGCTTGGGCTTCCAACTCACCGAACGCGGCGCCATCAGATCCATGCGAAACAGCTCCCAGCACGGAGGTGCTTTTAAACTGTCCGAGCATTGCCTCGTGTTTGAGCGCACCTAGACTTCGCTGTCCCTCCGGAGATCACCTGGTTGCCCGAGACTGTCCCCACCAAGAAGGTGTCCTTTCCGCGGATCACCCGCATCGCGCTGGAAAACTTCGACCTCTACTCCAATGAGCCCAACCCCGACGTCGCTGTCGAGCGGAACGTCTTCTGTCTGATAGGTGCGAATGGCCTCGGAAAGTCCACCTTTCTGAACACAGTGAACTTCACCATCACAGGTGCAATTCCCGACCCGAACCGCAAATTTCAGTCGGCACAAGAATACTATCGAAACGCAGCGCGGCGGGAACGGAGCGAGGACTATTTCAACGGCCGCCTCAGCGAGAGCGCAAGCCGGATCGCTACCGCGACGGTCGATCTGGCATGGCCATCAATTGTGGTGTCCGTGACTCGTGACCTAGTCGGCAGTGCTGGGGTTACGCGACTGATATTACGCGATACCGCCACGGGCGAAGCCACGGCGATGACGCTGGCTGACGATCCGGACGGCGACTTGAACGCGCTCTTCGAGGAGGAAATCCTAAAGCAAACCGGTCTTGAGGATTTCGCCCAGTTCGTCTTCCTCGTTCATTTCATTGCGACCTTTGATGAGGGACGGCATCTCTTGATGTGGGATGATGGTGCGCTGACGAATGCGCTCTACCTCGCATTCGGGGCCGATCCCGTGGCTGCCAAGGCGGCTGATAAACTTCAACGCGACATGGACCGTGAGAGCTCTCGCGGTCGAAACGTTCGGTTCTCGGCGCGCCACGTCGCCGACCGCATCAAGATGCTGACGGACGTCATCAAGGACACTGGGTCAGACGACCATATTACAAAAGCTCAGCTCCAGGCACAGCACGATGGGCTGATCACGGAGCGCAACGAGGCCGAAGAGCGCGTTCGACGTAAGCAGGCGGAGTTGCGCGACGCAGACTTGAAGTGGACCGATCTCAGCGCAGCGTTGACCGAGGCGCAGCTTGAATACCGCCGCGTGTTTTCCAATCGTCTGCAAAAGTCGTCTTCCGTCGACCACCACCCCGTTGTCCGTGCCTCACTGTCTGAGGATCGTTGCGCCATTTGTGGAACTGCTCACGTCGGCGCTGTGATCCAAGCTAAGCTGACGGCTGGTGAATGCCCCCTCTGTGAAAGCCCCGTTGACCGATCCATCAAGGACGACGGCGCCATCGCAGAGTTGCAGCGCCTCGATCGCGCAATTGCGACAATTCGGGACAATCTCGCCGCGATCTTGGCTACCCGAGAGCGCGTCAGCGCCGAATTGATTGCCGCCCAAGCTGCCGAGGACGCTTCTGATTGGGCTCTTAGAGCATTTGAGGAAAAGGAAGCTCAAGGCCTTGCTCGTGCAGGCGTCGGGTCTGATTTCTCCGCAATCGACGAACAGGTGAAGAAGCTCGAAGCCGAGCGGTTGGAGTTCTTGTCGCAGAGCGAAGAGCACTATCGTAGGCGGGATGAGTTCCGCGAGAAGCTCAGGGTCTACGAAAAGCAGCTCAAAGCGCAATACGAAGTTGGCTCGCAGGATTTCGTCCCTCGATTTAGGGAACTTGCCGAAGCCTTCATCGGTCTCCCCATCGACGTCGAACTTGAGCATCGCCAAGGTGCCAATGACTCCGGATTTGGGCTGCGGTTGCGGATGGACGACCAAGTGCGGGCCTTGCCGGACAAGGTCTCGGAGAGCCAGCGCTTCTTTATCGATATCGCGCTCCGCATGGCCCTGTCTGAATTCATGGCAACCGGGCCTGCAACGCTGCTAATCGATACGCCAGAAGGCTCACTGGATATCGCCTACGAGGCCCAAGCGGGAGCGATGTTCTCGAAGTTTGTGGCTGAGGGGAACGCGGTCCTCATGACCGCCAACCTCCGGAGTTCGGAACTCATTTTGCGTCTTGCCCAGCTGCAAAAGAAGCAGGGCATGCAAATCGTGCGAATGACCGACTGGACAGACCTAAGCGAAGTCCAGCAGCGCGAGGAGAAGTTGTTCCGAGAGGCGTACGACACAATCGACGCGGCGCTGAACTGAGGGGTGCCCGTGAACGACGTTGTCCCGGAAGCCTACATCGATGGGCTTGTAATAATGAACGACGCGCGCCCGTCGGTGCTGCCGATGTCCGTGAACGAGATGCATCTCTACTCGTACCTCGGATGCATCTTCGCCCTCTTCAAGGGCAAACCCATCGCCGATTGGGGCTACCCTTATTCCATTACTTCCGAAGGCTTTCCGTGGAGCGCGGAATTTGACCAGGCGCGCGCGACGCTGTGCGAGTCTGGTCTGATCGAAGTCGATGACCGTGGGCTGATGATGCCTCGGCCGAGAGAACTCGCGACTGAACTCGACACCGTTCTGGTCCTCGGTCCATGGGCTGAGCGTAGGACTTGGCTCCGGGCAGCAGTGGAGTGCGCCCTTGCGTTGCCCATCGGGTCGATCCGGCACGCCATCAGTCGGTCGCCGGGCGTCGCGCCTTCTTTTTTCCTGGGCCAACGCGGGCGGCTATTGGAACCTGCGGACGCTACGCTCCTGTATGAAGAGTATGAGATCGTGAGTTCCGTTCTTGGCGCGGAGGCGCAGGACGTTCTCTCGCCGGCAGTGATCTGGCTCTCGGCCCGCATCCTCCGGAAGGAGGACGCAGTTGTCTAATTTCAACATAGAGAATGTGCAGGCCTTGGTGGCCAAGGCATACATTCCTCACGCGGAGATCGCGTTTGGTTCCGACGGTGCCAACGGAATTCGGGCGCTGCTCGATTGCGTGAAGCTGATTTTCCAGCGTTGTCCCCCAGAAAAGCTTCCGGGAACGTTGACGGTGGCGGTGGGTATCCAAGCGACACCACTCTCGCCAGCGATTGCAACGCTCGGTTCGCCGACTGCCTGCTCCGACTACTCCGATATTGGCCGCTTCCTCGCCGCGAACCCGCCAGCATCACATTCGGTCGTCGAAATCTCGTCTGACGGTAGCTTCAGGCTGCTCGTGCTCACCAATGATGTGGACCTGAAGGCGCTGGCGCAGGAGGCACTGGTCTATCGGTTCGACGGGAGCGCAGAGCGCATCCTGGCGAAGGATTTCGAGGATTTTGTTCCGTCGATCTCGCCCATGCTGAAGAGCAATTTCGCGACACCCACACTAAGTGGCCTAGAAGAGGCCTTCGACTATTATTCCAAATACGTACTTGAGACCAATTGCAGGCTCCTCAAGGACATCTGGGAAGGCGGTGTGGATGGGCCGCGCTTGATACTGGTGAACAAGCCCGAAGCAAAGATGCGAGACTCGCTCACGCAGGCCCTTGAGCTCCTTCTCCGCGACGTCACCGTGAAACCCGAACAGAATACCGACGAGACCAAACCGGTCGATATCAGAGTGAACTGGTTCGCTTCCGGCGCGACGGCATTGATCGAAATCAAATGGCTGGGCAAGGCGACGGCAAAATCCCAAAGCCCGGGGGCCGACCCCACCTACACGGAGTACAGCGCCTCCCGTGCGCAGTCTGGAGCAAACCAGCTAGCTGACTATATGGACCGTGAGGTACGCCATTCGGGAGCTATCACTCCTTCTGGGTACCTTGTTGTTTTCGACGCCCGTCGGAAGGGGGCCAAGGGAGCGGGGGACGCACTGACAGCCTCTGATGCCATGGCGTTCGCCAACGATGTCATCGTGTACAATCCCGATCACGCGAAAACGCGCCCGGACTTCGAACCGCCAGTCAGGTTCTTTATGAATCCTAGGAAATCGCACTTCAAAGCCGCCTAAGGCTCGCAGTTGGTGACCCAAGCGCACGGGTCTTTCACATAAAAAAAGGGCGGGCCCGTCTCCGGACCCGCCCTCTTCTGTCCCGGCTCAAGGCCGGGATGACAAGACGTCGTGGACCTAGAAGTCCATCCCGCCCATGCCGCCGCCCATGCCGCCCATGTCGGGGGCGCCGCCGGCCGAGGCCTTCTTCGGCGCGTCGGCCACCGCGGCTTCGGTGGTGATCATGATGCCGGCCACCGAGGCCGCGTCCTGCAGGGCGGTGCGGACCACCTTGGCGGGGTCGATGACGCCCATGGCGACCAGGTCGCCGTACTCTTCGGTCTGGGCGTTGAAGCCGTAGGTGGCGGACTTGTTCTCCAGCACCTTGCCGACCACGATCGAGCCTTCGACGCCGGCGTTCTCGACGATCTGCCGGATCGGGGCCTGGATGGCGCGGCGGATGATGGCGATGCCGGCGGTCTGGTCGGCGTTGTCGCCTTTCAGGCCTTCCAGCGCCCTGGTCGCCTTCAGCAGGGCGATGCCGCCGCCCGGGACGATGCCTTCTTCAACGGCCGCGCGCGTGGCGTTCAGCGCGTCGTCGACGCGATCCTTCTTCTCCTTGACCTCGACCTCGGTCGAGCCGCCGACGCGGATGACCGCGACGCCGCCGGCCAGCTTGGCCAGACGTTCCTGCAGCTTCTCCTTGTCGTAGTCCGAGGTGGTGTCCTCGATCTGCTTCTTGATCTGGCCGATGCGGGCCTCGATGGCGGCCTTCTCACCCACGCCGTCGACGATGGTGGTGTCGTCCTTGGTGATGGTGACCTTCTTGGCCTTGCCGAGCATGTCGAGGGTGACGTTCTCCAGCTTGATGCCGAGGTCTTCCGAGATCACCTGGCCGCCGGTCAGGACGGCGATGTCCTCCAGCATGGCCTTGCGGCGGTCGCCGAAGCCCGGGGCCTTGACGGCGGCGACGCGCAGGCCGCCGCGCAGCTTGTTGACCACCAGGGTGGCCAGGGCCTCGCCCTCGATGTCCTCGGCGACGATGACCAGCGGACGGCCCGATTGGACGACGGCTTCCAGGATCGGCAGCATGGCCTGCAGGCTCGAGAGCTTCTTCTCGAACAGCAGGATCAGGGGCTCCTCGAGCTGGACCTCCATCTTGTCGGCGTTGGTGATGAAGTAGGGCGACAGGTAGCCGCGGTCGAACTGCATGCCCTCGACGACGTCCAGTTCGGTTTCGGCGGTCTTGGCTTCCTCGACCGTGATGACGCCTTCGTTGCCGACCTTTTCCATGGCCTTGGCGATCATTTCGCCGACCTCGATGTCGCCGTTGGCCGAGATGGTGCCGACCTGGGCGATCTCGGAGTTGGCGCTGACCTTCTTGGAGGAGGCCTTGATGTCGGCGATGACGGCGGCGACGGCCTTGTCGATGCCGCGCTTCAGATCCATCGGGTTCATGCCGGCGGCGACGGATTTGAGGCCTTCCTGCACGATCGACTGGGCCAGGACGGTGGCGGTGGTGGTGCCGTCGCCGGCCTTGTCATTGGTCTTGGAGGCGACTTCGCGGATCAGCTGGGCGCCCATGTTCTCGAAGGCGTCTTCCAGCTCGATTTCCTTGGCCACCGAGACGCCGTCCTTGGTCGAGCGCGGGGCGCCGAAGGACTTCTGGATGATGACGTTGCGGCCTTTCGGGCCCAGGGTGACCTTGACCGCATTGGCCAGGACGTTGACGCCCCGCAGCATCTTCTCGCGGGCTTCGGTGGAGAACTGAACTTGTTTCGCGGCCATGTGAGGCTGCTCCTAATTCTGTGTTGTCAGGGGAAAGGTTCGGAAGGCGCCGGTGCTTACGAGAGCACGCCCAGCACGTCCGATTCCTTCATGATGATCAGGTCCTCGCCTTCCAGCTTGACCTCGGTGCCCGACCACTTGCCGAACAGGATGCGGTCGCCGGCCTTCAGCTCGAGGGCGTTGACCTTGCCGCTTTCGTCGCGGAGGCCCGGCCCAACGGAGATGACTTCGCCTTCCTGGGGCTTTTCCTTGGCGGTGTCGGGGATGATGATCCCGCCCTTGGTCTTGGATTCTTCTTCCACGCGCTTCACGAGCACGCGGTCGCCGAGCGGACGAAACGCCATCTTCAGTGTCTCCCAAACAGTTTGATCGAGCGCTCCGACGCGGCCGTTTTGGCAGCCATGTCGCCAGAGTGCTAACGCGAGGGGCAGGTAGGGCTCCCCATGCCGGGCGTCAAGCGCCGCGGCTCCCGAATTCGGCGTCGCGACGGGCGCCGATGAACGCATGATGAACGGCCGCCGGCCGGGGCGTTCAGGCGATCAGGCGCATAACGGCAGCTTCACCGGCGCATCCTGCGCGAGAACCGGGAAAGGACCGACCATGAAGACGCTTTCGAAGATCGCCCTGACCACCCCCGCCGTGGTCGGCGCCATGGCGCTCGGGCTGGCCGCCGCCACGCCGGCCGACGCCCAGAGCCGCTACAATGATCGCGACCGCGACAACGACCGCACCGAGGACGTCCTGATCGGGGCCGCCGTCGGCGCTCTCGCCGGCGCGGTGATCGGCAATGGCGACGGAACCTATATCGCCGGCGGCGCCTTGGCCGGCGCCGCCCTGGGCGCCAGCGCGGGTCGCGATGACGACTGCAACTACTACCGCGGCGGCCGCTGCTACCGGAACCGCGGCCACTGGGAGCGCGAGCACGGCATCAACAGCCGCGAGCCGCGCTGGGAACAGCGCCGTGACCGCCGCGAGTACCGCCGCGAGCGCCGCGACGATCGCCGCTACGATCGCGACTACCGCTACGACCGTCGCTGGTAGCGTGCACACCATTCGCCCGGCCGCGTGAGTCTGGCCGGGCGTGGGCGAGGAAGGCGGGCGCCGGAAGCGGCGTCCGTCTTTTTCACTGGAGAGGGCCGGACTCTGGTCCCGACGTGATGCCGAGATGTTCCCGTTGACATAGATCGACATGAGATCACCCCCCCATAACTCTGGGCGGCGAACCATTGCGTTTTGCAATCTTTGAGGATCTATGACCGACGTCCCCGCGGCTCCCTGCTTTGTCCACACGCCGGATACGCATGAGTTCTGGCTCAAGGAAGCGCCTCTCGATCAGCAACGAACGAGCCCCCTTTCCCTCTCATCAGGGTGGCCGGAGCAGGCTCTGGTCTTCGACGCCGTGGGGACGGCGTGGCGAATGATTGTCCCCGGGGCTGCGCGTTATCGGAAATGGTACTGGCGGCTGGCGTCGCAGTTCTACAATCCGATCCGCTTTGTCGGAATTTCCTGGGAAGCTCTTCGATCCTACGAACTATCGGAACTGCTGGCCGTGTTCAGAAGACAGGTCTCCATCGACGACGACTGTTTGACCCAGTTCTACGAAGCCGAGGAAATCTATCGCGTGCTCGATGATTGCCGGAGCTTTGATGATATTCTCGCGGTCTGGCGCAAGCTCGAAGCGGGGGACGAAGGCTCGCCGTCTTAACGCCCTGGAAGCGGCTCTCCGCCTCACACCATCAACCGCTTCATCAGTTCCGCGGTCGACGGGTCCAGTTCCGCGGACGGCTCCCCGGCCTGCACGTCCTTCAGGATCGCCTTCGCCAGCTGTTTGCCCAGCTCCACGCCCCATTGGTCGAAGCTGTTGATGTCCCAGATGACGCCCTCGACGAAGGTCTTGTGTTCATAGAGGGCGATCAGGGCGCCGACCGCCTCGGGCGTCAGGGCGTCCATCAGGATGGTCGTCGACGGCCGGTCGCCGGGGAAGGTCTTGTGCGGGGCCAGACGATCCGCTTCCGCCGCGTCGGCGCCCGCCGCCAGCAGTTCCGCCCGCGCCTCGGCCTCGCTCTTTCCGACCATCAGCGCCTGCGCCTGGGCCAGGGCGTTCGACCACAGCGGCGCGTCGCCCTCGCGGGCGTCAACGGCCGCGTCGGAGGTGTGGCCGACCACGATGAACTCGGCCGGGACCACCTGCGGTCCCTGATGAATCTGCTGGAAGAAGGCGTGCTGGCCGTTGGTGCCCGGTTCGCCGAACACGATGGGGCCGGTGGCGGTGTCGACGGGCGAGCCGTCGCGCCTCACCCGCTTGCCGTTGGACTCCATTTCCAGCTGCTGCAGGAAGGCCGGCAGGCGGCGCAGGCCATGGGCGTACGGCGCCACCGTCCGCGCGTGCCGGTCGCGGCCCTCGACATTGTAGACCTGCGCCAGCGCCAGCAGCACCGGCGCGTTGCGTTCGATGTCGGCCGTCAGAAAGTGCTCGTCCATGGCGCGCGCGCCGGCCAGCACCCGCTCGAACACGTCCCAGCCCAGCGCCACCGCCACCGAGAGGCTGACCGCCGACCACAACGAGTAGCGGCCGCCGACCCAGTCCCGGAAGCCGAAGGTCCGCCCGCAGCCCCAGGCCTCGGCCTTGTCCGGCGCCGCCGTGACCCCCACCAGATGCCGGACCATGCGCCGCGGCGACAGGCTCTCGGCCAGCCAGGCCTTGGCCAGGTCGGCGTTGGCCAGCGTCTCCTGGGTGGTGAAGGTCTTGGACACCACCACCACCAGCGTGGTCTCCGGATCCAGCCCGGCCAGGGCCTCGCCCATGTCGCGTGGGTCGATATTGGCCACGAAACGCAGGTCAATGGTCGGCTCCAGCGGCCGCAGCGCGTCCCACAGCAGACGCGGCCCCAGGTCCGACCCGCCGATGCCGATGTGGACGATGGCCGTGAACGGCTGTTTGGTCCCGCCGGTCTCGGCGCCCGAGCCGATGTTCGAGGCGAAGGTCGCCATTTCACGGCGCGTCTCCGCCACCTCTTTCGAGACGGGCTCGCCGAGGGCGCGGAAATCGGCGTCGTCGGCGGCGCGCAGGGCCGGGTGCAACACGGCCCGCCCTTCGGTGTTGTTCACCGCCTCGCCCCCGAACAGGGCGTCGCGCCGGCCCTCCACATCGCAGGTCCGCGCCAGGTCCAGCGACGCCTCGAAGCCCCCGGCGCTCCACGACTGTTTCGACAGGTCGAGATAGAGGCCGGCCGCCTCGACGCCCATGCGTTCGATCCGGCCGCGATCGGCGGCGAACTGGTGGACGATGCGCGCCCCGGCGTCATTGCGCGCCACCGCGCGAAGCATTTCGAGGGCCTGGGAGCGAGCGGTCATCGGTGAACTCGACGGGAGGAAGGTAAACCCTCGTTTACGGGTCGGGCGTAAGCCGGTTCAACGCCGAAACCACGATTCGGCCAAACATTATGAGGTTCGCCATGTCCTGCGGCGTCGCCCTGACCCTCTCCCTGCTGCTCTCGGACCCCAATGTGGCCATGGCCGCGGCCCAGCCGCCGGCGGCGGCGGACGCCCCCGTCTCGGTGGCCGGAGAGCCGCTGTTCGCCGATATCGTGGCGCGCTCGGGCGTGCTGCGCACCGAGGTGCAGGGCTGGCTGGCCGCCGGCGCGGGCGATCAGGCCGAATTCTTCTCGGGGCCGACCTTCAGCCGCTTCAAGAGCCAGGCCTCCGAACTGGCCGCGCTCGACATGCAGGGCCACCTGATCCTCAAGGAGCGCGGCACGGACGGCGACCTCAAATGCATCCTGCGCGGCATTTCAGAAGACATTCCGGTCAAGGTCGCAGCCGTCGAGGGCGCGGCCACGCCGGCCGAACGCCGCATCGCCCTCGACGAGCTTGCCTATCTGCTCAACGACAACGTTGAGGTCATCACCGCGCCGCCTCAGCCGGAAGCCTGACGGCGCGGGCGCTCTCCAGCGCCTCGATCACCACGCCCTCGGTCAGCAGTTGCGGCAGGATGCGGGGCGCGGTCTCGCCGGGAGCGTACAGCAGGTAGAGGGGCACGCCCGAGCGGCCGTGCCGTTCCAGTTCGGCGGTGATCAGGTCGTCGCGGCGGGTCCAGTCGCCGACGAGATAGACAGCGTTCGCGGCCCGGAACGCCTTGCCGGTGCGGGCGGAGTGCAGCGCCCCCGCCTCATTGATCTTGCAGGTCACGCACCAGTCGGCGGTGAAATTGACCAATACGGGGCGTCCCTCGGCGAGCGCCGCCTCCACGCCCTGCGCCGACCACGGCGCGGCGGGCAGGCGGCTGCTCTCGTTCGCCGCCGGCGTCCCGGGCGACGCCGCGGGCAGGCGGATCGCGACAAACAGACCGGCGGCCGCAAGCACCAGCGCCGCCCCGCCCGCTGCGGCCAGCCACCGACCGCGACGGCCGAGCGCCCGCTCGCTTTGGGCCGAGCCGAGCAGCCATCCGGCGAGCGCCAGCAGCAGGCCGGCGATGAACAGCAGCCCCAGCGCCTCCGCGCCGGTCTGGCGGCTGAACACCCAGGCCAGCCACAGGGCGGCGCCGTACATCGGGAAGGCCAGCAGGCCCTTGAGCCGCTCCATCCACGGACCGGGCCTTGGCAGGCGCGACAGCAGGCCCGGCGTCAGGCTGACCAGCACATAGGGCAGGGCGAGCCCCAGCCCGAGCATCAGGAAGACCGCCAGCGCCATCGGCCACGGCATCAGCAAGGCCGCGCCGAGGGCCACGGCCATGAACGGAGCGGTGCAGGGCGCGGCGACCACCACGGCCAGCACCCCGGTCAGGAAGGCGCCGGCCGTCCCGCCGAGCCGGGCCAGCGGACCGGAGCCCGCGCCCTGCACCCCCGCCCCGACATGGAAGACCCCCGACAGGTTCAGGCCGACCGCCAGCATCAGCAGGGCCAGCCCCGCCGTCACCGCCGGCGACTGCAGCTGGAAGCCCCAGCCCGCGGCCTGCCCGGCCGCCCGCAGCGCCAGCAACGCCCCCGCCAACAGCACGAAAGTGACCAGCACGCCCGCGAGGAAGGCGAGGCCGTCGCGACGCGCCCGGGGCGCGTCGTGCGCGGCGCCGGCCAGCGCCGCCGCCTTCATGGCCAGGATCGGAAACACGCACGGCATCAGGTTGAGGATCAGTCCGCCCAGCAGGGCGAACAGGGCGGCCTGCACGAACCCGGCGGCCGATCCCTTTTCGAGTTCGGCGGCGGGCGCGTCTTCCGGCGCCGGGGTCAGATCGCCCGAGCCGCCGGTTCCGGCCAGCGGCGGTCCGACCTCCGCGGCGATTTCGAACGCGCCCAGTCCTGTGCTCAGCACGCCCCGGAGCGGCGTCCCGGCCGCCGGGAGCTCGGCGCCGGGCGTCAAAGCCAGGGTCAGGCCTTCGGGCCCGTAGCGTCCGGACTGCGGCGCGGCGTGATCGATCAGCCCAGGCTCGAACGGGAAGAAATAGCTCGGCCCCGGCTCACGCCCGGCCAGCGGCCCGCCGGCGGCGGTCAGGGTGGCGACGCCATTCTGCACGGTGATCCGGGCCGAGACGCCGGCGGGGCGGGGGGCGGTCTCGACGATGCGCTGGACGGCCGCGCCGTGCCTGGCGTCGAGCGGCGCCGCGCCGTCGCGGATCGGCAGGTCGAGCGTCAGGGTCAGCTCGTCGGGCACGCACATCTCGTCGCTGCACACGAAGAACAGCGCCTTCACCCGCAGCGGCAGGTTTGTCCCGGGCCGCGCGCCCGCCGGAATCTGGATGGGGACGGGCAGATAGACCTGGCCGGAATAGCCGTAGTTCATCAGCGACTGCAGCCGCTGCCGCTGGGGCAGGGGCCAGACGATGTTGCCGGCCTCGACCCCGCTCGGCAGGGTCCAGGTCAGGGTGGTCGGTCCCCCGGAATCCCCTGGATTGCGCCAGTAGGTATGCCAGCCGGGCTCGATGTCCTGACGCACCGCCACCACGGCCGTCGACCCGGGCGCGGCCCATTGCGACATCGCCACCAGTTCGGCCGCGATCCGCTCGGTCCGCTGCACGCGCCCGTCCTGCGCCACCGCTTGGGACGGGGCGAGCAGCAGTCCCAGCAGGACGAATAATTTCAGGAAGCGGATCACGGCGGGACCTTAGCCGCGTCGCCCCGTCTGCGTCACGCGGCGTGCTGTCTCAGCCGCGCCGGCTCAACGGGGCGCGGCGTCGACCAGCACTTCGGTCCGGCGCCGCATCGGTTCGCTGGCCCCGTCGGCGGTCACCGCCCCCGACTCGCCGGCGACGATCAGGCTGAAGACCGGCGAGGGCCAGCCGGCCGCCTCCAGCGCCTCGGCGACAGCCAGCGCGCGCCGCTCGGACAGGTCCAGGTTGGCGGTGGGTCCGCCCCGTGCGTCGGCGAGGCCGATGACGTTGACCTGGCGGATCTCGCAGCCCTGCAGCTGGGTGGCGGTCAGGCCGATGGCGTGCCGCGCCGCGTCGGTCAGGCGGGCCTCGCTGTCACGGAAATAGACCTCGAACCGCTGCGGCGTGCAGACGTTCGGCTCGGTGACCACGTCGCTGCGGTCGCGGACGCCGGGCGTCAGGGCGCAACCGGCCACGGCCAGCGCGGCGCCCAAAGCTAAAGTCAGCCCCTTCATGCAGCCCTCCTGCCGCGGCGTGGAAAGGGCGGCCCGCCAGATGACGAACCGCCCTGAAGTCCTGAAAATCCGGCGCGCCTAGTACCGCCGCTGACCGTTTTCCCAATAGCACTCGGTCTGACGGTTATCGTAGCAGTAGTAGTACCGGCCCTGGCTGTCCCGGTAGCGCTGCTGGTTGGCGCGGTCCTGCTGCGAACCACGGATTGCGCCTGCAGCGCCACCCACGACAGCGCCGATCGCCGCGCCGGTGCCGGCGTTGCCGTCGCCGACGTTGTTGCCGATGATCGCGCCGGCGACTGCGCCGATGCCGGCGCCGATGGCGCCCTGTCGGACGGTTTCATTGGTGCCGCCGTACGGATCGCTGGCGCAGGCGGAAGCCACCAGGCCGGCGCCGGCGATCGCGATGATTGCCTTTTTCATGGGTATGTCCTTCATCCCTCTGGTTCGCCCCACGGGTGATAATGCTGGATAACCGTGACGGTTCCCCCGCTATGCTGTTGATTGAGCCTGTATTAGGCTTTGCAGTACGTCGCACGGAGGGTGCGGCCGGCCCCGCATGGGGCGAGAGACGGGGGTTTCGTATGCGTTTTTCTGAACCGGTCCGCATGGCGGACGACGGTGATCACAGTCCCGTGTGGGCCCGCGGCAAGCGTCGGCGGGGTAACCCGCTGGTTGGCCTGCTGGTCACGCTCCTGGCCCTGTTCGGGGTGCTCACCGCCGTGCTCGGGGTCATGGAGAAGTCCCTGTCGGGGGGCGGCGCCGTGATGGACGGCTGGATTTCGAAGGCGAACGCCACCGTGCGGGGCGAGGCCCCCAAGGTCGCGGACCAGGCCGGCGACGCCGCCGGAGCCGCTGCGGCCAAGGCCGGCGACGCGGCCCAGGCGGGCGCGGCTGCGGCTTCGGACGAACTGAAGAAGTAATAGTCACGCTTCCGCCGCCCGGCCCGGAACATCGCTCCGGGCCGGGCGTTCGGGCGGCATGAGCGCAACCCTGACTCCGGCGGCCGACACCCCGACCGCGCCCGAAGCCACGCCCGAGACGCAGGCGGCGGGGTCGTGCGTCCTGACCAGCCATGTGTCGCTGAAGCGGGTCATCATGCTGGTGAATCCGCTTGCGGGCAGCGTCGGGCCGCGGGCGGCGGAGGAGGCCGGAACCATCCTGAACGGCTACGCCTGCGAAACCTCGGTCGTGACGCTCGAGTCGGGCCAGTTCGACGCCCAGATCCAGGCGGCGCTGGACGCCCGGCCCGACGTGCTGTTCGTGCTCGCGGGCGATGGAACGGCCGGCAGCATCGCCTCGCGCGCGGGTCCTGACGGTCCGTTGGTCGCTCCGCTCCCGGGAGGCACGATGAACATGCTGCCCAAGGCGCTCTATGGGACCGCGGACTGGAAGGCGGCCCTGAAGATCGCGCTCGAAGAGGGCGCTCCCCAAGGCGTGGCCGGGGGCGAGGTTTCGGACGGCCAGACCACCCAAGCCTTCTATTGCGCGGCCATTTTCGGATCGCCGGCCCTCTGGGCGCCCGCCCGCGAGGCGTTCCGCGTGGGCAAGCTGGGGTTGGCCTGGGCCTACGTCCGTCGGGCCTTGAAGCGGGCATTTTCGGGTCAGATGCGGTTTTCGCTCGACGGGCGCCCGCCCCGCCGGGCCGAGGCCCTGGTGCTGATCAGCCCGATGATCTCCAGCGCGATGGACGAGGACACCGGGCTCGAGGCCGCCGCCATGAACCCCGCCGACGCGGGCCAGGCTTTCCGGCTCGCCGCCCACGCGGTGCTCGACGATTGGCGTCAGGATCCGGCCGTGACGACGCGGGCGACGCAGACGGTCGCATTGCGCGCCCGTTCTCGGATCCCCGCCGTGGTCGACGGCGAACCCCTGTTGTTGCGCCATGAGGCGAGGGTGCGATTCATCCGCCGGGCCTTCCGGGCCCTGGCGCCGATCCCGGCGGCGGCGGAGGACAGCGTCTAGTGGGGCGTGTGCTCCAGTTCTCGGACGTGCATTTCGGCCGCGAGCACCGCCACGCCTGCGCCGCCGCGCTCGAGTTCGCCCACGCCACGCCGTGCGATCTGGTGCTGATCACGGGTGACGTCACCCAGCAGGGCCTTCCGGACGAGTTCGACGCCGCCAGCGACTGGATCCGGCGCATGCCCGAACCGACCTTCGTCATCGTCGGCAATCACGACGTGCCCTACTGGAGCCTGAAGGCGCGCCTGTTCCACCCGTGGCGGGCGTTCGAGCGGGCCATCGGCCACCCGGCGCACGACCACCAATTCCTCAGCCCCGAGGTGATGGTGCGCGGCGTGGTCACGGCGCGCGGCTGGCAGGCGCGCGCCAACTGGTCAAAGGGCGTCATCGACCTGGCCCAGACCCGCAAGGCGGCGGAAGCGCTGCGTCAGGCGCCCGCAGGCGCCTTGCGCATCCTCGCCTGTCATCATCCACTGATCGAGATGATCGGCGCCCCGATGACCGGCGACGTCAAGCGCGGCGACGCGGCGGCGTTGATCTTCGCCGAGGCCGGCGTCGACCTGGTCGCCACCGGCCATGTCCACGTTCCCTTCGCCCTGCCGATCCAACTCGGCGACCACTGTTCCTATGCGGTCGGCTGCGGGACCCTGTCGCATCGCGAGCGCGGCGCGCCG
Organism: Brevundimonas sp. LjRoot202; assembly: GCF_964253355.1. Lineage (NCBI taxonomy): Bacteria > Pseudomonadati > Pseudomonadota > Alphaproteobacteria > Caulobacterales > Caulobacteraceae > Brevundimonas > Brevundimonas sp. LjRoot202. The sequence goes on along the minus strand of NZ_CAXUQW020000003.1, from coordinate 55,645 downwards.
CCGAGCTTCAACCAGATCGACTGGGACGCGGAGGAGATCGTCGTCACCGCCATCACCTGGACCGGCGACCGTTTCGAGCCTGGGCAGAAGTGGCGCCTCCCGCGTCGACAGGACACCCGACGACGCGCCACCGCGCCGGACCCGAACGTTCCCGGGGAGCGTGAGCAGGCGGCGACCTGAGCGGCTGGCGGCGGGCAAGAGAAAGGGGCCGCGGTCGATGACCGCGGCCCCTCCTTACTGTTCGGCCCAGGCTAGATCCTGGTGCCTCTCCTGCCCTGGAAGAAGTGCACGACCAGCAGGATGAGGAAGACGACGAACAGCACATAGGCGATGTTCATCGACAGACCCGCGACGCCGCCCGCGCCGAGGGCGCCGGCGATCAGGGCGAGGACGAGAAAAATGAGGGCCCAGCGAAGCATGACGAACTCCCGAACTTGTTGATCCAAAAAGGGGAGCGGCTCGAAACTGCCGCGCCTGTGGGATCAACTCTCCGGGGCCGCGCCCGTTCCGCGTCAGCGCCGCCGGCGGCCGTGCGATTTTTCGGTGAACGCCGCCGCGACCATGGTCGCCAGAGCCGGGTTGCGCAGGAATATCCAGCCCCCGGCCAGCGCCGCCGCCGTGCCGAGGATCGGACGCTGGCGGAACAGCGTATAGGCCCGTTCGCCCAGCCCGACCGGCTCGTCGTCCTCGACCTCTTCCTCGCCGGCCTCGCGCCGCAGGAAGACCACGACCACCGCCAGCGCCGCGAGGGCGAACAGCAGCATGGTCAGGGCGGCGGCCGCGAGGGGCGCCACGACGAGGCACAGGGCGTAGAAGATCGTCGCCCCGAAGGCGACCACGGCGACCAGGGCCGCGCCCGCCGCCACGGCGGCCGCGACGGCCTTTCTCGCCAGCTTGCGGGCCAGCCCTCCGCCCATCATCAGCGGCGACGGCCGGCGAGCAGCATGCCGAGGACGACGCCGACGCCGAGGGCGATGGCGGTCGACTGCATCGGGCGCTCCTGCACCCGCTCGGTCAGGTAGCGTTGGGCTTCGTCGAAGCGCTCGGAGGCTTCGTCATAGTATTCCTGGCCGCGCACGCGGGCGGTGTCGTAATAGCCGCGGGCGCGTTCGCGCAGGACTTCCGACTGTTCGCGCAGGCGCGCCTCGGTTTCGGCCGCCTTGGCGCGAAGGCGCGCTTCAGCCGCCGTCGTCTTCTCGCGCAGACGGGCCTTTTCCTCGGCGCCGAGGCTCTTCAGATCGTCCTTCAGCGTATTGATGTCGTTCTTCACGGCTGTCCGTGCTGCCTTGGTGGTGGCCATGTGCGCGCTCCGCTCTGCAAGCTTGACGGTTAGATAGAGAACCCTGAGCCGGAACGCCACTCCGGCGTGGCGGTTCCGCAATGCAGCATGTGCGCGCGCGCTGGCGAAGCGCCGCATCCCGCTCTAGACAACGGCGATGACCAACTGGCTATTCCCGCCTGCTCCGACGCCGTCCCTGCCCATCGTCGGTCGGACCGGGCGCCTGCCCGTGCGCCGCATCCTCTGCGTCGGCCAGAACTACGCCGCGCACGCCCGCGAGATGGGTCACGAGCGGGCCGAGCCCTTCTTCTTCTCGAAGCCCGCGGACGCGGTGGTGACGGACGGCTCCGATCCTCTGTTCCCGACCGCCACGGCCGACCTGCATCACGAGGTCGAGCTGGTCTGCGCGGTCGGCGAGGACGGGACCATCGCCGGCTGGGCGGTCGGCTGCGACCTGACCCGCCGCGATCTGCAGGCGGCGGCCAAGGCCAGGGGCCGGCCGTGGGACGCGGCCAAGGGCTTCGACCAGTCCGCTCCGTGCGGCGCCCTTACCCTCGGCGCCCTGCCCGATCCGGCCGCGCCGATCACCCTGTCGGTCAACGGCGAGGTCCGCCAGTCGGGACGTCTGGACGACATGGTCTGGGCCCCGGACGAGATTCTCGCCAAGGCCCGGACGCTGTGGGACCTCCGTCCCGGCGACCTGATCTTCACAGGCACCCCAGAGGGCGTCGGCCCGCTCCAGCCCGGCGACCGGGTGGAGGCGAGCATCGGCGGCCTCGAGCCCCTGACCTTCACCGTGAGAACGCGATGATCCTGCATGGCTACTGGCGCTCGGGCGCCGCCTACCGCACCCGCATCGCCCTGAATCTCAAGGGCCTATCCTATGATCAGCGCGGGATCGATCTGCGCACCGGGGCCCAGAAATCCGACGCCTTCATCGTGCTCAATCCGCAGGGTCTGGTTCCCGCCCTCGAGATCGACGGCGCGGTCCTGACCCAGAGCCCGGCCATCCTCGAATGGCTGGAGGAGGCCCATCCGGCTCCGCCGCTGCTCCCCGCCGGCGCGGTCGACCGGGCCCACGTCCGGGCCATGGCGGCCCTGATCGGCTGCGACATCCACCCGCTGAACAATCTGCGCGTCGGCAAGGCCCTGCGCGAGAGCTTCGGCGCGGACCAGGCGGCGGTCGACGGCTGGGCCGCGCGCTGGATCCTGCCCGGCTTCGAGGCGCTGGAGCGGCTGGCGGCGATCCACGGCGACAGCTGGTGTTTCGGCGCCGCCCCCACCCTGGCCGACTGCTACCTGATTCCGCAGATATATTCGGCCCGCCGGTTCAACGTCCCGCTCGAGGCCTTCCCCCGCCTTCTGGCCATCGACGCGGCGGCGCATGCGCACCCCGCCTTCGTCGCCGCCCACCCGGACAAACAGCCGGATGCCGACTGAGCTCAGGTCAGGAACCGCTCCACCGCCGCGAGGAAGCGGGTCGGCTGGTCGATCATGACCATGTGCTCGGCCCCCTCGATCCGCTCGAAGGTGGCGGGACGGGGCAGGGAGGCGTAGGCGCCGCGGAACAGGCTGTCGGTGCGGCTGCGCGGCGACGCCTCGTCGGGGCTCCAGCCATAGACCACCGTCACTGGCGCGGTGATGTCCGGCAGTCGGTGGCGCAGGTCCACGGTCATGACTTCGTACAGCGCCTGGGCCAGCACCCGCCGGTCGCCGCCCTGCCAACCCATCGAGCCGAACACCGCGTCGGCCGCGCCGCCCAGCTCCAGCCCGAGGGCCTGGCCGCGTGCGCGCAAGCCCTCGTCGCCGAGAATCTGGATGGCCTGATAGGCGACCTGGGCGATCGGCTCGACGTCGCCGACGGTCGCGCCGGGGCTGATCAGGGCGGGAAAGAAGGGCGAGGCGTCGACCGTCATCAGCCGGCCGATCCGGTCCGGTGCGTCGGCCGCTACGCGGAGGGCGATCTGACCGCCCATGGAATGACCGATGACCGCCGGCGCCGCCAGCCCGGCCTCGTCGATGTAGCGGCGCACCTCGTTGGCGACCGCGCCCATGATCGCCCCGTCGCCGTTCGCTCCGGGCGGCAGGTCGCCGAACCCCCGCACCGACACCAGATGCAGGCGACGACCGGGAAGGCGAGACGTGGTGCGGCTCCACACCGCCGACGTCGAGGCGAGACCGGGGATCAGGATCAGCTCGGGCCCGGCGCCCCGGGTCTCGACCACAATCCGCCTTGACTGGAACGGGGCCCGCGCCCGGGCCGGCGTCCCCAGGCCGGACCAGGCGGCGGCGGCCAGCAGGCCCTTGAGGATGTTTCGTCTTTGTTCCATGTCGCCGTCGGTCTAGTCTGGCCCCCTAAACACGAGGGAGGCCCAGATGATCCAGCCGTCCAATGACGAAATCGTCTTCTACACCAACCCCATGTCGCGCGGCCGGATCGCGCGCTGGATGCTGGAGGAGGTCGGCCGCCCCTATCGCACCGTGGTGCTGGATTTTGGCACGACTATGAAGGCGCCCGAGTATCTGGCCATCAATCCCATGGGCAAGGTGCCGGCGATCACCTGGCGCGGCGTCACCGTCACCGAATGCGCGGCGATCTGCGCCTGGCTCGCCGACGCCTGTCCCGAGGCGGGGCTGGCGCCGGCATTGGACGATCCGGCCCGCGGAACCTGGCTGCGCTGGCTGTTCTTCACCGCCGGCCCGCTCGAGGCGGTCGTGACCGCCAAGGCGCTGGACCTGCTGGCGCCCGCAGAGAAGGCCGGCATGGCCGGCTACGGCAGTTTCGAGCAGGTCGTGGATGCGCTGGAGAGCGCGGTGTCCGGCGGATCGTGGATCCTCGGCGACCGGTTCTCGGCGGCGGACGTCTACGTCGGCAGCCAAATCATGTGGGGTCTGCAGTTCAAGAGCCTGCCCGACCGCGACGCCTTCACGGCGTATGCGGAACGGCTGTCACGTCGCGAGGCGGCCGGACGGGCGCGCGACCTCGACGACGCCCTGATCGCGGCGTCGGCCAACAACTGAGGTCGGGACTCAGGACTGGGCGGGACGCAGGCCGTCGGCGCTGGCGCGCTGGACCTGCGGGCGACGCTCGCCCCCCGCGGCGATGATGCGGTCGATGCGGGCCTTCTCGGCGCGGAAGGCGACCAGATCGGCGCCCGACAGGACGACACCCTCCGTGGTGCGTACGCCGGCCGGATTGATCCGCCGTCCGCCGCGCCAGATTTCGTAATGCAGGTGCGGGCCGGTCGAGGCGCCGGTCGAGCCGACATAGGCCACGATCTGGCCCTGGCGGACCCGTTGCCCGGCGCGCATGCCCGAGGCGTAGCGCGACAGGTGGCCATAGCCGGTCTCAAGACCGTTCGAATGGCGGATGCGCAGCCAGTTGCCGTAGCCGCCCCAGCGCCGCGCCTCGACGACGACGCCGTCGGCGGGGGCCACGACCGGGGTGCCGGTGCCGGCCGCGAAGTCGATGCCCTGGTGCATCCGGCGATAGCCGGCGATCGGGTGCCGACGGAAGCCGAACGACGACGAGACGCGGAAGCCGCGCTCGAGCGGCGTGCGCATGAAGGCCGAGCGGGTGTTCTTGCCGGTGGCGTCGAAATACTGCGGCTCCTTCGCCCCGGCGGGCTGGAACCGGTAGAAGGCCACGCCCTTCAGCTTGGCGTACAGCAGGCCGTCGTCGCCGATGGTGCGGCCGTTCTCGGTGACCGTCCGCCCGTAGACATAGGTGAAGTCGTCCGAGGCCCGGATGTCCCGATCCATGTCGAACTTGTGCGAAAACAGCTGGCCGGCCTTGCGGCGCACCGCGGAAGGCACGCCCTCACGCCGCGCCGAGGCGGACAGGGAGCCTTCGACCTTGCCGTTCAGGACGACGATCTCGTGGGTGACCTTCTCTTCGAGTTCGCGCAGGCGCAGGGCGCCGTCGAAGGTGCGCGACACGGTGACCTGGCTGGCCGGGCCGGTACGCATGGTCAGGCCGATCAGGCGGGGATCGCCTCGGCCGCCGCGGGGCTTGGCGATGGCGGTTTCGAAACGGAGACCGACACGGATCGCGCTCATGTCCATGGCGTTGGCCAGGGTGGCGGCGATGGCGGAGGCTTCCTCGGCGGCGATGCCGGTGCGGCGCACGGCGTCCTCGAAGGTTTCGCCGCGGCGAATCTGGACGGGAATGGCTTCGGGAGCGGTCAGGCCGGCCGGCGTGCCGGCGGCGGCGAACGCCCTGGCTTCGATGACCGCCATCTGGGCGGGAGTCAGGGCGGGAACTTCTTCAGCCTTGGCGGGCTGGTACACACGTCCGGCAAGGAGGGCCACCGAGAGCGCAGCAACCGCCGTGAGGGCGTGAGGCGCGAGACGCATCGGTTGGCGACGTGGATCGAACTGAGCCATCGGTCCCCGAAAATTGGCGACGCCGACCGGCGCCCAAGCTACTGACAAAGCAAGGATCGCGCCTGAAGAGGCCCCCGACGCGAGACAGGCCCTATAGCCCGTCCGTCCCATCATGGGAAGGCAGTTCGTTACAGACCGTTAACCGGGGCCGTTGCCAGCGGTAAAGCCTTTGTGAGCATCCAGCATATCGTGGGGAGCGAACAGTGTATTGGCGACGTTCTGGCGAGGTATTCGGAATCAACCCGCCACGCCGCCTTGATATCGTCACCACTGCATTCAAGGTGGCTGATGCGCCACTGTACTGTGTTTCGATAGTCACGCCCGCTGTGCTGTTCCAGGAGTCCCGTTTGTTGATCGCAGAGCCCCGGGCATGACCGACGCCGTCGCCCCCGCGCCGCGGCCGACCCGGCGAAGGAGCGCCGGCCGGAGCCTGCTGCTCGCCGCCGGCGTACTGGCCTGCGTCCTTCTGGTGCTGGTCGCGCTGCTCTACCTCAACCGTCGCGCCGCCACGCGACAGGTGCTGGTCGGCTGGCTGGAGCGGCAAGGCGTCCCGGCCGACATGGACATCGAGCGGGTCGAACTCGACGGCCTCGTGGCCAGCATCCGCATCGGCGACCCACGCAATCCCGACGCGGTGGTCGAACGGGTCGAGGTCGACTACGCCATCGGCGCGCCGTGGTCGAAGGCGGGCCTCGGGCTCACGCCCAGCCGCATCCGTCTCGTCCGCCCGGTGCTGCGGGCGTCGTTCCGGGACGGGGAGCTCTCGGTCGGTTCGCTCGATCCGCTGGTCGAGCGGTTCACCGGCCGGCCGCCGCGGCCGGATATGCGAGGACCGCTGGTCCTGATCGAACAGGGTCGTGTCCGGCTGGACACCGAATACGGTCCGGTCGGCATCCTCGGCGACGCCCGCGTCGATGACGGCAAGCTGATCCAGCTGAGCGCACGCATGCCCGCCGCCAACCTCAAGAGCGGCGGGATCGAGGCGCGCGCCCTGGCCGCCACGGTGAGCGTCAACACCAGTGGAGACCGGATGGCCGTGCGCGCCACGGCCTCGGCCGATCAGGCGGCGTTGCCCGGTTTCTCGAGCGTCGCGCCCCGGCTGACGCTGACCGGAAACCTGCCCTACCCCGACCTGGAGCAGCGGCGCGGCGACGGCCGCGCCCGTCTCGACGCCGGCCTTGTCGCCCAGCGCCTCTCGGCTGGAGACATGGTCGCCCGCGACGCCGTCGCCCGCCTGATCTTCGACGGCCAGACGACCGGATGGCTGGAGACCTTCCGCATCGAGGGCGCGGCCGACGCCGACCTCCGCGCCGCGCGGCTGGCCGGGCCGGACCTCGCCGCCACCGCCGCCACGGTTCGCTGGAACGACGGCCGCGCGCTTCTGACCCGCGATGACAAAGGCTTCGGCTGGCGCATCGACGGCCCGGCCCGGATCTCGGCCGGGCGAGCCTCCGGCGCCGGGCTGGACGGGTCCGGCGTGTCGCTGGCCTCCAGCGAGCTGACCGCCGGCGGGCGCGGCGCCGCGTGGGAGGTGAGCGGGCCGCTCGCCCTGACCGCCGACCGCCTCGCCTGGGGCGACCTGTCCCTGGCCGGCGCCCGCGGCTCGGCCGACCTCGAGCTCGTCGCCGACGCCGGCCTGCGGCTGAACCTGGCCGGCGGCTTGCGTGCGGCGCGTGGCGCCTGGCCTCTGTTCGGGCCCGCGGCGCGCGACGACAGCGCCGATCTGGCCGAGATGAAGGGGGCGTTGGCCAATTTCGCAGTCGACATCCCCCGCTTCACCCTGGCGACCGCGGGCGGCGGGACGCGCGTGGTGCTCGACCGGCCCGCGACGCTGCGTCCGGCCAACGGCGGCGTCCTGACGCTCGGTCCGGCCGCCGGCCCCATCTTCGCCGCCGCTCCCGGCCAGTCCGGCGGCGGAGCCCTCGTCCTGACCGCCACGCGGGGCCGGGGCCTGCCCGAGGCCGCCTTCTCCGTTCCGGCCTGGCGGCTGACGTCCGATGGCTTCACCGCCGACCTCGACGGCCGCGCCGCCCTCGATTTCGACCTCGCCCGCGGGATCGCGCTGGAGACCCGCGGCCGGCTGGCCTCTTCCGGCGGACGCGTCACCTATGTCGCGTCCGGGTGTACGCCGCTCACGGTCGAACGACTGGAGCTGGGCGAGAATGATGTCCTCGACCTGTCCGGCCGCGCCTGCCCGGTCGACCGGCCGCTGGTCAGCATCGCCGGCGGACGCTGGCGGGCCGACGCCGCCCTCGCCGGTGTTGACGCCTCCGTTCCTTTCCTCGCCCTGAATTTCAGCGACGCTGCGGGCCGTCTCGTGGCGACGGGCGGCCCGGAGGGCCTCGGCCTCGACGCCCGCGTCGAGCGCGCCACGGTCCGGGACGCCACCACGCCTCTGCGCTTCAATCCGCTCGGTGCGTCCGGATCAGCCCGGCTGGCGAACGAGGACTGGACCGGCGCCTTCGACCTGTCACGTGGCGGGACCGTTCTCGGCCACCTCGATCTGGCGCATGACGGCCCGTCCGGGTCCGGCGGCCTGACCATCGACGCCCCCTCCATCGTCTTCTCCGAAGAGGGCCTGCAACCGGCCGATCTCAGCCCGCTGGCCGGCGACTTCGCCGGATCGCCCGCCAGCGGCTCCGTCGCCTTCCAAGGCCGGGTCGACTGGCTGGCCGAGGCCGAGGGCTCCAGCTCGGGCCGGCTGACCATCCCCAATCTCGACTTCGTCAGCCCGGCGGGGCCGGTGAAGGGGCTAAGGGGAACCGTCGACTTCATCAGCCTCGCCCCCCTGGCCACCGCTCCGGGACAGCGACTGACCGCCGACCGGCTGGAGTCGGTCACGCCCCTGACCGACATCGACGTGGCGTTCAGCCTCGACAAGGCGGCGATCTCCATCGAGGGCGGCGAGCTGGCCGTCGGCAGCGGCGTGATCCGGGTGGAGCCCTTCACCCTGCCGCTCGATCGGAGCCAGCCGTTCAGCGGCGTCATCGTGCTGGAGAACGTCCAGTTGGGCGAGGTGATCGCCGGCTCCGGCTTCGCCGACACGGTGATGCTGGACGCTGTCGTGTCCGGCCGCCTGCCCTTCACCTCCGATCCGGTGTCCGGAATCCGCGTCACCGGCGGAACCCTGGCCGCCGTCCAGCCGGGCCGCCTGTCGATCCAGCGTGAGGCGCTGAGCGGCCTGGAGGCCGGCGGCGGCGGCGAGGGCGTTCCGCCCAACACGGTGCAGGACCTGGCCTACCAGGCGATGGAGAATCTGTCGTTCGACATCCTCTCGGCCGAGGTCAACAGCCTCGACGAGGGGCGTATCGGCGTGCTGTTCCACATCCGGGGCCGCCACGATCCGCCGGAGCATCAGGAACTGCGCATCAGCATCGCCGAGTTCGTCAGCCGCGAGTTCCTCAATCGCGAACTGCCCCTGCCGTCCGGCACCGGCATCGACCTGACTCTCGACACCACGCTCAACCTGAACCAGCTGATCGGCGACCTGCTGGAGTTGAACAGGGCCCGGGCCGGCCTGCCCCCGAACGGTGCGAACGGTTCGCCCGAACCCGCGCCGGTCCCCGTGCCTTGACCGCGCCGCCCTGGCCGTTCAGGACCCATTCACCCCGCGCGGCGTTAGGTCGTTGCAGATCAATACCGGAGACCCCCGCCATGAACCGGACGCGCGCCCGCCTCGTCCTGATCGGCCTCATCGCCGCCCTCGGCGCGGGCGCCTGCACGCCCACGGTCCGGCTGCAGGTCGATCCGATCCAGATCTACGCCAAGCTGGACGCCGACGTCCGCGTCCGTCTCGACAAGGAGCTTCAGGACCTCCTCGTCGAGAACCCGAACCTGTTCTGATGCGAAAGCTGTTTCCGATGTCCTTCCGCAAGCTCTTCGTCATCACCGCCGCCGTCGCCGCGCTGGGCATCGCCGCCGGCGCCGCCTTCGCGCAGACCTCGCAGCAGAAGGCGATGATCGACGCCGCCAAGGCGCAGGGGACCGTGGGCGAACAGTCCGACGGCTATCTCGGCTTCCGCCAGGCCTCGACCGATCCGGCCCTGACGCAGGCGGTCACGGTGACGAACAACGCCCGGCGCGAGGCCTACGCCCGCAGCGGCCAGGCCGCCGGCACCACGGTGGACGTCGCCGCCGCCCGCGCCTTCGTGACCATCGTCCTGCCCCGGATCAGTTCGGGCGAATGGTACCGCAACGCCCAGGGCCAGTGGGTCCAACGTTAGGTCGCGGGCTTTGGCGGACCTTTGCGGGTCCCCGGGGTTTCCGTCCGATGCGAACCGCCTCGGGATGCCGCACCATCGCGACCCCGATGGGGCGCTCGCCGATGGTGACGCTCCGCCCTGCATCCGGTCGGAATGGCGCCCATGGCGGCGGCATGGCGCCAGGTCGCCCGCGAAGCTGAGTGGCAGGGCCGCTACGCTTTCGCCATAGCTTCGGCCTGAATCCCCGTCGTCCGCATGGGCGGGCGGTTTTTCACCTTCCCCGCCTTAAACAGGGTAGAGCCGGCCCCACAAGCCGCCGCGCTCATGCGTCCGCGTTCGACCCCAGCTCGCCATGAACCAGCCGATTCCCGGGATCGAGGATGCACAGACGCTCGCCCAGGCGATCGTCAACACCATCCATGAGCCGCTGCTGGTCCTGGACGCGGGGTTGCGCGTGCTGGCCGCCAGCCGGGCCTTTTATGAAATCTTCCGGGTCGATCCGGAGCACACCATGGGCTGCCTGCTCTATGATCTGGGCGACGGCCAGTGGAACATCGCAGCCCTGCGCCTGCTGCTCGAGACCATCATTCCCGAGAAGACGGCCATGGACCGGTTCGAGGTCGACCACGACTTCCCGGGGGTCGGCCGCCGCACCATGCTGCTCAACGCGCGCAAGGTGATCTACGAGACCAGCCCGAACACCACCATCCTGCTGGCCTTCACCGACATCACCGCCCGGCGCGCCATCGAACGGGAGAAGGCCGACCTTCTCGAGAACACCGAGGAGCTGTTGCGCCAGAAGCAGATGCTGCTGGAGGAAATGCAGCACCGCGTCGCCAACAGCCTGCAGATCATCGCCAGCATCCTGCTGATCAAGGCGCGGACGGTCACATCGGAGGAGACCCGTCGTCATCTCAAGGACGCCCACCAACGGGTGCTGTCCGTGGCCGAGGTTCAGTCCCAGCTCCACGCCTCAGGCGGCGTCGACCGGATCGAGGTGGGGCCCTACTTGTCCAAGCTCTGCGCCAGCCTCGCCGCCTCGATGATCGGCGACAGCCATCCGATCGCTCTCGAGGTGGCCGCGGATCAGGGCCGCATCGGCTCGGACAAGGCCGTCAGCATGGGTCTGATCGTCACCGAACTGGTGATCAACGCCATCAAATACGCCTTTCCCGAACCACAGGCGGACGCTCGGGTGCTGGTCCGGTTCGACAGCGCCGGGACCGGTTGGGTTCTGACGGTCAGCGACAACGGCGTCGGCGCCTCCAGAATCCCCGCGGCCCCCGCCCAAGGCGGCCTCGGCACGGCTATCGTCGAGGCGCTGGTCAAACAGTTGAACGCCGGGATGACGGTTCAATCCGCGCCAGGCATGGCCGTATCCATCCGCCACGCCGGAGTCTGACCCCATGCGGGGTTGATTGGCCGGCCTTGATGACGCAAAAGCCGCGTCCTCAAGGACTCGGCTGGACCGGGTGGCTACCCCTGGGCGCCGATCCCCCGGGAAACCCGAGCGGAAGCGGCATTGCGCCGACCGCATGAGCGTCAGTCTGTTTCCATGTCCCTACTTGCCTCAGCGCGCCAGCAGTGGCTCGCCAATCCCCGCCGCGATCTGCTGGCGGGTACGGTGGTGGCTCTCGCCCTGATCCCGGAGGCCATCGCCTTTTCGATCATCGCCGGGGTCGATCCCGCCGTCGGCCTCTACGCCAGCTTCGTCATCGCCGTAACCATCGCCTTCACCGGCGGCCGCCCGGCCATGATCAGCGCCGCGACCGGGGCCATGGCGCTGGTGATGGTCACCCTCGTGCGCGACCACGGCCTGGAATACCTGTTCGCCGCCTCCCTGCTGTGCGGGGTGATCCAGATCGGCGTCGGCCTGCTGAAGCTGGGCCGCTACATCAAATTCGTCTCGCGCAGCGTCATGACCGGTTTCGTCAACTCGCTCGCCATCCTGATCTTCCTCGCCCAGATGCCCGAGCTGATCGGGGCGAACTGGCAGACCTTCGCCCTCGTCGGCGCGGCGCTCGTCATCATCTACGGCTTCCGGCGCATCACCCGGGCTGTGCCTTCGCCGCTGGTCGCCATCGTCCTGATCAGCGCCTTCGTGATCTGGAGCGGCGTCGACGTGCGCACCGTCGGCGACATGGGCGAGATGCCGTCCACCCTGCCGTTCTTCCAGATCCCCAAGGTGCCCCTGACCTGGGAGACCCTGACCATAATCGGCCCGGTGGCCGCGACCCTGGCCTTCGTGGGCCTGCTTGAGAGCCTGCTCACCGCCAACCTGCTCGACGACATCACCGACACCCCTTCGGACAAGGACCGGGAGACGCGCGGCCAGGGCATCGCCAACATCCTGTCCCCTCTGTTCGGCGGCATGGCCGGCTGCGCCATGATCGGCCAGTCGATCATCAATGTGACCTCGGGCGCGCGGGGGCGGCTGTCGACCCTGTGGGCCGGTCTGTTCCTGCTGTTCCTGATCCTCGTGCTGCAGGACTGGGTCGCGCGCATCCCGATGGCGGCGCTGGTGGCGGTGATGATCATGGTCTCGATCGGGACGTTCGACTGGAAGTCGGTGATCCACCTGCGTTCGACCCCGCTGCAGTCGTCGATCGTCATGGTCGTCACCACCGTGACCGTGGTCGCCACCCACGACCTGTCGAAAGGTGTCGTGCTGGGCGTCGTGCTCTCCGCCATCTTCTTCATGCGCAAGGTCGGCAAGACCATCGTCGTCGAGGCCGTCGAGACGCCAGAGGACGGCGTCCTCCGCTACCGGGTCACCGGCAACCTGTTCTTCGCCTCGGCCGATGTCTTCGCCGCCGCCTTCGAGCACCACGGCCATCCGGACCGGGTCGAGATCGACATGACCGGCGCCCACCTGTGGGACCTGACCGGCGTCGCCGCCGTCGACAAGGTGGTGTTCCGCTACCGCCGGCAGGGCGCCGAGGTCGACCTCGTCGGCATGAACGAGGCGGCGCGGACCCTCGTCGACCTCGTCGGCAAGCACGACAAGAGCCACCTGCCCGGCGCCGCGGCGGCCCACTGACCGGGCGGCGGCGGCCCTCGCCTGCGGCCGTCCATGGGGGTATCGTGGCTCCATGGCCAACCCACCGTTCCGCCTCGTCGGCAGCCTCCTCGTCGCGGGCGGGATCGCCGCCGGCGCCACCGTCGCCATCAGCGTCGCCTGGGCCGCGATCGGCGGCGGCGACCTTCCGCTGCACGGCTGGATCGCGCTGTTGCTGGGCATCTTCGGGACGGTGGGTCTCGCCTGGGGCCTGATGGCGCTGGCCTTCAAGTCGGACCGCGAGGGCTGGGACGATCGCGTCGACAACCGTCTCGATCCGGGCGGCGACCGCGACGGGGATCACGACGACAAGCCTTGAGCGCCGCCGCCCGCCGCGCGATAGGTCGCCGATGACCGAACCATCCGAACCGCGCCCCTCCGGAATCACCTACGCCGGCTACCTCGCCCTCGACGACCTGCTGGCGGCCCAGCATCCGCTGTCGGACGAACACGACGAGATGCTGTTCGTCATCATCCACCAGACCAAGGAGCTGTGGCTCAAGCAGATCCTGCACGAGGTCGCCCAGGCCCAGGGCCAGGTCCGCGCCGGCGATCTGGTCCCGGCCTACAAGGGCCTGGCGCGGGTCAGCCGCATCCAGGCGGTGATGACCATGAGCTGGGACATCCTGGCCACCATGACGCCGGCCGAGTACCTGCGTTTCCGCGGCGTGCTGGGCTCGTCCTCGGGCTTTCAGAGTGATCAGTTCCGCCGCTTCGAATACATGCTGGGCCTCAAGGACGAGCGCTTCCTGCGCTTCCACGAGGAGCGGCCCGCCGCCCACGCGGCATTGAAGGCGGCCCTCGGCGCGCCCAGCCTCTACGACGACGCCCTGGCCCAGCTGGCCGCCGCCGGCCTGCCGGTGCCGGCCGAGGTCCTGAACCGCGACGTCAGCCAGGCCTATACGCCGTCCGAGGGGGTCGAGGCCGCCTGGCTCGAGGTCTACCGCGACACCGCCCGCTGGTGGCCTCTCTACCAACTGGCCGAAAAGCTGGTCGATCTCGACGACGCCCTGCTGACCTGGCGGCACAAGCACGTGGTCACGGTCGAGCGCATCATCGGCCGTCGCCGCGGCACCGGCGGCACCGAGGGCGTGGCCTACCTGACAGAGACCCTCCAGCGGCGCTGCTTCCCCGAGCTGTGGTCGCTGCGCACCAAACTCTGAGAGGAGCCGGAGACGCGAACTTGCAAGCGGCGCAACCCGAGGGGCTGACGACGTTCGCCGAACGCCGCTGCGGCCTCCGGGGCGGCTGAAAAGGCAACCAAGACGGCCACGGTGGGGTTTAACCGGTACAGAACAAGCGGGAATCCCGTCATGTCCAACGCCAATCGCCACGACATCCATGTCCTCAACAACCTGATCCAGACCTCGATCGACAGCGCCGACGGCTATCGCGAGGCCTCCACCGAGGCCGACAACCCCCGGCGTCGCGACCTGTTCGGGCGGCGCAGCTTCGAACGCCGACAGGTCGCCGAGGAACTGCAGTCGACCGTCCGCGCACTGGGCGGAGACCCCACGGCCGACGGCTCCATCCTCGCCAAGGCCCAGCGCGCCTTCGCCGACGTCAAACATGCCCTGATGCGCGACGACGCCGGCATGATCGGGGCCGTCGAAACCGCCGAGGAGACGCTGCGGGCCCGCTTCGAGAAGGCGCTGGAGGACAGCCAGATCTCCGCCACTACGCGCGAGACCATCCGCCGCGCCTGGACCCGGGTCGAGTCGGGCGGCGACGAGCTGCACGGGCTCCGCCACAGCCCCGAGGGCCGGCGCGACGCCGACAGCCGGCTGTATCCGCACTGACGCGGCCATGAAAAAGGCCCCGGCGTTTCCGCCGGGGCCCCGTCATTTCAGCGCCGTGAGGCGGCTTATGCTTCGGTGTCGGCCGGGCCTTCGGCCTTGCCGGTTTCCGGCACCACCACGCCCTTGGGCGCGCGGACGGTCTGCTTCTCGGCGATCCGGGCCGACTTGCCGCGACGATCACGCAGGTAATAGAGCTTGGCGCGCCGCACGACGCCGCGGCGCTTGACCTCGATGGCGTCGATGTTCGGCGACATCAGCGGGAAGACGCGCTCGACGCCCTCGCCGAAGCTGATCTTGCGCACGGTGAAGTTCTCGTTGATCCCGCCGCCGGCGCGGGCGATGCACACGCCCTCGAAGGCCTGGATGCGTTCGCGCTCGCCTTCCTTGATCTTGACCATGACCCGCAGCGTGTCGCCGGGCTGGAAGTCGGGGATGGCGCGTTTCTCGATCAGGCGGGCTTTTTCTTCGGCCGCCAGGGTCTGCAGGATATTCATTCTATTCTCCTCGAGCTTTGCCGCTCTTTACCTGTGATTTGGCGGAGTCAGGCTCCGCATGGGTCTTCGCCAGATGCGCCGCCCAGAGGTCTGGCCGTCGTTCCCGGGTCGTCAGTTCCCGCTGCTCTTCGCGCCATTGTGCGACCTTCTTGTGGTCGCCCGACAGAAGCACCTCGGGTATCTCCAGCCCCTCGAACGTCCGCGGTCGCGTGTACTGCGGATGCTCCAGAAGGCCGTCCTCGAAACTCTCGCTACTGAGGCTGTCCGCCTGGCCGAGGACGCCGGGCAGCAACCTTACGCACGCCTCGATCACCACCATCGCCGCCGCCTCGCCGCCGGCGAGCACCGCGTCTCCGACGGAGACCTCCTCGAACCCGCGCGCGTCGAGCACGCGCTGGTCCACCCCCTCGAACCGGCCGCACAGGACGGTGATCCCGTCCGCCTTGGCCCATTCCTTGACGCGCGCCTGGGTCAGGGGCCGACCCCGGGCGCTCATGTACAAAAGCGGCCGTCGCGGCCCGGATACGCTGTCCAGCGCCCTCGCCACCACGTCCGCTTTAAGCACGGCTCCCGGGCCGCCACCCGCGGGGGTGTCGTCCAGGAAGCCGCGCCTATCGTCGGAGAAGGCCCGAATGTCAAGCGTTTCAAGGCTCCAGAGCCCGCGCTCGCGCCACGCCGAGCCGATCAGCGACACGCCGAGCGGCCCCGGAAAGGCCTCGGGAAACATGGTCAGGACGGTGGCGGTGAAGGACATGGCGGGGCGCTCATACAGCAAACCCACGCCAAATGCGCCTCAGAGCGAAATCGGTTCTGATGGATGTAGTCCATCAGGGCTCAGATTTCGCTCCGCTTTGAAACTGGACCATTTTTTGGATTCAGGTCGATTCGACCTGAAGCAAAAATGGTCTAGGGGATCACCATCTGCATCCCCACCCCGCCCGGCGCCGTCAGCGTGAAGCCGTACTGGGCGTACAGCCGGTGCGCCTCGCCGTCGGCGATCAGGGCGACATGGGCCCGCGACGGCGCCGCCTCGCGCAGGCGTTCGACCAGGGCGGCCATGATGGCCTTGCCCAGGCCTCGGCCCTGATGCGCCGGCTCGACGGCGATATCGACGACCATGAAGAACAAACCGCCGTCGCCGATCACCCGACCCATGCCGACCGCCTGGCCGTCGCGGCGTACGACCACCGCATGCCAAGTGTTCGCCAGCCCGATCGCGGCGCCCTCCGGACTCTTGCGGCTGAGGCCGGCCGCCACCCGCAGGCGCAGATACTCTTCGTCCGAGGGCGTCTCGGCTTTCAGCAGATAACCGTCCGGGATCATGCCGCCGGGGCTCCGCCGCCCGCCGCGATCCACGCGTCCACCTGGTCCTCCAGCACGTCCAGTGGTACGGAGCCCGAGCCCAGCACCACCGCGTGGAAGTCCCTGAGGTCGAACCGCTCGCCCAGCGCCGCCTCGGCCCGCCGGCGCAGCTCCACGATCTTCAGTTCGCCGATCTTGTAGCTGGTCGCCTGCCCCGGGCTGGTGATGTAGCGCTCCACTTCCTTGACGATGTCGCGCTCGCTCAGCAGCGAGTTCTGGCGGAAATATTCGATCGCCTGTTCGCGGCTCCAACGCTTCGAATGCAGGCCCGTGTCCGTGACCAGCCGCACCGCCCGCCACAGCTCGGTCGAGAGCCGGCCGAAGTCGGAATACGGGTCCTGGTAGAAGCCCATCTCCTTGCCCAGCCGCTCGGCGTACAGCCCCCAGCCCTCGGCGTAGGCGCCGTAGCCGCCGAAGCGCCGGAACGACGGCAGCCCCTGCATCTCCTGGGCGTATGCGATCTGGAAATGGTGGCCCGGCGCGCCCTCGTGATAGCTGATGCCCTCGATCTGGGGCTTCAGCACCTGGGTCATGTCCGACAGGTTGACGTAGTAGATGCCCGGCCGCGATCCGTCCGGGGCGGGGGCGTTGTAGAAGGCGATCGAGGCCGTCGCCTCGCGCCACGCCTCCACCGCCCGCACCTCCAGCGCCGCCTCCGGCAGGTCGCTGAACCATTGCGGCGCCGCCGCCATGACCTGGGCGATGAAGGCCCGGCTGTCGGTCAGATACCGCTCCTTGCCCTCCGGCGTGTTCGGATACTGGAAGCGGGGATCGGTCTTCAGGTGTGCGAACATCTCCTGCAGCGAGCCCTCGAACCCGACCTGGTCCATGATCGCCTGCATCTCGCCGTGCAGCCGTTCGACCTCGTTCAGGCCGATCTGGTGAATCTCGTCGGCGGTCAGGTCGGTGGTGGTCGAGAGCCGCAGGCGGGCGTTGTAATAGGCCTCGCCGTCGGGCAGCCGCCACACGCCGGCGTCGCGGTCGGGCATGGCCGCCGCCTGCTGCTGAACCTCGGCCAGCGCCGCCAGCACATGCTCATAGCCGCGCTTCCATTCGCCGGTCAGGGCCGCCCGGCCCTCGATCAGCAGGCGGTCCCTGGTGGCCTGATCCGTATCCAGCGCCGCCACCTTCTTCTGCAGGTCGGCCCAGACCGGGTTGTCGGCTCCGTCGTCGAACGGCGCGCCGGTGATGATGTTGCGGGTGTTGGCGATCGACGGCTCGAATACGAAATTCGGCGAGATCACCCCCTTCGACGCCCGGTCGCGCAACTCGGCGGCGATCTCGCCCATGACCCGCTCCGAGTCCTTGAGGCGCGAGACATAGGCCTCGGCGTCGCCCACGCTGTCGACGCGGTGGTTGTTGATCATGAACACCGGCAGGCCGGTGGTCGGATTGCCGTTGGCCGCGAATTGGTAGCCCCAGTCGCGCCAGCGGTTCGACAGCCGCGCCTGCTCGACGCCGTATTCGAACAGTCGCCACGACATCCGGCTGTCGTCGCTGAGCGTCTGCGGATTGAACTGGTCGTTCAGCTGCGCCAGCTGCCGCTCCATCAACGCCAGCCCGCGCTCGGCCGCGGCGTCGGTGACCTCGTCCAGCCTGTCGTAGTCGCGCTTGATGCCCAGCGCCGTCATCGTCTGCGGCGACAGGGCGATCCGCTCCTGGAAGGCCTGTTCGAAGAAGGCCGCCAGCCGCGCGTCCTCGCTCTGGGCCGGGGCCGCGGCGGCCGGTGCGTCCTGGGCGAGGACCGCGGCCGGCGCGCCGGCCAGCACGGCGACGGCGGCGACGGTGGAGACGAGCAGACGACGCATGGAGACCCTCCCGAGAACTGAGGGCGGGACCTTCACCGCTCGGGAGGCGAGGCGCAAGTTACGGCGCCGTCAGGATTTCCGTTTGGCCGCGATCTTCGCGCTTTCGGCCTTCAGCGGCTTCGACACCGGACAGACCTCCTGAGCATAGGCGTTCAGCGTATTGGCCAGATGGTCGGGCACCAGGCTGTAGTGCACGTACTGGCCCTTCTTCTCGCTGGTCACGAGGCCCGCGTTCTCCAGCACGGTCAGATGCTGAGACACCGCCGGCTTGGAGATTTCGAACCGCGCCGCGATCTCGCCCGCCGTCATGTCGGCATGGGCGAGGTAGGCGAGGATCCTGCGCCGGACGGTGGAGGACAGGGCTTCGAAGACGCGTTGCATGCCGCGACATTTAAGCGATTTGCGAACCACTTGCCAGCCCATCATTTCAGTGATTAAGTTATGGCTTAAATACTGAAGAGGTTTGCGATGTGCGAAGTTGCCGGCCCGAACCCGCCGCAGAATCGAGAGATAGGCCGGCGGGGCCCGCGGCCCCTCGATAATGCCCCGATGGTTCTTCTCGCGGCGGCGGCCACCGGCGCGACGGGCTGCTCACTCCAGTTCATGCTGACGACGGGCGGTCTGACCGGGGCCGGCGCCTCACTTGGAACAGTGCTCTGGTTCGGAGCCGTGGTGTTCGTGATCACCTGGCTGGTCGCGGCTATCGGCTTCTTCATCGGCCTGCTCTTCATCGGGCTTCCGGCCTGGGCGGGGCTCGACAAACTTGGCTGGATGTCGCCGGGTGTGGCCGTCGCGTCGGGGGCGGCTCTGGCGGCGTTCGTCGCCGGCCTGTTCGGCGGTCTGCCGTCGGCGGCCTTCCTGCTGCTTCCGGGCGCGGCCGCCGGATGGACGCTCCACCGGGTTGCTTACGGCCGCAAAGCCGCCGCCTAGAACTCCCGCCAGCTGTCGCCCGGGTCGCGCTGGCCGGGTTCGATGCTCTGCTGGCCCCAGGCCACGATCATCAGCAGCTTGTGGCTGCGGAGGCGGTACTCGCCGGTCATCGGCATGACGGCGCCCAGCGGTGCCCCGGTCTTCGGCTCGTAGAGGAAGCCCGAGAACTCGGCCACGCCGATCCGGTCGCGGCGGCTGTAGACCGACAGCTCGGGCATGGAGACGACGTTGAAGCTGTCGTTGATCGGGATGCGCATCTCGGGAATG
Organism: Brevundimonas sp. LjRoot202; assembly: GCF_964253355.1. Classification (NCBI taxonomy): domain Bacteria; kingdom Pseudomonadati; phylum Pseudomonadota; class Alphaproteobacteria; order Caulobacterales; family Caulobacteraceae; genus Brevundimonas; species Brevundimonas sp. LjRoot202. The sequence goes on along the minus strand of NZ_CAXUQW020000003.1, from coordinate 36,060 downwards.
CCGAACACCCGGCGCATCTGCTCCAGCGACAGGGCCCCGGCGCGCAGTTCCAGCACGGCGTCGGCCTCCTGTTTCGACGAGGCCAGGGCGTAGCCCGCCTCGGACAGGGCTCCGCGGATGGCGCTGACGGCGTAGGGGGCGTTCTCGGCGCGGAAATAGGCGTCGTCGACATAGACCCGCGTTCCCCTCGGAACCGGCAGGATCAGGCCCTCGACGGCGCGGTCGGCGGCGCGCGCCACCAGCAGCTGTTCGGTGGCGGTGCGCGAGGGATGGGTTTCGGTGGTCGAGGCGCAGGCGCCCAGAACCAGAAGGCTCAGGAGCGCCGGCGTCGCGAGGGTCAGGGTTCTCAGCTTACCAGCTCCCGGTGTTGGGCATGGACGCCCAGGGTTCGGCGGGCGGCAGCGGCGCGCCCTCCTGCAACAGTTCGATCGAAATGCCGTCCGGCGACCGGACGAAGGCCATGTTGCCGTCCCGCGGTGGCCGGTTGATGACCACGCCGCCGTCCATCAACCGGCGGCAGGCGGCGTAGATGTCATCGACCCTGTAGGCCAGATGGCCGAAATTCCGGCCGCCGTCGTAGGCCTCCGGATCCCAGTTGAAAGTCAGTTCGACCTCGGGCGAGCGCTCTCGCTCCGAGCGGGCCCGGTCGGCCGGGGCGGCCAGGAAGACCAGGGTGTAGCGCCCGGTCTCGTTGTCCATGCGCCGCATCTCCTCGAGACCCAGCAGGCCGCAATAGAAACGCAGCGAGGCGTCGAGGTCCGTCACGCGGACCATGGTGTGCAGATAGCGCATGGTCGATCAGTTTGGAGGCGGGAGGCCGCCTCTATAGCGGCCGATGGCCGCGACGGCGACTCACGGCCTGTTTCGGCAGGTGCGCGGCGGTTCGCCGCCTGCTAGAGCGCAGCATCGCGCCGCCGCCGGGGATCGCATGTTTCGCAAGCTTTACGACTGGGTCTTCTCGCTGGCCCGCAGCCGGCACGCCACGCCGGCGCTCGCCGTCATCTCCTTCGCCGAGAGCTCCTTCTTCCCGATCCCGCCGGACGTGATGCTGGCGCCGATGATCCTGGCGCGGCCCGAGAAGGCCTATTTCTACGCCGGCGTCTGCACCGCCGCCTCCGTGCTGGGCGGCATCCTCGGTTACGCCATCGGCTACTATCTGACCGACCTCGGGCTGTGGCTGATGAACCTGCTCGGCCATTCCGACGGACTGGCCGAATTCCAGCACTGGTTCGACCAGTGGGGCCTGGCGGTGATCCTGATCAAGGGCCTGACCCCCGTGCCGTACAAGCTGGTGACCATCGCTTCCGGCCTGGCGGCCTTCAGCTTCCCGGTCTTCGTCGCCGCCTCGGTGGTCACGCGCGGGGCGCGCTTCTTCGCCGAGGCCTGGGTGCTGCGGCGCTGGGGACCGGCCATGCTGGCGCAGGTTGAGAAACGGCTGGCGATGTGGAGCATCATCGGCATCGTGGTGCTGGTCGGCGCGATCGTGGCGGTTAAGCTTCTCTGACGGGGCGAGCCGCATCGACGGCGCGCTCGCGTCCGGCTATGAACGGCGTCCGATGAGAGGCCTGTACCGACTCCTGACGCGGTGGTGGACCGCCTTCGCCCTGGCCGCCTCGCTGGCGTTGCTCGGAGCGGCGCATGCATTCGAGCGTTTCGGCGGCCTCGCGCCCTGCAACCTCTGCCTCAAGCAGCGCGAGGTCTACTGGGGCGCCGTGGTCATCGCCCTGACCGCCACCCTCTGGCATCTGGTCAGCCGCGGCAGTCGCGGCACGCCGCGCATCGCCGCCTTCCTGCTGGCCGTGGTGTTCACCACGGGCGCGGTCACGGCCCTGTTCCACATGGGTGGGGAGAACGGCTGGTGGGAGCTTCCGGCCGCCTGTGCCGGTGGCGGAGACGTCAGTCTGGAGAGCCTCGCGGCCCTGGCTTTGGGCACCGCTCCGGTCCAGGCCCCGGTCTTCTGCGACGCGGTGACGTGGCGCTTCCTCGGCCTGTCCATGGCAGGATGGAACGTGCTGATCTCGGCCGCGCTTGCGGTGTTCAGCCTGTTCGCCGCCAAGAGGCCCAAGGATGCCCGTGCCCCCCGCCCCTGAGTCCGCCGCCCGGCCCACGCCCCTGCCGCGTCCGGGCCGGGGCGCGAGCCGCCGCCGCCGGGCCGAGATCCTGCGTGTCGATCACGCCGGGGAGTATGCGGCGGTCCACATCTACCGGGCCCAGAAGGCCGTCTTCGAGGGCCGCGCCGGCAAGGAGGCCATCGCCTCGGACATGGGTGAAATGCGGGAGCAGGAGGCGGTGCACCTCGCCCGCTTCGACGCCCTTCTGAATGCTGAGCGCGTGCGGCCCACGGTCATGACCCCGGTGTGGCGACTGGCCGCCCTCGGCCTCGGGGCCGGCACCGCCCTGCTCGGCGAGAAGGCCGCCCACGCCTGCACCGAGGCGGTTGAGAGCGTGATCGAGGAACACTACGCCGACCAGATCGCCGAACTGCAGGACCGCGACCCGGCCCTTGCCGCCGAACTGACCAAATTCCGCGACGAGGAGCTGGCCCATCACGACCACGCCGTCGAGCGTGGCAGCCGCGACGCCCCCGGCTACGGCCTGCTGAGCGCGGTGATCAAGGCCGGCTGCCGCGCCGCCATCAAGATCAGCGAGCGGGTGTGACGTCGAACGCCAGCAGCAGGGTGCGCTGGTGTGGATTGTTGTTGTCGTCCGACAGGATGTAGAGCCGCACCCCGTCGCCACGTCCCACGGCCGCGATCCCCTCGAAATTATCGACCGTCGAGGGCAGGCTCAGTTCGACCAGCACCGGGCCCAGCGACCCGTCCGCCGCCATCCGCCGGATACGCCCCCGCACGTCGACCGGCGGGCGGAAGCGCCGCTCGACCACCCAGAAGCCGTCGCCGCCCGGATCGCGGTCCATGCCGGTGATGCGGTAGTCGCTGTCGGGGGTCGGCTCGGTCGGCGGCGCCGTCACGACCCGGCAGCCGCGCGCCGCGCAGTCCCAGACTCCGCCGGACTCGCCCGCGACCCGCCAGCCGCCGGGCGCGGCGGAGACGCCCTCCATCCCGTCGTTCAGCGGGAAGGCGATGTCCGGCGACGCCAGCGGCGTCGGACGGGTTGGCGCCTCCAGCGGTCCGTAGGCCCACAGGCGATGGCGGCGCTCGAAGGCCACCGCGAGACCGTCCGGCCCCAGAAACAGACCCTCGGCGTCGCCGTCCGCCTTGTCGGCGATGGGCGATCCGTCCGGCAGGGTCAGCCGCCGCCAGCGTAGCGAGTCCACGCCCGCGAGCCGGCCGGCGGCGTCGAGGCGCAATCTTCCGCGCACCAGATCGCCGGCGTCGCTCACAGAGACGAAGTCGCCGTCGTCGACCAGTTTCAGGTCAGACAGGCTGTGCAGCGGCGAACCCGGATCCAGCACCAGTTCGACCCCGCCCGCGAACCGCACCCCATTGGCCAGGGCCGCGCCGCCCGGAATGCCCAGGCCGATCGGCCGCACCTCGGCTTCGGCGGCCGTCCATCCTGCATGGCCGCCGGTCCAGACGGGCGCCGGAACGGATGTGGCGCAGGCGGACAGCGCCAACGCCGCCGCGACCGCCGCCAGAGCCGAAAATCTCACGCCGCTCTCCGCCGCCGCTTCGGCGCCGCCTTGGGCTCGCTGTCGAACAGTTCCGCCAGCTTTTCGATCATCACCCCGCCCAGCTGCTCGACGTCGACGATGGTCACCGCCCGGCGGTACCAGCGGGTCACGTCGTGGCCGATGCCGATGGCGATCAGCTCGACCGGCGAGCGGGTCTCGATTTCGGCGATGACCTGCCGCAGGTGCTTGTCCAGATACAGGGCGGCGTTGGCCGACTGGGTCGAGTCGTCGACCGGCGAGCCGTCCGAGATGACCATCAGGATCTGCCGCGCCTCGGGCCGGGCCAGCAGGCGCTCGTGGGCCCAGGTCAGGGCCTCGCCGTCGATGTTCTCCTTCAGCAGCCCCTCGCGCATCATCAGGCCGAGGTTCTTCTTGGCCCGCCGCCACGGCGCGTCGGCCGACTTGTAGATGATGTGCCTGAGGTCGTTCAGCCGCCCGGGGTTGCCCGGCTTGCCGGCGCTGATCCACGCCTCACGCGCCTGTCCGCCCTTCCACGCCCGGGTGGTGAAGCCGAGGATCTCGACCTTGACCCCGCATCGCTCCAGCGTCCGCGCCAGGATGTCGGCGCACACCGCCGCGACCATGATCGGCCGGCCGCGCATCGAGCCGGAATTGTCCAGCAGCAGGGTCACCACGGTGTCGCGGAACGGGCTGTCGCTTTCAGCCTTGAAGCTCAGCGGCGAGGTCGGGTCGGTGATGATCCGGGTCAGCCGGGCGGTGTCCAGCACCCCCTCCTCGAGGTCGAAGGCCCAGCTGCGGTTCTGCTGCGCCATCAGCCGCCGCTGCAGCTTGTTGGCCAGCCGCGCCACCACCGACGACAGCGCCGTCAGCTGCTGGTCCAGCAACGACCTCAGCCGCTCCAGCTCGTTCGGGTCACACAGGTCGACGGCGTCGATGATCTCGTCGTGGGCCGTGGTAAAGACGCGGTAGGCGTCGATGGCCCGGCCGTCGTCGCCGATCTCCTGCCGATTGGGCAGGGCGCCTTCGTTGATCTCCGGACCCTCGTCCGAGGCGTCGCCGTCCGCGTCGGCGGGCGCGCCATCGGGACGGGCGTCGCGCTCGTCGCCCGACGTCTGGTCGTCGGTCGAGCCGTCCATCGACTGGCCCTCGCCGCCGGCGGCGTCCTCCTCCTCGTCCTGATCGTCGGCGGCCTCGGACTCCTGTGGCTCCGGCTGGTCATCCCCCTGGTCGTCGGAGGCGTCGTCGCCGCGGCCATCGCCCGGGTCGAGGTCCAGCGCCCGCAGCACCTCCTTGAGCCGCACCGCGAAAGCGTTCTGGTCATCGGCCACTTCGATGAGAGCGTCGATTTTCGCTCCGGCCTTAGACTCCAGGTCGTTCCGGACCAGATCGAGCAGGGTCCCGGCGCCGTCCGGCGCGCGCTGCCCTGTCAGCCGCTCGCGCACCAGCAGGGCGACCGCCTCGGCCGCCGGGACCCGGTCCGCCTCGGTGACCCGAAGCGCGCCGGTCTTCTCCAGCCGGGTCAGCAGGGCCGCGTTCATATTGGCCCGCACCCCGGCCAGCGACTGCGATCCGACCGCCTCGACCCGCGCCTGCTCGACGGCCTCGAACACATCGGCGGCTTGCGTATCCACCGGCCGCAGCCGGGCGTGAAGGGTCTCGTCGTGATTGGCCAGCCGCAGGGCCAGCCGGTCGGCCTGCCCGCGCAGGGTGGCGCTCTCGGGCCCGGCCGGATCGCGCGGCGGATGCGGCAGGGTCAGGACGCCGTCGGTCAGCCGGGGTCCGTCCGAGCCGAACAGCACCTCCAGCTCCGATTGTTCCGCCAAAGCGCGCGCGGCGTGGGCCAGCGCGCGCTTGAAGATTTCGGCGGGGGTCTCTGCGGAGGCCATGGCGTCCGGTTAGCCTTTCCGCCGCCCGCTGGAAAGCGGGGCGGCGCCCGGTTCAGTGCGCTTCGGGCGGCCGCGCGGCGGGGCTGAAATATTCGCTCTCGGGCCTGGGATGGGCCGACAGGGCGAAGCGGCGATCGCAGTAGGCGCATTCGACGAAGTCGTCCTCGCCCATATCCATATAGACGAGGGGATGGCCGAGGGCTCCGCCGCCGCCGTCGCAGGCCACGCGCTTGGTCGAAACCACGATTTCTTCCGGCGGCGGGATGATCGCATCGGGATGGCGGGGCGGCATGATCGACCTTTGGAACGGGGAGGGCGCGTCGGCGACTCCCTAGGCGGAGAGGCGCCGGGCGTCAAACCTCGCGCGACTTGCGCCCGAAGATCCGGTCGAACAGGGCCTTGCGCCGCTTGAACAGGGTCCAGCCGAGGCAGCCGGCGGCGACCCACAGGCCGATCTCGCCGATCACCGCCGCCGTTCCGCCGTAGATCAGCAGATCTCGCGTATCGACCTGGCCCATCCGGTTCAGGACGAAGATCGCCGTGAAGGCGCCATAGCCGAGAAGGCAGAAGCCGAAGGCGGTCCAGCCGATCAGTCGGGCGCGGGGCATCAGGGCTCTCTGTCAAGCAAACTGTTCATAATGACAAGGAAACTGGACGTTACCTGTCATCATGTCAAGGAACATTGACACAGCGCCGCCCGGCGGGCGGGGCTTGGCCGGACGGGATCGCGCGCCTACCTAGGCGGACCGTTCCGCCTGAAAGCCTCCGATGACCGCTCACGACCCGCTCCCCGCCAACGCCATCGAGGTTCGCGGGCTCGAGAAGACCTACGCCGGGTCGAAGAAGGCCCCGCCCAAGACGGCGCTGCGCGGCGTCGACCTGGTCATTCCGCGCGGTTCGATGTTCGGCCTGCTGGGTCCCAACGGCGCCGGCAAGTCGACCCTGATCAACATCCTCGCCGGGGTGGTCAACAAGACCGGGGGCACCGCCGCGATCTGGGGCCGCGACATCGACAGACAGCCCCGCGACGCCCGCGCCGCCCTCGGCGTGGTGCCGCAGGAGATCGTCGCCGACGTCTTCTTCACCCCGCGCGAGGCGCTCGAGGTCCAGGCCGGCTTCTACGGCGTGCCGGCCCACGAGCGCCGTTCCGACGAACTGCTCGCCGCCCTCGGCCTGTCGGACAAGGCCCACGCCTACGTCCGCGCCCTGTCCGGCGGCATGAAACGCCGGCTGATGGTGGCCAAGGCGCTGGTGCACAATCCCCCGATCCTGATCCTCGACGAGCCCACCGCCGGCGTCGACGTCGAGCTGCGTCGTCAGCTCTGGGAGTACGTCCGCCGCATCAACGCCGAGGGCGTCACCATCCTGCTGACCACCCACTACCTCGAGGAGGCGCAGGAGCTCTGCGACACCATCGCCATCATGAACCGGGGCCAGGTGGTGGCCTGCGAGCCGACGCCCCAGCTGCTGCGCCGCCTCGACACCCGGAATGTGATCGTGACCCCCGAGGGTGAACTGAACGGCCTGCCGGTCCTCAAGGGCTTCGAGGCCGTCGCCCGCCCGGGCGGCGCCTTCGCCGTCACCTACCGCAAGGGCCAGTCGTCGGTGGAGCAGGTGCTGGCCGCCGTGCGCGCGGCGGGCGTCACCATCGCCGACATCTCGACCGAGGACCCGGATCTGGAAGACGTCTTCCTGGCCCTGACCTACGGCGACGCGGGGCAGGCCGATCCGACGAAGGATTGAAGGTTACGCCGCCAGCGGCAGCTCCGCCGCCTCCGCCACCCGCGAGACAACGCCGACCGCCCGCTCGCCCGCGTAGACGCTGATCCGCTCCCAGCCGGCGACCTGTTCGGCCACGGCCCGTGCCCGGGCCAGCGCCGTCCCGTCGTCCCGCGCGTCCAGAACGCACAGATCGGCGACGGGCTCTTCATTCGTGCTGACGATGCCGTAGTAGCAGTCCATCGGTCCCTCGCTCGGGGGCAATGAACTACCGGGCCGGGGACTCGTTCCTGTGACGGCTTCCCGACAGTTTATAGAAGTCAGGAAGTTCCCTAGACCACCATCACCGTCCCGATCAGCAACCGCGCACCCGCGCGGCCCACCGTCCGGTCGGTCGCCGCCTGAAGCTGCGCCACCAGCCGCTCCACGTCAGGCGGCGCCCCCGGCAGCAGGGCGTTGGCCGCCTGCTGGACCACGGCGGCGTAGGCGGCCCGCAGGCGCGGCTGCGACTGGGCGACGCGGGCGCGCAAGGCGGCGTCCGGGGTGTCGAGACCGGTCTCGACCGTCATCGTCCCGCGCCCGCCGCCATGGCGCCGGACGTTGGCGGTGACGGTCGGCAGGCGAAGGTAGCTGGGCTGCGGCGCGGCCTTGTCGCTGGACGCCCGTGCGGGCGCGGCGGCTGAGGCGGCGACGGCGGCGAGGCCGAGAAGGGCGCGACGATCCATGCCGCGACCTTGGCACGCGGCGCTTAAGGGCCGGTTACGCCGCCGCCCCGACCGCCCCGTCGCTCGCTCTTGCCTCCATCGGCTTGAGGTCGAGCAGATCGAACAGCGCCGCGTCCTCGTCCTGTTCCGGGTTGGGCGTGGTCAGCAGCTTGCCGCCGACGAAGATGGAGTTGGCGCCGGCCAGGAAGCACAGGGCCTGCATCTCCGCGCTCATCGTCTCGCGCCCGGCCGACAGGCGCACCATGGCCTTCGGGCAGACCAGCCGCGCCACGGCGACGGTGCGCACGAATTCGATCGGATCGATCTCGCCCTCCCGCCTGACCCGGTCGCCCAGCGGCGTGCCCGTCACCGGGACCAGCGCATTGACCGGCAGGCTGTCGGGATGCGCCGGCAGGGTGGCCAGCGCATGCAACAGGCCGGCCCGGTCGCGCCGCGCCTCGCCCATGCCGACGATGCCGCCGCAGCAGGTGCTCATCCCGGCCTCCCGCACATGGGCCAGCGTATCCAGCCGGTCCTGATATGTCCGCGTCGTCACCACCTCGGCGTAGTAGTCCGGTCCCGTATCGAGATTGTGGTTGTAGTAGTCCAGCCCCGCCGCCTTCAGCTGTCGCGCCTGATCGGCGGTCAGCATGCCCAGGGTGGCGCAAGTCTCCAGCCCGAGCGCCTTCACCCCCGCGATCATTGTCGCCAGCTTCGGCGTGTCGCGGTCCTTCAGCTCGCGCCACGCGGCGCCCATGCAGAAGCGGCTGGCCCCGCCGGCCTTCGCGGCCATGGCCTCGGCCAGAACCGCCTGGGCGTCCATCAGCTTCTCGGCCTTCAGCCCCGTCTGGAAACTGGCCGACTGTGAGCAGTAGCCGCAGTTCTCGGCGCAGCCGCCGGTCTTGATCGACAGCAACTGGCTCTTCTGCACCTCGGACGGGTCGAACCAGCGCCGGTGCACTGTCGCCGCCTCGAACACCAGCTCCATGAACGGTCGGGCGAACAGCGCCTCGACCTCGTCGAGGGTCCAGTTGTGGCGAGGGATCGAGAGGTCAGCTGTCATGTCCGCTTCCTGACGCAGGCCGCCCGGACCGGCAACCCCTCAGACCTCCATGATGATCTCGCCGCGCTTCAGGTCGATGACCACCCGTTCGAAGACGCCCAGCACGTCGACGCCCATCAGCATGGCCGGCGTGTCCCGCAATCCGAGCAGGCGGAAGATGTGGAAATCGCCCATAAGCACCGCCAGCTGATCCAGCACCAGTTCGTCGAAATGGACGGCCGAGACCACCATCGCCTGCGCCAGCGCGGCCCGCCCTGTCGGCGACTGGACCAGCATGTTCCCGGTTGAGGCCGCCCGGCTCTGGAACGGACGGGCGCCGGCGGCCTGCGCCAGGGCCGGATTGATCAGGGTGACCTGGGCGCCCGTGTCGACGATCGCCTGGACCGCCTGGCCCCGAACGAGGGCGTCCAGGACCATCAGGTCGACGCCGCCGCCCTCGGGAGGATGGAAGCGCACCCGCGGCCGCACCACTCCGAGGAACTGGTCGTGATCGGGTCGGGAGCGATGGATGGATGATCGACCCTGGCCGCGGAACCGCATGACCAGGCGCTGCTCGGCGAGCAGGTCGAGCCCGAGCAGGCCGTCCAGTCCGATCAGGCCGGCGCGCGAACCGACCGCCATCCGGGCCCCTCCGACCGACAGGGCTCCGCTCGACAGCGTGCGCGCACGTACGGCGGGGACGCGCTCGAGGCCGATCACTGTGTGCATGTCCAGTTCGCCGGCCGGCGTGATGTTCAGGCGATCGGCCAGATCGCTGGCGACCACCGAGGCGCTGGCCGCCGTGTCGACCGCAAAGCGGAACGGCCCCTGATCGTTGATGAAGACTGGCACTGTCGAGCGCCGTACCCGGTCGGTCGTCTGGTCGGCGCGGAATTCGTCGACCTGGGCTTCCTGGGTCAAGGCCGCGCCCGGCGCCGCGAGCGCCGCCAGCAATGCGCCGCCCATGACGCGGCGGCTGAGTCCGTCTGCCGTCATCACGCTCCTCCCGGCGCGCATGCTTGCACGGAATTTGGCTTCCCGCGACCCGGGCCCAGGATTCTGTCGGAAGCTTCATATAAGGATATCCTTATATGTTCATTGCCCCTCGGCGGGGGGCGGGCTATAGGCGGCGCAAAACCAGCGACGCTCCAGAGGCTTTCATGACCGACTACATCGTCCGCGACATCTCGCTTGCCGCCTATGGCAACAAGGAAATCGCCATCGCCGAAACCGAGATGCCGGGGCTGATGGCGCTGCGGTCGGAGTTCGGCAAGGACAAGCCGCTGAAGGGCGCCCGCATCGCCGGCAGCCTGCACATGACCATCCAGACCGCGGTGCTGATCCAGACGCTGGAAACGCTGGGCGCCGAGGTGCGCTGGGCGTCCTGCAACATCTTCTCGACCCAGGACCACGCCGCCGCCGCCATCGCCGCCAGCGGCACGCCGGTGTTCGCCACCAAGGGCGAGACCCTGGTCGAGTACTGGGAGTACGCCCACAAGATCTTCGAATGGGCCGACGGCGGCTATCCGAACCTGATCCTCGACGACGGCGGCGACGCCACCCTGCTCTGCGTGCTGGGTCCCAAGGCCGAGAAGGACATCTCGGTCCTGTCGAACCCGCAGAACGAGGAGGAAGAAGCCCTCTATGCGGTGATGAAGCGCTACATCAAGGAGAAGCCGGGCTTCTATTCGGCCATCCGCGACGCCATCGGCGGCGTGTCGGAAGAGACCACCACCGGCGTCCACCGCCTGTACCAGATGGCCGAGCGCGGCGAGCTGCCGTTCCCCGCCATCAACGTCAACGACAGCGTCACCAAGTCGAAGTTCGACAACCTGTACGGCTGCCGGGAATCGCTGGTCGACGCCATCCGCCGCGGCACCGACGTCATGCTGTCGGGCAAGGTGGCAGTGGTCTGCGGCTACGGCGACGTGGGCAAGGGCTCGGCCGCCTCGCTGCGCCAGGGCGGCGCCCGGGTGAAGGTCACCGAAGTCGATCCGATCTGCGCCCTGCAGGCGGCGATGGAAGGCTATGAAGTCGTCACCCTCGAGGACGCGGCCGGCGAGGCCGACATCTTCGTCACCGCCACCGGCAACAAGGACGTCATCACCGTCGAGCACATGCGGGCGATGAAGAACAACGCCATCGTCTGCAACATCGGCCACTTCGACAGCGAGATTCAGGTCGCCGGCCTGAAGAACTTCAAGTGGGACGAGATCAAGCCGCAGGTCCACCACATCGAATTCCCGGACGGCAAGAAGATCATCCTGCTGTCCGAGGGCCGACTGGTGAACCTGGGCAACGCCACCGGCCACCCGTCGTTCGTGATGAGCGCCAGCTTCACCAACCAGACGCTGGCCCAGATCGAACTGTGGACCAACAAGGCGTCCTACCAGAACCAGGTCTACGTCCTGCCCAAGCACCTCGACGAGAAGGTCGCCATGCTGCACCTCGGCAAGCTGGGCGCGAAGCTGACGACGCTGAAGCCGGAGCAGGCGGACTACATCTCCGTGCCGGTCCAGGGCCCGTTCAAGCCGGATCACTACCGCTACTGACCATCCCGGCCTATAGGGTGGCGGCATGACCGTACTGGACGTCCTTATCCTGCTGGCCATCCTCGCCGTGGCCGTCACCCTCGCCCTGGGCATCCGCTCGCTCTACCAGACCGGGCCGGAGGCGCGCTCGCGCTCCAACAAGCTGATGCGGCTGCGGGTCGCGCTGCAGGCGCTGGCCGTCGTTCTGCTGGTGGTCGGCATGTGGTGGAAGTCTACTCACGGGGCCTGACATGGTTGTCCTCAACCGCATCTATACGAAGGCCGGCGACGGCGGCGAGACGCGCCTGGCCTCCGGCGCCCCGGTCTCCAAGACCGACCCTCGCGTCGAGGCCTATGGCACGGTCGACGAGCTGAACGCCGTTATCGGCGTGGCGCGTCTGCACGCCGGCCAGAACGACCGCATCGACGCCATGCTGGCCCGAATCCAGAACGAGCTATTCGACCTCGGGGCCGATCTGGCCACGCCGCGGGAGCCCGAGCCCAAATGGGAGGCCCTGCGCATCCTCGACAGCCAGGTCGAGCGGCTGGAACAGGAAATCGACTGGATGAACGACTGCCAGAAGGCTCTCGACAGCTTCATCCTTCCGGGCGGATCGCCGCTTTCGACCCATCTTCATCTGGCCCGCACCGTCTGCCGCCGGGCCGAGCGCGACGCCATCCGGGCCGTCGAGGCGGGGCGCGAGCTTTCGCCCGTGGCGATCCGCTATCTGAACCGCCTGTCGGACCACCTGTTCGTCGCCGCCCGCCGGGCCAACGCCAATGGCTCCGATGACGTGAAATGGGTCCCGGGCGCGACCCGCTGACCTACTGGCCCAGCAGCGCCTCGCGCTGACGCTCCACCTCGGCCTTGCGCGCGGCCTTCGCGGCGGCCAGACGGTCTTCGATTTGCAGCAGTTCGCGGTTCTTGGCGTCCGAGGCTTCGGCCCGGCTCTGCCCGATCGGCCGCTTGGTGATCTCGGCGATCGAGATCGGCTGGGCGCAGATGCCGCTCCCGGGGTCCCACCACCGCCCGCCGGCCTCACAACGCTCGCCCGGTGCGACCACCAGGGCCTGGTAGGCGAACACGCCGCCGACCAGGACCGCGAAGGTCGCCAGGAACAGCAGGCTCAGTCGCTTCATGGTCAGCAGGCGATGCATCGTCGATTTCCGCTCTTGATCCGGACACCGGGCCGCGGGCCCGTTGACGCGGCGTTACGTTGACAGGCCGTGGCAGGCGTTCCATTCCCTGCCCGCACATTCCGGCGATCTCATGGACAGCGCAATGAAGGTACTCGTCCCCGTCAAACGGGTGATCGACTCGAACGTCAAGGCCCGCGTCAAGGCGGACCAGAGCGGCGTCGATCTGGCCAACGTCAAGATGAGCATGAATCCGTTCGACGAAATCGCCGTCGAGGAAGCCGTGCGCATGAAGGAAGGCAAGGAGCACCACGCCGCCGGCACGGCCGACGAGATCGTGGTCGTCTCCATCGGCGTGACGCAAGCCCAAGAGACCATCCGCACCGCCCTGGCCATGGGCGCCGACCGCGGCCTGCTGATCCAGTCCGACACCGACCTCGAGCCCCTCGCCGTCGCCAAACTGCTCAAGGCCGTGGTCGACGAGGAGAAGCCCGACCTCGTCCTGATGGGCAAGCAGTCGATCGACGGCGACAACAACGCCGTCGGCCAGATGCTGGCCGCCCTGCTCGACTGGCCCCAGGCCACCTTCGCCTCGAAGGTCGTCATCGGCGGCGGCAAGGCCACCGTGACCCGCGAGGTCGACGGCGGCCTGCAGACCGTCGCCGCCACCCTGCCGGCGGTGGTCACCGCCGACCTGCGCCTCAACACGCCGCGCTACGCCTCCCTGCCCAACATTATGAAGGCCAAGAAGAAGGAGATCGCCGTCAAGGCGGTCGCCGACTACGGCGTCGATGTCGCCCCGCGTCTCAAGGTGCTCAAGGTCGCCGAGCCGGCCAAGCGCGGCGCGGGCGTCAAGGTCACCGACGCGGCCGATCTGGTCGCCAAACTCAAGACCGCGGGGGTGCTGTAATGGCCGTTCTCGTCATCGCCGATCACGACGGCTCCATGGTCCGTGAGACCACCCACAAGACGGTGACCGCCGCCGCGGCCATCGGCGGCGACGTCGACATCCTCGTCGTCGGGCAAGGCGCGAAAGCAGCCGCCGACAGCGCCGCGAAGATCGCCGGCGTGCGCAAGGTGCTGCTCGCCGAATCCGCCGCCCTCGGCCATCAGCTGGCCGAAGCCGTCGAGGCCACGGTCGTCGGTCTGGCCGGCGGCTATGACGCCATCCTCTCGCCGGCCAGCATGGACGGCAAGAATTTCATGCCGCGCATCGCCGCGAAGCTCGACGTCGCCCCGATCTCCGACATCGTCGAGGTCGTCTCGGCCGATACCTTCGTCCGCCCGATCTACGCCGGCAACGCGCTGGAGACGATCCAGTCCTCGGACGCGAAGAAGGTCATCACCGTCCGCCCGACCGGCTTCGCCGCCGCCGCCGAAGGCGGCTCGGCCAAGGTCGAGAGCGTCGCGGGCGCCGACGCCGGCAAGTCCGCCTTCGTCAGCGAGGAGATGGTCAAGTCCGACCGCCCCGAGCTCGGCGCGGCGAAGATCGTCGTCTCCGGCGGCCGGGCCATGGGTTCGGCGGAAGAGTTCCACGCCGTCATGGACCCGCTGGCCGACCGGCTCGGCGCCGCCGTCGGCGCCAGCCGCGCCGCGGTCGACGCCGGCTACGCCCCCAACGACTACCAGGTCGGCCAGACCGGCAAGGTCGTCGCCCCGGCCCTCTACATCGCCATCGGCATCTCGGGCGCCATCCAGCACCTCGCCGGCATGAAGGACTCCAAGATCATCGTCGCCATCAACAAGGACGCCGACGCCCCGATATTCCAGGTCGCCGACTTCGGCTGGGTCGCCGACTACAAGACGGCGGTGCCGGAGCTGATGAAGGCGCTGGGGTAGGGGCTCCTCGGATGACGTCCGAGGACGAGGTAACGCTGCAGCGGCTGATCGGGGACGCTCAGGAGGTCGCCGACCGGTCACCGGTTACTTTCCTGCCCTTTGAGCGGCTGGATGAGGGGTTCCGGATCATCGCTTTTCATGGAGATCGCGACGGGAAGGATGAGAGGCGGGATCAGGAGTTCGTCTATTTGTCCGATGTCATCGAACGGGCCAGCGGCGGAAACCTGCTGATCGAATCCGTCTACCGAATTGAGGCTGGGGTGATTCAGGAGCGGACACCCCAAAGCCATCTATGGGTGAGAAAGCCGTCGCTCGACGGATAGGGTCCATGGCCAGCCTCCCCGTTCGCCTCACCCCCGGCGCGTCCGCCGATCGCATCGACGGCTGGGACGTGGACGCCGACGGCCGGCCCGTCCTCAAGGTCCGCGTCCGCGCCCGGCCGGTCGAGGGCGAAGCCAACGCCGCCCTGCTCAAGCTGCTCGCCAAGACCCTGGGCGTGCCGAAATCCGCCGTCGCTCTCGCTCGCGGCGGCCAGTCGCGCACCAAGATGATCAGCGTGGCCGGCCTCGCCGACGACGCGCTGCGCGCCCGCCTTACCGGTTTGTAATGTTTCCGGCCTTGTCGCGACGCGGCCAAGCCTCTTGTAATCCCCCCTCGTTCTGCGCCGCCGGCGCATCAGGGGAGCGTCCGATGACCGTCAACCGCCTGCGGGGCCCCAGCCTCGCCGCCCTTGCCTGCGTGCTCGCCGGCGCCATGGCCCTGTCCGCCTGCGCCACCACCGGCGGCGACAGCCCTTCTGACGACAGTGCGTCGGACGACAGCGAAGCGTCCGAGCCGCTGGCCCGCGGCCTCGACTACGCCGCCAACCCCGACCCTTTCCCCTCGACCTATCGCGGCCTGCCGCGCGAGAACATGGCCATCGTCGGCGGCACCGTCTTCACCGGCGCCGGCCAGCGCATCGACAACGGCGTGGTCATCGTCACCGACGGCCGCCTCGCCGCCGTCGGCGACGCTTCGACCCCCATCCCGGCTGGGCATCGCCGCGTCGACGCCCAGGGCCGCTTCGTCACCCCGGGCGTCATCGACACCCACAGCCACCTCGGCGTCTATCCCTCGCCCGGCGTGCAGGGCATGAGCGACGGCAACGAGGCGACCCAGCCCAACACCGCCGAGGTCTGGGCCGAACATTCCCTGTGGCCGCAGGACCCCGGCTTCAACGCCGCCCGCGCCGGCGGCGTCACCACCCTCCAGATCCTGCCCGGCTCGGCCAATCTGTTCGGCGGCCGCGGCGTCACCGTCCGCAACGTCCCCTCGGTGACCATGCAGGGCATGAAGATGCCCAACGCTCCCTATGGCCTGAAGATGGCCTGCGGCGAGAACCCGTCGAGGGTCTATGGCAGCCGCAACAGCTCGCCCGCCACCGGCATGGGCAATGTCGCAGGCTATCGCGCCGCCTTCATCGCCGCCCGCGAGTACAAGGCCAAATGGGATAAGTGGCGCGAGGACGGCGAGGGTTCGCCCCCGACCCGCAATCTCGAGCTGGAGACCCTCGCCGGCGTCCTCGACGGCTCGGTGCTGATCCAGAACCACTGCTACCGCGCCGACGAGATGGCCGTGATGATCGATGTGGCGAAGGAGTTCGGTTATAAGATCACCGCCTTCCACCACGCCATCGAGGCCTACAAGGTCGCGCCCCTGCTGGCCCGCGAAGGCATCTGCGCCGACATGTGGACCGGCTGGTGGGGCTTCAAGATGGAGGCGCTCGACGCGGTCGAAGCCAACGCCGCCCTCGTCGACGCCCAGCCCGGCAGCTGCGCCGTCATCCACTCCGACGACGCCGAACTGACCCAGCGCCTCAACCAGGAAGCCGCCGCCGCGCTCGCCGCCGGCCGCCGCATCGGCATGGACATCCCGGAAGAGCGGGCGATCAGCTGGATCACCCTCAACCCGGCCCGATCGCTCGGCATCGCCGACCAGACCGGCTCGCTCGAGGCCGGCAAGCGCGCCGACGTGGTGATCTGGAGCGCCAATCCGTTCAGCGTCTACGCCCGCGCCGACCAGGTCTTCATCGACGGCGGCCTCGCCTTTGACCGCTTCAACCCGGCCTATCAGCCGGTGTCCGACTTCGAGCTGGGCCAGCCCGGCTACGGCGTTTCCGCCGCCAACGTGACGCAGGGAGCCCGCTGATGCGCCTCAGGACCCTCATCCTCGCGGCGGCCTCGGTCGCCGTCCTCGCGTCCCCCGCCTTCGCCCAGGAGCTGACCGCCATCACCGGCGGCCGGGTGCTGACCGGAACCTCGGTGATCGAGAACGGCACCGTCGTCATCCAGAACGGCCGCGTCGTCTCGGTCGGGGTCATGGCGCCGCCGGCGACCGCCCGCATCATCGACGCCACCGGCAAGGTCGTCGCTCCAGGCTTCGTCGCGGTCGACTCGGGCCTCGGCGCCTCCGAGGTTTCCTCCGTCGGCGGCTCGGACGACCTGCGTAACGGCGCCAACACCATCAGCGCCTCGTTCGATGTCTCCTACGGCCTCGATCCGTGGTCCTTCACCCTGCCGGTGGCCCGCCTCGGCGGCATCACCCGGGCCATCGTCGTCCCCAATCATCCGGGCGGCGGCGGCGGCGGCCACGCCCATGACGACAGCGACTTCGCCGGCGTCGGCGACGGCGGCTATCAGTCGCCCAGCCTGTTCGCCGGCCAGGCCGCCATCATCCACCTCGCCGAGGGGAGCGACATTCTCGTCAAGCCGCGTGTGGCCATGGTCGCGCCGTTCGGCGAGGCCGGGGCCGGCGTCGCCGGCGGCGCGCGCGGGGCCGAGTTCGTCCAGTTCAAGGAGACCCTGGCCGAGGTCCGCCTCTACGCCCGCAACAAGGCCGCCTATGACCGCGCCGGCCTGCGCGACCTCTCGCTGTCGCGCGCCGACCTCGAGGCCCTGATCCCGGTCGCCAATGGCGACATGCCGCTGATCGTCACGGTGCGCCGCGCCGCCGACATCCAGCAGGTGCTGCGCCTGGCTCGCGAGGAGGGGGTGAAGATCATCCTCGACGGGGCCGAGGAGGGCTGGCTGGTCGCCGACCAGATCGCCGCCGCCGGCGTGCCGGTGCTGCTCAATCCGATCTCCAACCTGCCGGGCAATTTCGAGACCCGCGCGGTGCGCATGCAGAACGCGGCGGCGCTGGACGCCGCCGGGGTGCTGATCGCCATCAAGGGCAACGAGGGTTCGATCCACCGCGCCCGGGAGACCCGCTACAACGCCGGCAACGCCGTCTCGCACGGCCTGTCGTATGAGTCGGCGATCGAGGCGATCACGGTCAATCCGGCTCGCATCTTCGGCATGGCCGGCCAGTTCGGCGAACTGCGCCCCGGCGCCGCGGCCGACGTGGTGATCTGGTCCGGCGACCCTCTGGAGCCGCTCAGCCTCGCCGAGACCATCTTCATCGGCGGCGCCGAACAGGCCCCGACCAGCCGACAGTTCCTGCTCCGCGACCGCTACGCCGACGGCGGCGAAGGCGCGATGCCGCCCGCCTACACCCGGTGATCGCAACGCCTCCGCGTCGGACAAGGGCGGGCCGCTAGAGCCCGATCTTCCCGAGCACCGGCCTCAGGTTCACCGCGCCGTCGCGGAAGTCCTTCCATGGGTCGGGCTTCTTCAGCAGGGCGGCGGCGTCGTGCAGGGTGTAGGCCTTCGGGTCCAGGCCGGACTTCACCTGACCCCACGACAGGGGGAAGGCGAGCCCGGCGCCGGGGCGGGCGCGGGGCGACCACGGGGCGACGGCGGTGGCCATGCGGCCGTTGCGCAGATAGTCGAGGAAGATCTTCCCGCCGCGCGCCTTCTTGGCGATGGTGGTGGTGAAGCGGTCGGGGTGTTCGCGGCGGACGATCTCGGACACCTCCTTGGCGAAAGCCTTGCACTGGTCCCAGTCGATTCGGCTGCGCCCGTCGGCGAGGATGGGCACGACGACGTGCAGCCCCTTGCCGCCGGTGGTCTTGACGAAGGGGTTGAGGCCGAGGCCCTCGAGCTCCGACTTCATCCGTTTGGCGGCGGCGATGACGTCGGCGAAGTCGAGACCCTCGTCGGGGTCGAGGTCGAAGGTGATCTGCTCGGGCGTCTCAGGATCGTCGGGCTTGCAGCCCCACGGGTGCAGCTCGAGCCCACCGGCCTGGCCGATGGCGACCAGGCCCCCGGCGTCGGTGACGCCGACGTAGGGCTTGCGCTCCCTGACGTCGATCAGCTTCAGGCGGGGGTTGGAGCCGGGCATGGCGTGGCGCTGGAAGAAGCGCTCGCCGCCGATGCCTTCGGGCGCGCGGATGATCGAGACGGGGCGGTCGGCGACGTGGGGCAGGAGGCGTTCGGCGGCCATCTCATAATAGCGCACCAGTTCGGCCTTGGTGATCGCCGGCTTTCCGTCGGCGGCGGGCCACAACACCTTGTCCGGGTTGGAAATGGACACGCCGGCGACGACCATTTTGCCCTTGCCGGCGGCGCGGGACTGGCCCGGCATGGCCAGTGGCGCGGCGGCGGTGTGCCGGCCCGGCTCCTTCGCGGGATCGGCGGGGGCGTGGGGCCGTTCGGTCACCTCGCACGGCGGCTTGTCCTCGCGCAGGCCCTTGAAGGCCGCCTGGCGCAGGGAGCCGGTGTCGGTGTAGCCGCCGTGCTCGACCTCGGCGACCAGCACCGGCCTCGTCCAGTGGATCGTCAGGCCGCCGGCGCGCGATTTCTTCGGGGCATCCTTGCCGACGAAGGGGTTCTTGTCCGTCTCAGCGGCCTTCAGGGCGGGCAGCAGGGTCTTGAGCAGGATCTGGTTGTAGCCGGTGCCGACGCGGCCGAGGTGGCGCAGGCCCGCCTTGTCGTGGACGCCGACGATCAGGGAGCGGAAGCGGTCGCCCTCCGAGGTCCAGCCGCCGATGATCACCTCGTCGCCGCCGCGGCATTTGGATTTCAGCCAGGTGGTGGAGCGGCCGGCCTGATACGCGGCGTTGAGGTTCTTGGAGATGACGCCTTCGAGGTCCATGCGGCAGGCGCTCTCGAGGATGGCCTGCCCCGTGGTGGCGAAGTGGTCGACGTAGCGGATGCGCTTGCGGGCGCCCTTGGGGATGCGGTCGACGTAAGCCTGCAGCCGCGCCTTGCGGTGCGACAGGGGCAGTTTGCGCAGGTCCTCGGGGCCCTCGAACAGCAGGTCGAAGGCGAAATAGACCAGGCCGCCGGTTTTGCCTTCGGCGATGGCCGCCTGCAGGGCCGAGAAGTCGGGCATGTCGTTTTCCGCGAGGGCGCAGAGCTCGCCATCGACGACGGCGTCCGGCCATTGCGCGGCATCGGCGGCCAGCTCGGGGAATTTGTCGGACCAGTCGAGGCCCTTGCGGGTGCGCACCGTGGCCCGGCCGCCGCCCGCCGCGACCTGCAGGCGG
This sequence comes from Brevundimonas sp. LjRoot202, assembly GCF_964253355.1. Taxonomy (NCBI): domain Bacteria; kingdom Pseudomonadati; phylum Pseudomonadota; class Alphaproteobacteria; order Caulobacterales; family Caulobacteraceae; genus Brevundimonas; species Brevundimonas sp. LjRoot202. Next base: position 16,200 of record NZ_CAXUQW020000003.1, on the reverse strand, counting down.
TAGCCGTCGAACTTGATCTCGTGCACCCAGCCGGTCCCCTGCGGCGGATAGTCGGTGAGCTTGCACAGCTGGATGGGGACGAAGGCGTGGGGCTTGGCGGCGTGGCTGGTCACGGCGGGGCGGGCCTCAGGCTTCGGCGGCGCGGCCTTGTTCGTCTTCGCGGGAGACAGCCAGCGCTTCTTGCCTTCGGCGATTTCGGCGAGGCTGCGGCCGGTGGCCACGGAGGCGTCGATCTCCATGTTGGCCTCGCCCTCGCCGGGGACGGCGAACGGGTCCTTCTCCTTGATCAGCAGCCAGTTGTTGCGCTTCGAGGGCTTGCCGCGATCGGAGCGCAGCCGGATCAGGGCCCATTTGCCCTGGAGGCGTTCGCCGTGCAGGACCATCTTGACGTTGCCCCTGGCGAAGGCGGCGTCGAGGTCGTCCTCCTGCGGCTCCCAGGTCCCGCGATCCCACATCTGCACCGTGCCGGCGCCGTAGTTGCCGGCCGGGATGATCCCCTCGAAGGCCCCGTAGTCGAGCGGATGGTCCTCGACCTCGACCGCCAGCCGCTTGACCGAGGGGTCGCGCGACGGGGCCTTGGTGACGGCCCAGGACTTGAGCACGCCGTCCAGTTCGATGCGGAAGTCGTAGTGCAGCCGGGTCGCGGCGTGACGCTGGATCAGATACTTCAGTCCGGCCTTGCGGGCCTTGCCCTTCCTGCCCTTCGGCTCCGGCGTGTCGCCGAAGTTGCGCTTCTTCTTGTAGGTCTCCAGCTCGCCGCGCACCCGGGCCTCCGTCGCTTATCGTGGAGGTGAACGCGCGCGCGTCCGGTTGGCTCAATCGACGGCCTCGCGCATGCGGGCGACGGCGGCGGCGGGGTCGCCTGTCGAGAAACTGGAGGCGCCTTCCAGCCAGTCTTCGAGCCGGGCGTTGATGGTGCGGCAGGGCGGAATGTCGAGGGCCCGGGCGACGCACAGGGTCTGGAAGGTGAGGATTTCCCTGCCGTCGCAGATTGCGCCTTCGCGCCAGCCGTACTCGCTCAGGCAGTTCTGGCCGTTGCGCCAGTGGTAGCGGCTGCCCGGCCCGACGCCGTTGCGCCAGAAGTAGGACGAGCCGGCCTCCGTCCCGTTGTTCCAGAAATAGGCCGAGCCGAGCCGGGTCCCGAAAATCAGGTGGTAGAAGGAGCCGGCGCGTGTGCCGTTGACGAGTTCATAGCCCGACGGAAAGCCCGCGCCGTTCCGGAAATAATGTTCCGACAGCATGCCGACGCCATTGCGCCACTCATAGTCGCCCCACGCCGCGGTCTGTTGAGGCGGCGTCACGAACAGGGCGAGGGCGAGGACGGCTGCCAGCATGACAGGCTCCGGCGATCGGCGCGATGCAGGCCGCGACGCTCGCCGCCCGGACCCGGTTCGTCAACTGACGCCGCCTGATCGGCCCAAGCCCCTATTCCGGCTGAGGTTCGTCTTCCGACTTCTCGCCCCGCGCGGCGGCGCGCTTCTCGGCCTTGGCGGCGGCTTTTTCGGCGGCCTTCTTGGCGTCGGCGCGCTCGCGCTCCATGCGTTCGAAACTGTAGTTGGGCTTACGGGCCATCGGCGTAGCTTCCTTTCCGGCGCGGCTGCGCCTGACGCGGGGGCGTCGGGAGAACGCCGTTGAGCGGCGCGGGATGCGTACAAGGTGGGGCGCCCCGGCCCCGGCTACAACCGCTCAATCGACAGCGACGATCTCGACGGTCTGTCCGGCCACGGTCGCTTCGTCGCCGACCCGTTTGCCGATCAGGGCCACCGCGAGCGGCGAGACGTGGCTGACCGAGCCGGCGGCGGGGTCGGCCTCGTCCTCGCCGGTGATGCGCCAGGTCTGGGTGCGGCCGTCCTCACGCTCGATGGTCACCGAGCCGCCGAAGCGGACGCGGCCGTCGGGCGGGCTCTCGACCAGCTGGGCGGTGGCGCGGCGGGCGGACCAGTAGCGCAGGTCGCGGGTGGCCCGGGCCATGGCGGTGCGGTCGGCCTCGATCGAGCCGTGCGCCTGGGCGGCCCCGTAGGCGGCGCGGGCGGCGGCCAGGGCGGCCTCGATCGCCGCCAGCCCCTCGGGGGTGACGAGGTTCGGATGCGGCGAGATCGGGCGGTCGGGAAGGTCGGCGGCCGTGGCCTCCAGATCTTCCTCGCGGGTGAAGGCGACGCTCATGGGGCGGAAGCGTATGCCGGTCGCGGGCGTTCCGGTCTAGGAAGGGCGGATGAGTTCTCCAGACAAGATTGTGCATGTGATCGGGGCCGGGCCGGCCGGGCTGATGGCCGCCGAGCGGCTGGCGCAGGCGGGCGCGGCCGTCGTCGTGCACGAGGCGATGCCGTCGGCGGCGCGCAAATTCCTGATGGCGGGGCGGGGCGGGCTGAACCTGACCCATTCGGAGCCGCTGGAGGCCTTCACCGGCCGCTACGGCGCGGCGGCCGGCATGGTGGCGGGGTGGCTGGAGCGGTTCTCGCCGACGCACCTGATCGGCTGGGCCGAGGGGTTGGGGCAGCCGGTGTTCACCGGCTCGTCGGGGCGGGTGTTCCCGCGGGCGATGAAGGCCTCGCCGCTGCTGCGGGCGTGGCTGGGGCGGCTGGCGGCGCTGGGCGTCGAGGTGCGGACACGGTCGCGCTGGACCGGACGCCGTGACGGCGGCTGGGTGTTCGGGACGCCCGACGGCGAGCGGGTCGAGCGGCCCGACGCGGTGGTGCTGGCGCTCGGCGGGGCGAGCTGGCCGCGGCTGGGCTCGGACGGCGGCTGGCGCGCATGGCTGGAGGCGGAGGGCGTGGCCGTCGAACCCTTCCGGCCGTCGAACGTCGGCTTCGACGTAGCGTGGTCGACGGTCTTCGCGGAGCGGTTCGCGGGGCAGCCGTTGAAGCCGGTGGCGCTGACGTTCGGCGACACGACGGTGCGCGGCGAGGCGATGGTGACAGCCTACGGGCTGGAGGGCGGGGCGGTTTACGCCCTGTCCGCGGCGCTGCGGGAGGCGATCGAGCGGGAGGGGTCGGCGACCCTGACGGTCGACCTGCGGCCCGACCTGTCGATCGAGGCCTTGGCCGGGCGGCTGACGAAGTCGCGCGGCAAGGACAGCGTGTCGAACTGGCTGAGGAAGGCGGCGGGGCTGTCGCCGGTCGGCGTCGGCCTGCTGCGCGAGATTCCGGGGGCTCTGCCCGAGGGAGCGGACAAGCTGGCGCGGCGGATCAAGGCGGTGCGGCTGACCCTGACCGGGGTGCAGGGGCTGGCGCGGGCCATCTCCTCCGCCGGGGGCGTGCGGCTCGACGCAGTGGACGACCGGCTGATGCTGAAGGCCCTGCCGGGGGTGTTCGTGGCCGGCGAGATGCTGGACTGGGAGGCGCCGACGGGCGGCTATCTGCTTCAGGCCTCGATGGCCTCGGGCGTGGTCGCGGCGGAGGGAGTGCTGGACTGGCTGGCGCAGCGCGCTACGACGACGTCATGAGCGATCTCCCCGACATCCAGGGCGTCTGTCCGCCGCGCTTCTCCGCTGTGAAGGACGCCTTCGCCGCCAATTTCACCGACGCCCCGGAAGGGCTGAACGAGCGGGCGGCGCGGTTCAGCGTCTGCATCGACGGCGAGCCGGCGATCGACCTGTGGGCCGGCTGGGCCGATGCGGCGAAGACCGTGCCCTATGGCGAGACCACGCTGACGCCAGTGTTCTCGACCGGCAAGGCGGTGATGGCCCTGCTGATCGCCGGTTGCGTCGAGCGTGGCCGGCTGGACTATGAGCGACCGGTCGCCAGCTACTGGCCGGACTTCGGGCAGGCCGGCAAGGACCGCATCACGGTCGGCGAACTGATGAGCCATCAGGCCGGCCTGCCGGGCTTCTCGGAACCCGTCGAGCCGAGCATTTGGTTCGACCGCGAGGCGGCGCTGGCGCGGCTGTGCGCCCAGGCCCCGATGTGGCCGCCGGGGACGGGGTCGGGCTATCACCCGATCACCATCGGCCTGCTCGCGGGCGAGCTGTTCCGGCTGGTCGACGGGCGCAGCATGGGGACGGCGCTGCGGGAGGACTTCCCCGGACTGGATCTGTGGATTGGTCTGCCCGAGGCCGAGCACGCCCGGGTGGCGCAGATGAAGAAGCCGACGGCGGCCCCGGACCTGGGCGTCATCGACGCCATCAAGCGCGCCGCTTTCCTCGACACGGGCTCGGCTCCCGCCGGCCGCGGCTCGGCGGAATGGCGGACCATGGAGCTGCCCTCGGCCAATCTGCACGGCACGGCGCGGGACCTGGCGCGGATCATGGGGGTGTTCGCGGCCGGGGGCGAGCTGGAGGGGCGGACGGTGCTGTCGGCGGAGACCCTGGCGGCGGCGACGCGGGAAAGGGTGCGGGGCCTGGACAAGGTCGTGCCGTTCCGGATCAGCTGGGCGGCGGGGCTGATGCGCAACGAGGGGCTGGGGATGTTCGGGCCGAACGCCGGGACGGTCGGCCACTACGGTTGGGGCGGCTCGTGCGCCTTCGCGGATCCGGCGGCGAAGGTTTCCGGCGCCTATGTGATGACCCGGCAGTCGCCGCATCTGATCGGCGATCCGCGGGCGGTGCGGCTGCTGGACGCCCTCTACTCGGCCTTCTGACGGCCGGGGGCGGTCAGGCCGCCGATGATCCCGCCCACAACGGCTAAGCCCGCACAGGTCAGGATCACGGCCCGGAAGGCGGCGTGGAAGGCGTCGCGGGCGGCGGCCTCCAGATCGGCGCCGGCCATGACCTGGCCGAGCAGGGCGCGGGCGTCGGGGCTGTCGGCCCGGGCCGTGAACACCGCCGACAGGATCACGCCGAGCAGGGCGATGGCGAGCAGGCCGGCGACGCGGGCGACGGCGTTGTTGACCCCCGAGGCGACACCGGTGCGGCCGGGCGGGACGGCGCCCATGACGGCGGCGGTCAGGGGGCCGACGGCGAGGGTCATGCCGACGGCCGTCACCGTCATCCCGGCCAGCGGCCCGTCGACGTAGCCGGCCCCCGGCGCGGGGATGGCCAGCAGGGCGAGGCCGACGCCGGCGAGGACCGGGCCGAGGCTGAGCGACAGCTTCGCCCCGAAGCGGTCGGCCAGCTTGCCGGCGTATCCCGAGAACAGGCCCATGATGACGGCGAAGGGCAGCAGGGCGGCGCCGGCCATGGTGGCGCTCCAGCCGTGCACCCGGATCAGGTCGAAGGGCAGGAAGAACATCGCCCCGCCGAGGGCGAAATAAAGGAGTAATGTCAGAAGGTTGATTCCGCTGAACACGGACGATTTGAACAGGCCGAGCGGCATCATCGGGTGGCGCTGGCGCGCCTCGGCCCAGAGGAAGCCGGCCAGCAGGAGGGCGCCGCCGATCAGGCCGGCGAGGATCAGCGGGTCGGTCCAGCCGAGGTCGGGGGCGGCGGTCAGGGCCCAGGTCAGGCCGCCGAGGCCGCCGATGGCGAGAAGCGCGCCGAGGCCGTCGAGGCCGCGGGCCTTTTCATCGCGGCTCTCGGGCACGGCCTTGAGGGTGATCAGGACGGTGAGCAGGGCCAGCGGCGGATTGATCCAGAAGATGAAGCGCCAGTCGGCGGCGTCGGCCAGCCAGCCGCCGACCAGCGGCCCGACCATGCCGAAGATGGCCCCGGCCCCGGCCCAGGTCCCGAAGGCCTTGCCGCGCTCGTCGGGCGGAAAGGCCGAGCCGATCACGGCGAGGGCGCCGGGGGTCAGCAGGGCCGCGCCGATCCCCTGTACGGCGCGTCCGGCGATCAGCAGCTCGACCGTGGGGGCGAGGCCGCAGGCGATCGAGGCGAGGGCGAAGACGGCGACGCCGATCAGGAACACCTTGCGCCGCCCGAAGCGGTCGCCGGCCGCGCCACCGATCAGCACCAGCGCCCCGAGGGTCAGCAGATAGGCGTTGGAGACCCACTGGGTCGCGGCCGGGCCGGCCCCAAGGTCGTTCTGGATGGCCGGCAGGGCCACGCCGAGGGCCGAGCTGTCGATGAAGGTCAGGCTGGAGCCGAGCACGGTGGCGGCGAGAATCCAGCGCTTGCGGGCGGTCGACAGGGGCTGCGCCGGGGCCGCGGCGGCCTGGACCTGACCGGCGTCGCACGGGCCGTGGCGGGAGTCGGACATGGGGGGAGGATAGACCGGATTTCGCGACGGAGGCGAGATGGAGCGGGTGGATGGAAAACACCGTTCACAGCGTTCACTCCGGTCGGCGATGCGGCCGACGGTTTCGCGCTCCCGCGCGCCGCCCTGTCCCGGGGTCTGCGCGGCTCCGCCGCTTGCCCGGGATGACGAAAGAGGGGATCAGTCCTCGGCGGGCGGAGCCCAGTTCGGGTCGTTCTCCGGAAACCAGTCGGCGGCCAGGTCGAGCCATTCGGGGTTGGCGTCCTCGATCAGCTTGAGCTTCCAGTCGCGCAGCCATTTCTTGATCCGCTTCTCGCGCCGGATCGCTGCGGTCACCCAGGCGTGGCGCTCGAACCACAGGAGGCGCGTGCAGGTGTGATGGTCGGTGAAGCCGGGGAAGACGTGGGTCTCGTGCCGCCACACGCGGGCAACGAGGTTCGAGGTCATGCCGGTGTAGAGCGTTCCGTTCCGCCCGCTGCCCATGATGTAGGTGGCGATGAACGTCCGGTGCGTCCCCATGCGGGGAAGCTATGCCCGGCGAGGGCGGGCGTCGACGATCTGCATCCGGTGCGGGGGTTCAGGTGGCGGGTTCGCGCTGTGGTGAGCAGTTCCCCCTTCCTTTCGTCATCCTCCGGGCCGCGCGAAGCGCGGAACCGGGGGACCCAGCGGCGCCGGAGGCGACTTGTTCACGCAGGCTGTCGTAACCCAGCGGCGCTCCCGACAGCTTCGCGCTCCCGCGCGCCGCTGGGTCCCCCGGTCTGCGCCGCGAAGGCGCGGCTTGCCGGAGGATGACGAAAGGGGGCGGGAACGACGGAGGTCAATCGCGGGTGGACGAACCTCGCTCTTCGGGTCAAGGATGCGCGTCTTACGCGAACCTGGGGAGGGGACGTATGGAACTGGCGGCGCGGCTGAAGGAACTTCAGCAGAAAGCTCTTGAACACCGGGAAGTGCTTCTGACCGAGGAGGCGGCGAAAACCGCTCTCGTCATGCCCTTCATTCAGACGCTCGGATACGACGTGTTCAATCCGGGAGAAGTCATCCCCGAGTTCTGCGCCGACGTCGGCACCAAGAAGGGCGAGAAGGTCGACTACGCCATCTGTAAGGACGGCAAGGTCACCATTCTGGTTGAGTGCAAACCGGCTTCCGTGGAGCTCGGCATCAATCACGCCGGGCAGTTGTTCCGCTACTTCAGCGTGACGGAGGCGCGGCTGGCGATCCTGACCAATGGCGTGATCTACCAATTCTATTCGGACGTCGAACGACCGAACAGGATGGACGACAAGCCATTCTTCACCTTCTCGATGGCGGCGCTCAAGGGGGGCGACGTCAAGACGATAGAAGCTTTCTCCAAGGGCACGTTCGACATCGACCGGATCGTCAAGGAGGCCGGCAATCTGAAGCTCCAGTCGCTCATCCGGAAGGAGCTGGAGCATGAGTTCGCGGAGCCCTCGCCCGAGTTCGTGGGGATGCTGGCCAAGCGGGTCCACGATGGCCGGGTGACCTCGGCCGTGAAGGACAATTTCGGCAAGCTGGTGGTCGGATCGATCGCGGCGCTGATCCGCGATCTGGTCAACGACCGCCTGTCGTCGGCGCTGAACGCTTCATCACCCAAGGAGGACGGCCAAGCGGAGGGCGGCGCCGAGGTGGATGACATCGGCGTCTTCACGACCGCCGAGGAGATTTCCGGCTTCCACATCGTGCAGGCCATCGCCTCACGCCATGTCGATCCGAAGCGGATCATCATGCGGGACGCCAAATCCTATTGCGCCATCCTGCTGGACGACAACAACCGGCGGACGCTGGCGCGGCTGCACTTCAACGGCATCACGACCAAATATCTCGGCACCTTCAAGGCCAAGGACGAGGAACGGCATCTGCTCGGCGACCTGACGGACATCTACAAGTTCGAGAAGCAGATCAGCGCGCGGATCGCGGAGTTGGAGAGCGGGAAGGCCGAAGTTTAGCGCCCTTCCTTTCGTCATCCTCCGGCGAGGCGAAGCCGAGACCGGGGGACCCAGCGGCGCCGGAGGCGACCTGTTCTCGCAGGCTGGTTCAACAGCGGCGCTCCCGACAGGGTCGCGCTCGCGCGCGCCGCTGGGTCCCCTGGTCTGCGCCGCAGAGGCGCGGCTTGCCGGAGGATGACGAAAGGGGGGAGGTCGCGCCCTAATGCACCCGCGCCTTCCCGATCTCCAGTCCGCCTTCCCCCGCTGACACCGCGATCACGCTCCCGTCCTCTATCTCCCCCGCCAGCAGCTTGCGCGCGATCGGGTCGACCAGTTCCTTCTGGATGACGCGTTTCAAAGGCCGGGCGCCGTAGACCGGGTCGTAGCCCTTGTCGGCGAGCCAGGCGGCGGCGCTGCCGTCCAGCGCCAGCGTCAGTCTCCGGTCGGCCAGAAGCTTTTCGAACCGCCCCAGCTGTATACGGACGATCCCCGCCATCTGGTCCCTCCCCAACCGGCGGAACAGGATGATCTCGTCGATGCGGTTGAGGAACTCCGGGCGGAAGTGGGCGCGGACCTGCTCCATGACGTAGGGGCGGACGGTCTCGACGTCGTCGCCTTCGCCCTGGCCGGCGAGGGCCTCGGAGCCGAGGTTGCTGGTCATGATGATCAGGGTGTTCCTGAAGTCGACGACGCGGCCTTGGCCGTCGGTGAGGCGGCCGTCGTCGAGGACCTGGAGCAGGACGTTGAAGACGTCGGGGTGGGCCTTTTCGACCTCGTCGAACAGCACGACCTGATAGGGGCGGCGGCGGACGGCCTCGGTCAGGGCGCCGCCCTCGTCATAGCCGACGTAGCCGGGCGGGGCGCCGATCAGGCGGGAGACGCTGTGCTTCTCCATGTATTCCGACATGTCCATGCGGGTGATGGCGGCCTCGTCGTCGAACAGGAACTCGGCCAGGGCCTTGGTCAGCTCGGTCTTGCCGACGCCGGTGGGGCCGAGGAACAGGAAGGAGCCGAGCGGGCGGTTGGGGTCGTTGAGGCCGGCGCGGGCGCGGCGCACGGCGTCGGAGACGGCCTCGAGCGCCGCGTCCTGGCCGACCACGCGGCGGGACAGGGCGGCCTCCATCTGGAGCAGCTTCTCGCGCTCGCCCTCCAGCATCTTGTCGACCGGGACGCCGGTCCAGCGGCTGACGACCTGGGCGATCTGTTCGGCGTCGACGACCTCGGGGGTCAGGGGGCCGGACTTGTCGGCCTCATTGGCCTCGGCCTCGGCGAGCTGTTTCTCGATGCCGGGGATCTGGCCGTAGGCGATCTCGGAGGCGCGGCCGAGGTCGCCGGCGCGCTGGGCGGCGGCCAGTTCGGCGCGCAGGCGGTCGAGGGTTTCGCGCAGCTGGGCGCCGGCGCCGACCTTCTCCTTCTCGGCCTTCCAGCGGGCGGTGAGGTCGTCGGACTGGGCGTCGAGGTCGGCGATCTCGTCCTCGAGCTTTTCGAGGCGGGCGACCGAGGCCTTGTCGGTCTCCTTCTTCAGGGCCTCGCGCTCGATCTTGAGCTGGACGGCGCGGCGGTCGATCTCGTCCAGTGCCTCGGGCTTGGAGTCGACGGCCATGCGCACCCGGCTGGCGGCCTCGTCGATCAGGTCGATGGCCTTGTCGGGCAGGAAGCGGTCGGTGATGTAGCGGTTCGACAGGGTCGCGGCGGCGACGATGGCGCCGTCGGCGATGCGCACGCCGTGGTGGACCTCGTACTTCTCCTTCAGTCCACGGAGGATCGAAACGGTGTCCTCAACCGACGGCTCCTCGACGAAGACCGGCTGGAAGCGGCGGGCGAGGGCAGCGTCCTTTTCGACGTGCTTGCGGTATTCGTCGAGGGTGGTGGCGCCGACGCAGTGCAGCTCGCCGCGGGCGAGAGCGGGCTTGAGCAGGTTGGAGGCGTCCATGGCGCCGTCGCCCTTGCCGGCGCCGACGAGGGTGTGCATCTCGTCGATGAACAGGATGATGCCGCCCTCGGCGGCGGTGACCTCGGCCAGCACGGCCTTGAGCCGCTCCTCGAACTCGCCGCGGTATTTGGCGCCGGCGATCAGGGCGCCGAGATCGAGGGCCATGACCTTCTTGTCGCGCAGGCTCTCGGGCACGTCGCCGTTGACGATACGCAGGGCCAGGCCCTCGACGATGGCGGTCTTGCCGACGCCGGGCTCGCCGATCAGGACGGGGTTGTTCTTGGTGCGGCGGGCGAGGACCTGGATGGTGCGGCGGATCTCCTCGTCGCGGCCGATGACCGGGTCGATCTTGCCGTCGCGGGCGGCCAGGGTCAGGTCGCGGGCGTAGCGTTTGAGGGCGTCGTAGGCGTCTTCCGCCCCGGCGCTGTCGGCGGTCTTGCCCTTGCGGATTTCGTTGATGGCGGCGTCGAGCGCGTCGGGGGTGGCGCCGACCGAGGCCAGCACGGTGGCGGCGACCCCGCCCTCGCGGGCGATGGCCGAGAGCAGGCGTTCGGTGGTGACGAAGGCGTCGCCGGCCTTCTTCGAAGCAGCCTCGGCGGTCGCGAAGACGCGGGCGGTGTCGCCGTCGAGATAGAGCTGGCCCGAGCCGCCGGAGACCTGGGCCCGCTTGCTGAGGGCGGTTTCGACAGCGGACTCGGCTTTCGCGGGATCGCCGCCGGCGGCGGTGATCAGGGTGCGGGCCAGGCCGTCGCGCTCCTCGAGCAGCACCTTGAGCAGGTGTTCGGGGGCGAACTGCTGGTGCCGGCGGGCGAGGGCCAGAGACTGGGCCGACTGGACGGCCTGTTTGGCGCGGTCGGAATAGAGGTCGAGATTCATGCTTTCCCCTGATGAGGCGGAATGCGGAAGGCGCGTCCTTGAGAAGCAAGCAACGGGCCGTCCGGTTGCGGCTGAGGTGGGTGTGGCGATGGGGTCACACAAGAGGCGGGTGGCGGCGGCGGCGGACCTTCGCTAGCGTTCCGGCGAAGTCTGTCGGGAGCGTCCTCATGTCCATCCGCCTCACGCGCCGCGCGGCGCTGGTTTCGTCTGTCGCGGCAGGCGCCGCCCTGCCCTCGCTGTCGCACGCCCAGACCGGCCCCTCGCCGGCCGGCGAGGCGCTGGCCGAGGCGGTGGACGCCTATGTGAAACAGGCGCTGGCGGCGTTCCCGGATCAGCCGGCGGTGTCGATCGCCGTGGTCAAGGACGGCGCGCCGGTGCTGACCCGCGGCTATGGCGTGCGGGTGCAGGGCGAGGCGGCGCGGGCCGACGAGCACACCCTGTTCGCCATCGCCTCCAACACCAAGAACGTCACCGCCGCCGCCCTGGCCATGATGGTCGACGAGGGGAAGGTGAAGTGGGACGAGCCGGTCAGGACCTACCTGCCCGGCTTCACCCTGTCCGACCCGGTGATCGGCGAGCGGATCACGGTGCGCGACACCCTCAGCCACCGGGCCGGGTTCGGACTGGGGGCCGGCGACCTGCTGTTCTGGCCCAACAGCGACCGCAGCCGCGAAGAGGTGATGGCGGCCGTTCCGTTCGTGCCGATCGAGGACGGGCTCCGCGCCCGCTACCACTATTGCAACCTTATGTTCGTGGTCGCCGGCGAGGTGCTGGCGGCGGTCTCGGGGATGCGCTGGGAGGACTTCGTCCAGAGCCGCATCCTCGACCGTCTCGGCATGAGCGAGACCGTGCCGATGGCGACCCTCGCCGACCCGGCGAAGTCGGCCCTGCCCCACGCCCGGATCGGCCCGCCGCTGCGCTACCAGGGCGAGATGGTGCAGATCGCCGACTCCATCGCCGGGGTGTGGAACTGGGATTCGGCGGCGGCGGCGGGCGGGCTGTGCACGACGGCGACCGACTGGGCCAAATGGATCGGCCTGCGGCTGGCCATGGGCGAGCTGCCGGACGGGACGCGGCTGTTCTCGGAGGACGCCGCGAAGGAGATGTGGCGGCCGAACATCATCATCGGTTCGTCCGAGGGGCCGACGGCGGAGCTGCCGGGGCGGGCCATCGCCTCGACCTACGCCATGGGCTTCCAGGTCCAGGACTATCGCGGCGAGCGGATGGTCACCCATGGCGGGGGCTCGCCGGGCGGGATTTCCGCGACCGTGCTGATCCCCGGTCGGGACGCCGGCTTCTCGATCTTCTCCAACGCCGAGGAGAGCTATCTGCTGCGCGCCCTGCGCTCGGGCATCGCCGACATCGTCATGGGCAAGGCCGGGTTCGACTGGATCGCCGACAGCGTCCGGCTGCGCGACCAGAGCGACGCCAAATCGATCGCGGCCGCGGCCGAGATCGATGCGAAACAGGCGGCCGGGGCGGCCCCGTCGCTGCCGCTCGAGGCCTACGCCGGGACGTGGCGGGACCCGTGGTATGGCGACATCGTGGTCTCGCAACGCGACGGCGGCCTGTGGCTGGACTTCACCCATACGCCGGCGCTGAAGGGGCCGCTGGAGCCCTATGACGGCGAGACGATGCGGACCCGCTTCCCCGACAAGCGCGAGGAGGATGCCTTCGTCGTCTTCAAGCTTGAGAACGGCGCGCCCGTGACGGCGACGATGAAGGCGGTCTCGCCCGACGCGGACTTCAGCTACGATTTCCACGATCTGCGCCTGACGAAGGCTTGACCCGATGATCGCGCTCGCCTTCGCCCTGGCCCTGACCGTCGCGCCCCAGGAAATCCCCGCCGTCTGCGATCCGGCGCCGGGGGTGGCGCCCGACTGGGCCGCCTGCGCCGCGGCGCTGCCGGAGGGCTCTCCGGAGCAGCGGCTGGCGCGACAGAACCAAGCCACACAAGCCTATCTGAACCGCGACTATGGCGCGGCCGAGCGGCTGTACGACCTGGCCGCCGGCGGCGACGAGGTCTATTCCGATGTCCTCCTGCACGCCTTCCGGGCCGACACCTTCCGGCACGTCGGACGCGACAAGGAGGCCACGGCCGACGCTCGCATGGCCTGGCTGATCCTGTCCGGCGACCCGGCCCACGAGGCGCAGCGCCAGCTGGCGCCGGTGGACGAGGAGGGGCGGCGGTTCCTGCTCAGCCTGGTGCTGCCGATCCTCAAGACGGGCCGCGATCCGGCCTTCGAGGAGGCCTTCGCCGACTTCCGCGCCCTGCCGGTCAAGGATGCGGACGGTTACGGCAGCCTGGCGCTGGTGCTGGAGCAGCTCGGCGATTTCGACGGCGCGCTGGAGGCCAGCCTCGTGGCGGTGAAGGCGGCGCCGACGAACGCCGGCTACCTGAACAATCACTGCTACATCCTGGTTCGCGCCGGCCGCCCGGCCGAGGGCCTGCCCTTCTGCGAGAAGGCGGTGCAGGCGGCGCCGGAGATCGGCGCGGTTCGCCACAGCCTCGCCGCCGCCCTGGCCGGGGCCGGCCGCTGCGATGAGGCCGATGCGGCGCTGGCCGAAGCCCGCCGGCTGGAGCCGGCGACGGCGCTTTACCAGCAGGCGATCGCCTGCGTGGCGGGGCAGGGCGGCGATCCGGCACCCGCTCCGTCAGTGTGAAGGCGGCTGCTCGGGCGCTACGGCGTTGGAGAGGTCGACGACGTTCTTCCAGTCGCCGCCGGCGTCCTTTTTCCAGATCGTGACGCCCCTGAACTGCTGCGTCACCAGTTGACCGGAGGGGCCCGGCATCGTGACCTCGGAGCGTTCCAGCAGGTAGGCCATGTCGCCGGATGAGGAGACATGGGCCTCCAGCGGCTCCCAGCTTATCCGGAAGCCGGGGACCTTCAGGCTCTCCTCGACATAGCTCCGGATCGCGGGCTTTCCGGTGAAGGTCGGCAGGCCCGGCATCATCACCACCGCGTCGTCCGCCCAGTAGTTGACGATGGCGTCCACGTCGCCGGTCGACGCCGCCTGCGACCATTCGCGACTGGTCTGCATCAGGCTGCGTTCCTCGGCGGCGGAATCCACGCGTTGGGCGCCGCAGGCCGACAGGGCGGCGATCAACAGCAGGGCCGGGATCGCCCGGAGCGCTCCCTCGACCCGAACGATACGCCTTGCCCGCATGTCCCCCTCCCAAGGTTTGGGCGGGAATGCTGGGCCGAACGCCGGGAAGAGTCCAGCCGCCGGCCCTACTGCGCCGGGCGCGAGCGGCTGGCCTCGAGGATCGGCATGGAGGCTTCCGTCGGGATGTAGATGACCTCGCGGCCCGGCTTGCCGGCGGTCTCCTCCAGCATGTGGATGTAGGACCAGCGCAGGTAGTTGTCGGGGCCGCCGAGGCTCTCGGCCATGATGCGGTTGGCCTCGTTTGTGCCGCGGGCGCGGGCGACCTCGGCCTGGGCGGTCAGCTGGGCGGAGTCGAGGGCGGCCTGGGCCTCGAGCACCCGGATGCGGCGGTCCTGAACCGCCTGCTCGTAGGCGGCCTTGCCCTGCATCTGTTTGGAATAGACGTTGTAGGTCGGCAGGCCGATCAGCACGAGAACGCCGATGACGACGATGGCGATGACCGAACCGATGGTGACGCTGAATCCGCGCATGAAAGCCCCCTGACATCTGGACGCGGAACGGCTCCGCTTTGGGGCAGACTCGCCGCCCGGGCGAGCGGGGTCAAGGCGACGTCAGCGAACCAGTTCGAGGATCTCCAGCTTGGAATCGACCCGGGGCCACGGAATCACCAGCCGCCAGCGGTTGGAGCCGATGCGCTCGAAGACGCCGACCTGGTCGCGGACGCGCTGTTCGCCGTAGCGGGGGAAGGTCGTCTCATCCATGCCCCAGGCCTGGGCGCCGATGAAGACGAGGCGGCGATCGGTGTCGGGATAGAGCAGGCCGCGCGTGCGCTGCGACCCGGTGGTCTTGGTCAGGATCAGATCGCCGCCGGGGGTCAGTTCGATGGTGCAGCGGAAGAAGGGGTATTCGAGATAGCCGAGTCCGCCGGGCCCGTTGGACCCCAGCTTGATGGCGCGGCAACGGTAGGCGCCGGGCGGCGGCTGGAGGCGGTCGGCCTGGCCCGCGTTCGGGTCGACCAACGGGCCGAGGGCCTCGACCTCGTCGGCGAATCCCTTGTCCTCGGCCTCGGCGCGGGCGAGGCGCCAGGCCTGGTCGAGACGGCCCAGGGCGGCGGCGTCCTCGACCGAAACCACCTCGCGCCAGTCGGCGGTCGCGTCCTGTTCGCCGCGAGCGGGCGGGGCGGGCGTGGAGGCCGGCGGATCGGCGGGGGCCGACGCGGCCGGCGCGGCCGGCGCGGCGTCCCGATCAGCGGGCCGGTCGCCGCAAGCGGCCAGCAGGATGGCGAGCGCGGCGACGGCGGCGGGGGTTCGCATCCGGGGAGACTCCGTTCGGCTGAGCCCTCCCAACGGCTCAGGCGCGTGGCGGTTCAGCGTCGATCAGGGATCAGGCGGGGACCAGCTCGATCAGGTCGAGATTGGATTCGTTCAGGGGCCACGGCAGCACCAGCCGCCAGCGGCGCTCGCCGATCCGCTCCAGCACGGCGACCAGGTCGCGGTCGGGACGCTGGCCGTATGAATTGGCCGGCGGCTCGTCGGCCAGGGCCATCGAACCGAGCAGGATCATGCTCCGGTCGTTCTCCGGGAAGAGCAGGCCGGAGGGGCGCTGGCTGCCGGTCAGCTTGCTGAATTTGAGCCCGTTCGGCGTCTGTTCGATGCGGCAGGCGAACCAGCTGTAGACGACATAGCCGAGGCCGTCCTCGCCCCCCTGGGAGCCCAGCTTGACGGTGCGGCAGCGGTAGTCGCCGGCCGGCGGGATCACCGACGGCCGTGCGGCGTCGGGGTCGATCAGCTCGCCGGTCGAGGCGAGGTCGCCGGACCCGCGCTGGCGGCGGGCCTGCTGCAGCGCCAGCGACCAGGCGGCGTCGAGCCGGTCGTAGCGGTCACGGTCGCCGGAGGTGATGATGGTGCGCCAGTCGCGCAGCACCGGACCGGCGCCGGGTTCGTCGAGCGGCGGGGGCGGAGGCGGGGAAGGCGTGGTCGCGCAGGCGGACACGACGGCGGCGGCGATGGCGATGGCGCCAAGGACTGAGGGCCGGAACAGGCGAAGCATACGGCGCTCCCGTGGGATTGCGGACGCCGCCCTGCCGCAGCGAGGCGGAGTCCGTAAACGTACAGACGCCCTTGGACCGGTCCGGGCCCGCGACGTCAAGCGCCCTCACGCCCGAAGCGGCTATCCCTCGTCGGCCGGAGCCTCGACCTTGCGGCGCGGCGCGCGGCGCCGGGGGGCGGGCGCTTCGGCCTCGCCGCCTTCGGGCGGACCCTCGCCGGCGGGC